>NZ_CP016809.1:0-314000 GCF_002741055.1 Paenibacillus ihbetae | reverse complement strand
GCACAACGCTTCACAATTGTTCGGGACTCACGCAGTATTGGAAACCCCGTCCCTGGAAGACATCATGTATTTCACGGCCAAAGGAGGGCGGGTTCATGCTTAATCTGCTGCGCAAGGACTTTATCGCCTTAAAAAGCTCCTTATGGATGACTTTATTTTATCTGGCGGTGTTCAGTGCTGCCCTTATACCACGGAGCGAATTCTCGCTTTACTTTGTCGGAATCTATACTGCATTCGCCTCCGTTAGTCTTGTGACGATGATCGATATCAAGAACAATAATCATCATTTTCTGGTCACGCTGCCGGTCAGCCGCAAGCATATTGTACAGGCGAAATACATCACGGCGATCCTGTTTATGCTGTTCGGCGTCCTTGGTTCCTTGGGTATTCACTGGTTTGTAAAGCTTGCATTCCCGCAGCTTAACAAGCCGGATTATACGGTGTTGGACATCCTGGTCCCAATGGGGATACTGCTAGTATTAACTTCCATATACATGCCTCTTTTCTATGCACTTAGTAAAAAAGGAGCCGGCATCATTAACGCTGTCTTTTTAATCGCGCTCATTATTATGGCACAGCCCACTGCGTTCATGATGACATTGCTGAACGAGAATCACATGATGAGCAATAATGTATTGTTTATGGCTGCAGCCGGTATCTTGCTGCTATTCATCGCTTCCTATTATGTGGCGGTCACCCTGTTCTCGAGAAAGGACATGTAAGAAGCTGTGCCATGCCATGCCTTCGCATTGTCCCGGCCTTTTTTTGCCGAACCTAGCTTTTGCTGCAAACGGCGGTCAACTTTTTACTTTTAAAGGAGATTACGCATTATGAAAGATACATCACATACAAGCCGGTCTTATCGCAGAAAAGAGTGGATGTTTATTCTTGCAGGACTTGTTGTTCTGCAGCTGCTATTCATCGCCTTCGATCATGCTTCGTGGACGCCGGTTAAAGTGAAGGAAGGGTCCTTGTTTGAAGACCTTTCGCAAGCCAAGCTATTTACGGAATGGTTCACGCCTTATAGAACAGCTTCGCATAATCTATTCACCGCAATCATTGCCGTTACGCTGCTTCCGGCAGGCCTAATAGGGGCCGTGAAGGATCTATCAACCAGAAAATGAACGCGCTGCAAGAGAAGGAGCAAGTGCTCCAGTTCTAGGTCAATATGGGGGGGCTTCTACTTCTAGTACATCATCTATATCCCGATTTTCAAAGGTATTATGAAAGGACATTCCAGGAGGTTGTATGGGTGTCCTTTTCTCATTGCGAGGCCTAGCGGCTTTGATATCCTTGAAAAAATGTGCGTATAATAGGCTGTATGAAGGGAGGAGCAGCATATTCGCTACCTTTATGAATTTATAGAGCATCAGGAAGATCTGCCGATCAAGCTCTTCGTGAACAGCGTGAAGCATATTCATTTTCACTGGCATAAAGAGGTGGAAATCGTCTATGTTCTCCAAGGCTCCGTCATCATGTACCTTGATCAGAAGCAGTATACGCTCCATGAGGATGATGTCATTGTCGTGAACAGCATGTCGGTGCATCAAATCGAGCGGACAAGCCAAGATAATGTGCTGCTAACGCTGCAGTTTGGTCCTGAATGGTTGAACAATCAAGCGTTTATATCGTGCAATTCTGCTGCGGATCCGGAGCAGAACCGGCAGCTGCAGGTCATCAAGCAAAATCTCGCGCAGATGGTATGGGAGATCAACAAGAAGGCACCGGGTTACCAAAGCTACACGATGGGAACCTTGCAAACGTTGTGCGGCGGTCTGCTGCGGTATTTTGCGGATGGAACGAATCCCGCAGCCGAAGAGGGCAGCAGAGAGTACGACTATAAGAGGCTGAACAGGGTCCTTACGTATGTAAACCAGCATTATAATGAGAAGATTACGCTTCAGACCATGGCAGATCTGGAGCATTTGAGCCTGCATTATTTCTCGCACTTCTTTACGGATAAAATCGGCATCCCCTTCCAGAAGTATTTGACGTTGGTTCGCCTGGAGAAGGCGCTAGCCCAGCTTGCCGGAAGCGAGAAAAGCATAACGGAAATCGCGCTCGATTGCGGCTTTGCCAACGTGAAGCTGTTTAATAAATATTTTAAAGAAAAGTACGGCTGCACCCCGAGCTCCTATCGTGATGCCTTGCTTGCCGAAGCAGCCGATCGGCCGGACCGCAAGCCGTTAACTTACGATGAATCCTCAAGCGGCGACTATTACGAGATGGATACATGGAATGCCATGGGGACGTTATATCGGTATCTGGATGCTAGAGCGGACACGAAGCTCGATGCGCTAAACCCATCATCTCGGCTTGCGCCGGAGCGGCAGTTGATCGAGATCCAAGCCGATGGGCCCTCGGCAAGATATGAACAGCATTGGAATGTCACGACAACCGCAGGCAGGGCAATCGAAGGGTTAAGGGAAGACTGGCGCCGGCAGCTGCGTGAACTAAAAGGGCATATTCCGTTCCGGTATATCCGTTTCCACGGCGTATTTAACGATGAAATGATGGTGTACAGTGAGAAAGAAGACGGAGCTCCTGTATATAATTGGTCATATGTCGACAAGCTGTATGATTTTCTCCTGGAGCAGGGAGTGAAGCCGTTCGTCGAGCTCAGCTTCATGCCGAGCCAGCTTGCCCGTTCCAAGGAAACGATATTCTGGTGGAGAGGAAATATTTCACCGCCTGCCGATCAAACCAAGTGGGACGCGCTGGTGCGGGAGTTCGTGCGCCACTGCCTGAATCGATATGGGGCGAAGGAAGTGGAAAGCTGGTACTTCGAGGTATGGAATGAACCGGATTTGTCCGGGGTGTGCTGGGCCGGAAGCAAGGAGGAATACTTTGCTTTTTATGCATCGACGGTTCGGGCGATCAAATCGGTCTGGCCTCAGCTGAGGACAGGGGGACCTGCGATGGGCTATGGATCGTTATGGAATGATCCTTGGGCGGATGAGTTTATGGATTATTGCAGGGAACAGGAAGTGCCTCTCGACTTTTTTTCGTTCCATATTTATTCGGAATACCCTCGGCTTAAGGAAGAAAGGGAGCATCTGACCAAGATCATGCCCCCTTCATTTTATAGGGAAAGCATTGACCGCTTGCGGGGGAAAATGGAAGCCGCCGCCTATGGCGACGTGGAGCTTCATATCACGGAATGGAATTTCTCCATGTACGACCGCAACTTGCTGCATGATACGATGTTTATGGCCCCTTTTGTCATTTATCATGCGATGAACACGCTGGGCGCGGTGAAAGCATTGGCCTTCTGGTCCTTTACCGACGTCTTCGAAGAAAGCACGGTGCCGACTTCACCGTTCTACGGAGGATTTGGCTTGATCAACCGGGACGGGCTCAAAAAGCCGAGCTATTATGCCTTAGAGCTATTGCAAAAGCTGGGCGATGAGCTTCTGGTGCGAGGGGATGGTTATGTGGGAACGCGAACCAGGGATGGCAGCATGCAGTTTCTGTTCTATCACTACGTACATGTGGATCCCCTGTTTTCAAGCGGCGACTGGTCCGAACTGTCCAGCACGAACCGTTACGATGTGTTTGAGGAAAAAGGAAACCGAAACTTCGAGCTGTCGCTAAGCGGGCTTACCGGAACCTTTAAATGTACCAGTTATTGGTTGGACCGGCAGCATGGATCGGTGTTTGACGAATGGATTGACATGGGAGCTCCCGAATTCCTCTCGGAGGAAGAGCTCGCCTATCTTAATAAACGAAGCGGGCCTGTCATTCGGACAGAGCTCCTCCAGCAGGATAACTGGCGTAAAGAAATTGTACTTCCGCCCCATGGCGTCATGCTGCTAACATTGGACCGGCAGTATTAGTTTGAATCGAATCTTGGATCAACAAGACATCCCTTTTTATTAAAAGGGGTGTTTTTTGCTGTTTATTTTCAAGAGTGATACACAAGCTAGAACGGAAGAGACGAACTAGGCAAAATATGCCCCCCTTCACGACAACTTAAAACAAGAAAGCGTTGCCACGGAGGCCCTATACTAAAGATACAGCCGCACAAGAATGACAGGAGGGAAAACAAGATGAAGCGTTTCATGAAATGGATGACAGAATCGTTTGCGCCTCGATTGGAGGCGTTTACGAACAATGCTTGGGTTTCATCTATTCAAGACGCCATTATGGTCGCGATTCCGATGATATTTATCGGCTCGATGATTACGTTGATTTCGATATTAAAGGATTTCTTTCCGGGGATGCCGGATCTATCACCGATCACGACATTTAGCTTTGGTCTGCTAGGTTTATTTATTTCGTTCTTAACGCCTTATATGGTCATGGAAAAGAGGGAGCGCCACAAAATCAAGCTGCTGGCAGGTATGACCGGCTTATCTTTATTCATCATGCTGCTTAACCCGACCATGAACGAGGATGGGACGGTCAAATTTATCCTTGAACGCTTTGGCGCGACGGGCATGATTACAGCACTGCTTGTGGGCGTCTTCGTAGCGGTGATCATGAATGTCTGCGGTAAATACTCCTTCTTTAAAACAGAGAGCTCGCTTCCTGAGTTCATTAAGGAATGGTTCGATTTTCTCATTCCGATCGCGATCATTTTAACTACAGGATGGGTCCTGGTTTACCAGCTCCACTTTGATATTTTTGCACTCATCGTAAATGCATTTGAACCTCTTAATGCTGTGGGGCAAAGTCTCATCGGGTTCGTATTGTTTAACTTTATCGGCGTTGTTCTGTACTCCTTCGGGGTCAGCCCGTGGGTGTTGATGCCGATATGGTATACCATTTGGATTCCGGCTATCGAGGAGAATGCCGCTCTAGTAGCAAAAGGACTGGACCCGGTCAATATCAATACCTTTGAAACCTTTTTCTCGGGATGGCTGGGCATCGGAGGTATGGGAGCTACTTTGCCGCTCGCCGTCTGGTTCCTGCTTGCCAGATCGAAAAAGCTGAAGTCCGTCGGTAAAGCGACGATTATCCCCTCCCTGTTTAATATTAACGAGCCGGTCGTCTACGGAGCGGTTGCTTTCAACCCGCTGCTCATGGTTCCGATGTGGATTAATGGTCTTATAACGCCGATCATTGTGTATTTGGCGCTCGATATGGGGCTGGCGAGAATTCCAAGCCAAATCTTTCAATTGTGGTATACCCCGATCGGGCTGTCTACCTACATGATGTCCGGACTCGGCGGTCTTGTTCTTCTGGCCGTTGTCTTATTGATTGTATTCGCGGTATGGTTTCCGTTCTTCAAGCTGTATGATGCGCAAGAACTTAAGAAAGAGCGGGAAGCAAGCTCAACAAGTCATGTATAAAGGATGGATACCAAATGAACCGATCAATTCATGAATTAATTCAAGAAATGACGCTTACGGAAAAAGCATCCCTCTGTGCGGGATTGAATATGTGGATGACCAAAGGCATCGAGCGATTGAACATTCCGGCTGTGCATATGTATGACGGAACCAACGGGATCCGGAAAACGAACAGCGATGAAGAAATGGGCATTACGTCCGAGAATGTTCCGGCAACCTGCTATCCTACCGGTTCCGCCATCGGCTCCTCCTGGAACACCGAGCTGCTGCATGAAGTCGGGGTAGCGCTTGGACAGGAATCCAAGGAAATGGGCGTGGAGCTGCTGCTTGGCCCGGGCATTAATATGAAGCGGACGCCGCTTGGCGGCAGAAACTTCGAGTACTACTCGGAGGACCCCTGCTTAACAGGCGAGCTTGGCGCAGCCTTCATCAACGGGCTCCAAAGCGAAGGCGTGGGCGCTTCCCTCAAGCACTTCGCTTGCAACAATCAGGAGAACGAAAAAATGGTGACGAGCTCGGAGGTCGACGAACGGACGCTGCGCGAAATTTATCTTAGCGCTTTCGAACGGATCATTAAGAAGTCCGATCCCTGGACCGTCATGTGCTCATATAATTTGCTCAATGGCAGTTATACAAGCGAAAACGAGCATTTGCTTCATGATATACTGAGAGAAGAGTGGGGCTACGAAGGTGTCGTGCTGTCGGACTGGACCGCCGTCAATGACCGGATTCGCGGGCTTAAGGCCGGTCTTGATCTTGAAATGCCGGGGCCGGCTCACTACAATACGAAGGCAATTGTGGAGGCTGTGGAGGGCGGAGACCTCTCCGAAGAGAAGCTTGATCAAAGCGTTGCCCGTATTCTAAAGCTTGTAGAGCGAGCGACAGCCCCGAAAGAAACGGTCTCGGGCACTGTTCAAGACTACCACGCGCTTGCGAGAAAAGCAGCAGCCGAGAGCATCGTGCTGCTCAAGAACGAGAACGGTATTCTCCCTATACAGCCGGAATCCGCACCATCGATTGCAATCATCGGCCGTTTTGCGAAGAAGCCAAGAATCCAAGGGGCCGGCAGCGCAGAAGTTACGCCAACGCGGGTCGATATTCCGTGGGATGAAATTAAGGAGCTGGCGGGAGAGTCGGTCACGCTAAGCTATGCTGAGGGATATCCCGCAGATGACTCCATTCGCGAGGACCTGATTAAGGAAAGCGCGTCGTTGGCGGCGACATCCGATCTAGCCGTATTGTTCGTCGGCCAGCCGGAATATGCGGAATCCGAGATGCATGACTTGAAGAGCATTAACCTCCCAGAGCACCAAGTGAAGCTCATCCAAGCCGTTGCAGCCGTTCAGCCGAACTGTGTCGTGGTAACAAGCAGCGGGAACGCGCTTGCGATGCATCCATGGGTGCAGCATGTGCCTGGGGTCATCCATTCCTGGTTGACGGGGCAGGGTATGGGCAGAGCCATTGCCGAAATCCTGTTCGGACACACGAACCCTTCCGGCAAGCTGTCGGAGACCTTCCCGGTCAAGCTGTCGGATAACCCATCGCATATGCGGATTCAGGGAGAAAACGGCAAGCTGTATTATCGTGAAGGACTGTTTATCGGCTATCGTTATTACGACCGTAAGGAAATGGCTCCGCAGTTTCCGTTCGGACATGGTTTGTCGTACACAAAATTTAAGTACACGGATCTTCAAGCGGTACAGCATGAGAAGGGAATTACCGTTACCCTCCAATTGGAGAATACCGGAAAGCGCTCCGGGAAGGAAACCGTTCAATTGTATGTCCATGATGAGGAATGCAAATGGGTGCGTCCCGAGAAGGAGCTTAAAGCTTTTGCCAAAATCGAGCTCGCGCCGGGCGAGAAGGAGAAGATCGTCTTTGAGCTTGAAGAAAGAGATTTTGCCTATTACAACACGAAATACAATCGCTGGGTAGCAGAAAGCGGATATTTCCAACTCTGCGCAGGCAGCTCGTCCCGCGATATCCGAGTGACACACCGACTGTTCTGCGACTTCGGCAAGGAGGAAATCACGTTCCATAAATTCAGCTTGCTTAATGAGTGGGTGAGCGACCCGATCGCGAAGAACGTGCTGGAAGAGTGCATCGATGAAATGAACAAGCATGTTAAGGACAAAGTATCTCTCCAGGATGAATTCCTGGGATTTTGGGAGGACTTCCCGGTCATTAAAATCTTCCAGATGTTCGGGCAAAGCTGGATGATGGAGCGGTCTCCGGATGAGGTCGTCAGCGAGCTTATCGGACGGGTTAACGAGAAACGGCTCGAGGCGCAGCAAGCTAAACCATTATAACCTTATCTTGCAGAAATAAATGATATAGCTGTGATAATAAAGAAGGATGTCACTCGATGACATCCTTCTTGTTTATTGTGGAGGCATATGCGGCATATTTTGCGATCTAAATACCTTTGGAGGTGTGTCATGGATATACGGCGGTGCGGGCGGCAAGTGAGGCTCAGGAGCATGAGGCTGAGGGTTGGCAACATACTGAAAGGTGGCGCCATCCGGGCTCGGACCATGAGCCCAGGGTCCCTGTGCACTTTCCTGGCCTCGAGAAAAGTTAAACAGCACATGGGATACTTCTTGGATTTCACGCTCCTTCGGAAACGTAGTAGGAACGACTACCCCTTCTTTCGCTTCCAATTCTTTTATCGCGACGATCCATTGATTTTGGTGCATGGTATCTCTGGCTAGCAGCCAGGCCAACATATCTTTGACACCACGATCATCTGTCATTTCATACAGGCGGGCCACCTGCAGTCGGCCTTGCGATTCAGCCGCCAAATTATGTCTGAAATCTGCAAGAAGATTACCGCTGGCGATGGTGTAGCGGGAGTTCCAAGGGTACCCGTTGCTATCGGTTGGAGCTGCTCCCAAACCTGTTACAATGGCATGCTGTGGATTGCTGCCTCCCAGTATAGCTGCTATTACAGGGTCTTTCGCTGCGTCCTCCAGCGTTTCCAGGGGGGCATTATTAAGCAGTCGGGCGATCATAGTGGCCAACATTTCAACATGCGCCAATTCCTCTGTACCCGTATCCAACAGAAGATCCTTGTACTTTCCGTCCCCGCGGACGTTCCAGCCCTGGAAAAGATACTGCATGGCAACGGTTATCTCACCGAACTGTCCTCCGAGCACCTCCTGAAGCTTTCTGGCATAAACGGGATCGGGGCGTTCAGGTTTTGCATGAAATTGTAATTCCTTAATATGAAAAAACAAATGATCACCTCACGGAACAAGATGCTGATATATATTCAAAATGCTTTGAAAATCTGCCTGTACCGCACAAGTAGTGCTAAAAATTCCAACATAATGGATATACTGCCGATTCCTAAGGACATATCGAAGAATATGGAATCAAGGGAATAATTTAACCTCTGAGTCCCCATAATACTGGATAGCAAAAAGGGGGGGACTGTCATGCTGATTCGGTTACTGCAAAAAGCGCTCAATCGAAGCCGTTCGAAGAACAAAACGCAGGTTCGAACTGATTCACCTACCTCGATTAGCATGACTCTACAGGAGTCTATTCAAACCTTAACTCATATCATGGGGAACAGTACGGACTTTGTGGTCCGATATATTTCAGGACGCGACGATCTGCCGGAGATTGCCATTTGCTATATTGAAGGGCTGATTGATGCCAATCAACTCAATCGGATTCTGGAATCCTGGTTAACCGTTACGCTGGAAGCCGATCCTATGCCCGGCATAGAATCGTTGTTGAGAAAAATATTGCCTGCAAGTCCTGTCAACAAATTACATACTACGCAATCCGTCACTTCGGCTGTTTTAGAGGGGAAGGCTGTCCTACTAGTAGATGGGATGAAAGACGCCTTTTCGACTTCGATCGAAAGCCTGGAAAAGCGCGCAATCGAAGAGCCAAGCTCACAAACCGTCATTCGGGGACCGAAGGACGGTTTTACCGAAGATATTTCGACGAATGTGTCACTCATCCGAAGAAGGCTGCGTACCCCGGACTTACGGGTCCAAACGATGGTCATCGGCAGCTATACCCATACCAAAGTAACTATGGCTTACATTGAAGGCTTAGCTGATCAAAGTGTCGTATCGGAAATAAAGTCTCGGTTGCAAAGCATCGAAACCGACGGCGTTCTGGAAAGCGGGTATATTGAAGAGTTTATACAAGATACTACCTTGAGTCCATTCCCTACATTGATCAATACGGAGCGCCCCGATGCGGTAGCAGGCGGTCTGCTGGAAGGACAAATCGCGATTCTCGTGGATGGCACCCCCTTTGCTTTACTGGCACCCGTCACCTTTTTCAGGTTCCTCCATTCCAGCGAAGACTATTATCAGCGGTATGATCTAACTACTTTCTTACGTGCGATCCGATTTTTCTCCTTCGTTGTATCCTTGCTGCTGCCATCACTGTATATAGCCATTTCAACCTTTCATCAGGAGATGATTCCAACCACCCTGTTGATCAGTCTGGCTGCACAAAGGGAAGGAACGCCACTGCCGGCACTCGTTGAAGCCATCATGATGGAGCTTACGTTCGAAATTATCCGTGAGGCAGGAGTGCGGATGCCCAGGGTGATCGGGCCGGCCATTTCCATTGTCGGGGCGCTTGTGCTGGGCCAGGCTGCAGTACAGGCAGGACTCGTGTCGGGGGCAATGGTCATCGTGGTGTCCTTTACCGCCATCGCCAACTTTGCGATCCCTGCATTCAGCATGGCTGCGGCCATCCGGCTCATTCGATTTGTGTTGATGTTACTGGCGGGGACCCTCGGTTTATACGGGATATTGGCGGGGCTCATTCCGATATATGTTCATCTCGTTTCTTTAACTTCATTTGGCATCCCTTATCTTTCACCCGTTAGCCCGCTCCGTTTCTCCGATCTGAAAGACCTGTTTGTGCGTTTGCCGTGGCCCTTCCTTAAGACGAGGCCTAAGGAGATGAATCGTCGTAACGTTGTAAGACAGGGGATGAGTGGATCGCAACAGGGAAGGAAGTGACCCTATATGAACTGAGGTGCGATATGCGTAGATTAGGTATATTCTCACTGCTGTTCGTTCTGGCATTATCGCAGACAGGCTGCTGGAACCGAACGGAATTAAATGAAATCGGTCTGATTGCAGCTCTAGGCATAGACCGGGGCGAAGCAGGATGGATCGTAACCTATCAGTTAATTAATCCTTCCGCCATTTCGGCGGGGACTGGCGGAGCAACCAAAGGAGGGGGTGGGGAATCCCCCGTCCATGTTTTCTCTTCCGTAGGCCCTACGCTTCGCGAAGCGATTGATGTAAGCTATACGGAATCGCCGCGACGTCTTTATTTCCCTCATGCGGATATTCTCGTGCTCGGCAAAGAGGCTGCAAGCAGAGGAATTCAGGATATCATCGACTTTTATTGGAGGAATGCTCAGTTACGGGAAAATGTCAACGTGCTGGTCGCGAGCGGGCAAGCAAGCGAGATGCTGAAGCAGCTAATCCCGCCTGAACGATTGCCCGGGGCAGCCATCGCCAACATCTCAAGGCAAACGGATCATTTCAACAGTAATTATCCTTCAATTAAGATGTATGAGTTGACGCGAAATCTGGATGCTGAAGCCCGTGCTGCCGGGGTCCCTCAGGTTGAATTGGTGGGGGAATCGCAGGCAAGGCTGGAATCCATGGATCAGCTAAATAGAACCTCTACTCCTGCTAAGGTTCGAATTACAGGATTGGCCGTGTTTCGAAAAGACCGGAGAGTCGGGGCATTAAACCGGAATGAGAGCATCGGAATATCATGGTTAACGGGCAAAGTCCGGATCAGTACCTTATCCGTATCCTGTCCTGGCTCCAATAAAGAAACGGAGAAATTCTCCTTTCAAACGATATCCGCCAAAACGAATGTAAAGCCCCGTAAGCAAGGGGACGAGTATACGATGCTGGTCTCCGTTAAAGCGAAGGGCAGGATTACAGAGTCCAATTGTTCCATAAATTTAGGGAAACTATCCAACCTCCATGCTGCGGAAAAAGGGATCGAAGAGGTCATTAAGGAACATATGAGGGAGGGGTGGGCTGCCTCCAAAAGGCTTCATGCCGACTTGCCTCACTTTGCAGACGATATCCATCGCAAATATCCGAAGGACTGGAGGAGCATCAAGGATCAGTGGGAAGCAGACGGGATGAATTCCATTAAGCTTGTCCTGCAAGTCAACGTAACCATCAGTCAAACGGGTATGACCCAAAAAGCGTTTAAATCGGGCGTACGATAATTTGCTCCATATTCAGATGGATGTTGATTGAAGAAGGGAACAATGGAAATGAAGCAATCCATACGAGTTACCGATCTGGTATGTTTTCTTGCGGTGTTTGAAGTCGGAAGCACGACATTGTTCTTCTTGGGGGCTGAAGCGAAACGGGATGCATGGATCGCCATGGGCATTGCTGCCTTGATTGGTTTGTTCCTGCTAGCCATGTATCTTTTAATCTACCGTTCCAATCCCCAACTTGATTTATATGGCTTGTGCAGACAGCACTTCGGCAAAGTCATCGGCACTGCGGTTAACTTAAGCTTTGTAGGTTATTTTGCATATGAAGCATCCCGTAATTTAAGAGATCTGGGTGAGCTTACGATCTTGACGTTATTAGACCGTACGCCTCTGCTGTTTATCATGTTGACGGCAATAATCGTAGTGGCTAATACCGTTCGGTATGGACCCAAGGTGGTGATTTGGATGTGCGCCGGATTTCTGCCGATCATCATTTTGAGCTATCTCACGATCTATACGCTGCTTGTTTCTTCAGGACTGGTCCGATTTGAATTGATGCTGCCGGTTCTGGAAGAGGGGTTCCGTCCGGTTTGGACAGCCGCCGTGCCGGAAATCGTGTCCTTCCCGTTCGGGCAGACGTTATTGTTTCTGCTCTTTTTTCCTCTTGTCCAAAAAAGGGATAAGATAGGGATGGGCGTGGTGATCTCATACACGATTACGGCGATTTGTTTAATCATGATTAATCAAATCAATATCCTCGTGTTAGGGCCGACTCAGGCAGCCAACAGCACGCTGCCGCTTCTGCAGGTGGTTCAGCTTATAGAAATCGCTGAAGCCTTTGAACGTTTTGATGTATTGTTTGTATTTGTGTTAGTGCTTGGCCTGGGCACCAAAATGGCAGCTTTTTTTATGGGAGCTGTCATGGGATTGCATAAAATAACGGGCCTATCCTACCCTATGTGGACGGTGATCACTGCTGCATGCATCTTTGCATTAGCGTTCATATCCCCCAACTATCCTCATCATATTTGGCTAGGAATTAAAGTAGTGGTTACCTACGTAACTCCGATCTTTCAAATTATTCTGCCTCTGATTCTTTTGCTGGCGATATGGATTCGAAGCAAGTGGGCGAAGCAGCGTCAATGAAGCTATTGAGCGTCCGTAATATCGAACAGGTTGTTTATACTTGTTCTGATTTAGAAAAAATTGATTAAAAAATTGAACCCGAGGTGTTACCCAATTGAGTAAATATCAGGATCTAAAAAATACACTTTCTTATATTCATTCCGAGCTGAATCGAGTTGAAACTATGGCTGGAACCTTGTCTTCTATTGAACGTGATCACTACAATAGGCTTGCAAATTTCGACCATCGTGAAATCCTGGATATAGCAGTTGAAGAACAGATTGCCGCCAGGCAGCTTGGAACCATGAAGCATATGTGTCTGGCCATGGCTGAAAAAATTGAAGAAATAAAGAATGCCATTGACCGCGGGGAGCTTGTGGAGGGTACTCATCGTGATGAAGCCCATTGAAAAATTTCTCCGCTCCATTATTAACGAAGCCGTAGATAAAGCGATCATACGAGCTATCAGAGGCCAATATACGGAGAGCTTGTATGGAATGATTCCATCAACGAAAAAAGTTGGAATATCCAACCTCATGGAAATAGCCATGCGGGGGAATCAAGGAACCCCAATCTCCCGTCCTCTTGGAACTCCCGTCCATTTATCTCCATGGGAGAAGCTTCTGTTCAATCCGGTTCATCTCTTTCGCTTCCCGACGCAAGAGAATGTTGGAATACGAACTTCGATTACGATCGGGCACCGGGCCAAAAGACCCATGACTCTCTCCATTCCGATCATGATTGCGGCCATGTCTTTTGGCGGTGCGTTAAACAAAAGCACCAAAATCGCTTTGGCAAAGGCTGCGACCGCTGTCGGAACGGCCTCGAATACGGGTGAGGCGATCCTGCATGAGGAACGGAAATCAGCCCAATTACTGATCGGACAGTATAATCGAGGGGGCTGGATAAATACCCCTGACCAATATAAGCAGCTGGATGCTATAGAAATACAGTTGGGGCAGGGTGCACAAGGATCCGCTCCCCAGAGGACTTCAGCGAAAAATATCGGTGAGGACTTTCGGGAAGTGTATGGCCTGCGGGAAGGGGAGGATGCATTGATCCATTCCCGACTTCCAGGAATCAATACGAAGGATGACTTTATCCGGTTAGTAAGGCGCTTACGTGATGAAACCGGTGTGCCCGTCGGTTTGAAAATTGCAGCCACGCATCATCTTGAAAAAGAGCTGCAAATCGCAATAGAAGCCGAGGTTGATTTTGTAACACTGGACGGCGCTGAAGGTGGAACACATGGCGGGTCGCCGACCTTACAAGATGATGTTGGTTTGCCTACATTATTCGCCATTACAAGGGCTACGGAATATTTCACACGGAAAAAAGTGATCCACGACATAAACTTAATCGCAACAGGGGGGTTAGTAACACCCGGTCAAATGCTGAAAGCCATCGCATTGGGAGCGGATGGAGTCTACATCGGTTCAGCAGCCCTAATGGCACTGGTAAGCGAGCAAATGGTAGAGGTGCCTATAGTGCCTCCAACAAGGTTAGTTGTCTATACAACTGAGCAGACTGACCAATTAGATGAAGACATGGCTGCTATGAATTTAGTTAGATACCTGAATGCTTGCGTCCTGGAGATGGAACAAGTCGCGGTAACCCTCGGCAAAACAGCACTAACCGATATTACCAAATCCGATTTATGCACAATGGACCCTTTCCTGGCTAAAGCCAGTGGAATCCAGCTTGGATATGTCGCTCCTGAACATCAAGGCCGGTTCTTCGATGAAACGAAACCGTTCTTACAAACTTACGAAGAACATCTCCAGTAAAACGGGGATGTTTTTTTGTTGATCAGCCCGTATTCGGCAAATATATATCGGCAAGCGGATCAAAACCGAGGAGCCAAGCGGATCGCGGTCTGCTCGGCTTCGGCATCAGATCAGTGCATATGAAGCTTTAGTCTTGGAAAAAGATGTTATTTCAACGCCGGAAATATTATAATGGATTAGAATGACATCCTACGCTGGCAGGAGGGACCTTCTTGAAATTAACCGAGCTGATTCGGCCCTTAACCATTGCCCAAATCCAAGGGAATGCTGACGTTGAGATTACTGGGATCAGTATGAATTCGAAATTCTTGCAGCCTGGCGAGCTGTTTGTTTGTATACCCGGGATTCCGGGCTTACAGGAAGACCGGCATCTCTACGTGGAGGATGCCGTGAAGGCGGGCGCAGCCGCTATCGTTGTCGAACGCGATGTGGTATCGTCTGTACCGACAATTAAGGTACCAAATGCCAGATTTGCGCTAGCCCTGCTGTCTGCACATTTTTACGGGTATCCGAGCCATAGTCTCAAGCTGATCGGGGTAACGGGAACGAAGGGAAAAACGACGACAAGCTATATGATGGAATCGATTTTTGCTCATGCCGGCTTCCGGACGGGATTGATGGGCAATATCGGCACGAAGATCGGTTCGACGATGCATAAAACCGACATCAACACCCAGGATCCTCCGCATCTGCAAGCGAATCTACGCAAGATGAAGGAGGAATCGACCGATTATTGCGTCATGGAAGTAAGTTCCCAAGGTCTGCATATGGGAAGAGTGCTCGGTTGTGATTTTAGAACCGCTGTATTTACGAATTTAACGCATGATCATCTGGACTATCACAAAACCAAGGAAAATTATCTTGCGGCAAAAGGAATGTTGTTCTCCGGTTTAGGCAATTCGTATGCGCCGGATCCCGCCAAACGAAAATTTGCCATTTTGAACGCGGATGACGAGGCTTCCCGATATCTAAGCGAGATAACCGCCGCACAGGTTATTACATACGGGATTAACACCACTGCAAATGTCATCGCTAAAGATATCCGGCTGACCCCGAAAGGAACGACATTCACGGTCGAATCGTTTGCGGGAGATGCCGAGATCGAGCTGAAGCAGGTGGGGATGTTTAATGTGTACAATGCCCTTGCCGCCATGACTGCAGCGCTTGCCGAACAAGTTCCATTTCATGTCATTCAGCAAGGGCTGCATGGTTTGAGCAATGTTTCCGGTCGAATGGAGGTCATTGATGAACAACAGGATTTTCTTGTCCTTGTTGACTACGCCCATACTCCGGATAGCTTGGACAATGCGCTGTCCACCTTACGCGAATTTGCAGATCAGAGGATCATCACCGTGTTCGGCTGCGGCGGGGACAGGGATCGAACCAAACGTCCCGTGATGGGGAAGTTGGCGGCCAAGCACAGTGATCATGTAATCATCACATCGGATAATCCCCGTACGGAAGATCCGCTCGGAATCCTGAAAGATATTGAGCATGGCGTGCTGGAATACGGGATGTCGTCTGAATCCTATGAAATGATTGCCGATCGGCGGCAAGCGATCATTCGGGCAGTGGATATGGCCCGCTCCGGAGATATCGTCATCATCGCGGGGAAAGGCCATGAAACGTATCAAATCCTGAACGATCAGACGATCCATTTCGATGACCGGGAAGAGGCCAAAGCGGCGATTCGTAACCGGAATCATTAGCATCTGCATGTCAAGGTCCCTATCCAAAGAGCGGATGGGGGCTTTTTGATATATTAAAACACAACCGAAACTTGCCAATGACGATATAATTCAACCAATAGATTCACAGGAGAGATACAAATGACCAAATCAAAGGATCCTAACTGGGCCCGCTTAGGCTTTTCTGAACCTCCTGACTTCCATGAAGCAGGGAAGGATATAGGGATTGTCATCATCGATAAAATTACCCCTCATCCTACAATTCGACATTTAGGCAATCGCATTCAAGTTGTCACTGTTCATGACGACTACTCGATTACATGCCGCGATATCGCTAATGAAGCGCCTGAGCAAAATCATGATGGGGATGGCGAACATGGTTTAATGACGGTACTCGCATTGTCTCACCTCCCTTTTGTTGTGGATGGACAAATACATACCGGCATTTCACCGGCAGCTCAATTGATCGTACTTGATCATGGTGCATTCAAGACCGGCGAAGGAAAAAGATTGAGCGCAGGTATATCATGGATCATGCAAAAACGTCAAGAATGGAATATAAGAATCATCCTAAGCACAGGTTGGCATGCGCTTGATCATCTGATCCTTCTGAGAAGCACAAATGAAAACTCCACGGTGCAGGCATTAGCGTCAGCGGTTCAAGCCGGAATATTGGTTGTTTGCTCGAACGGGAATACGAGGACAATTAATATGTTGCCGCCATACGAATATCTGGCAGTGGGGGGATATCATGACCGAGGATTCGCGGATCGTCAAAAGCATTCCGTATTTCCGGATGAACCGTACGGACGAAATGCGGACGGCCACTTCAGGCCGGATGTCCTTGCACCAAGAGTTTATCTAACCCTGCCGTTTTGTGAATCCCATGAGGAAGGGGGCGAGGTTTCCTATTATTGGGGAACATCGGGAACTGCAGCATTAGTAACGGGTGTCGCTGCATATTTGTTGTCCAAATACCCAAGTCTAGATGCGAATATGCTGCGCTATGCATTAACTAATTACGGAGATCCCATTCATGGGTACGAGAATCCCGCTCCTAGAATAAATGTCCACAAAGTCGAGTCAGCCATTGAAGCTGGTTTAACAATCCATGATCCGGGGAAAAAGTTGCCCTCTCTCAATGCAAAAGACCCTTCTGTAGCCTTACATTCCCAAGATGAAATGGAAAAGGCGGTGGCCCTGTCGAAGCTTGTGCGAAATCAACTTTGCTCTCGAGAGCTCCTATGGGAATATTTAAACGATCATTCACCGGTCATTAGGAAAATTGCAGTTTCAACATTGGAAAAACCGTTAAATGAACAAGAGAGAGAGGCTTTCTGGGAGCGGCTCAAGAAGGAATCGGAGGGGGGCGTCCGTGGCTTGCTTGCCTCTGGATTGCTGCAAGACATTAGAGAAAATGAAGCTTCGAAATGGATACCATGGTCAAGGGATATCAATTGGTCTGTTCGTTGGTGCGTAAGCGAATATCTTGCGAAATTTCCTGAATCTCACCCTCAGCTTGAAATGACCCACGACCCGGATTCCATCATTTCAAAGGCAGCCCCTTTAATCCAATGGTTAAAGGAAAGACAAAGTTAATTCCCGCGTTTTGTTGCTTGCAAATTTGAGCGGAATCAATTATCATGGATTTCATAGGTCCATGATTACGATAATATAAGGAAGGGAGGGTAGACATCATGCAGTTCTCGAAAAGCACGGATTACGCCCTGCACGCATTAATTCATTTGGGTCTTCCAGAGCGTCACACCAACGTCGGAATCAAGGAATTATCCGCGGCGCTTGGAGTTTCCGAAAGCTACTTGTCCAAGATTATGTCCAAGCTGAGGCAGGATGGAATCGTTCGTGCCGTCCCTGGGGTGAACGGCGGTTACGAGCTTGCAAGACCTGCCGATCAGATTACATTTCTCGATGTGATTCAAGTGATTGAAGGACGACAGCAGCTGTTCGAATGCTCCAATATGAATTCGCGGCAGCATCAGTTGTTAGCCCAAGAGGGAGCACCTCAGCAAGAACAACCGGCGAGAAACGGATGTCTGGTGGAGAAGGTGATGGAAGGTGCTGAAGAGCATCTGCACCAATACTTACGGGAGCATACGATCCAGACGGTACTGGATGAGGCTCTCAAGCACGGCAACCATGAATCGCACAAGAAGTGAACCACTTCTTGTGGCCTAATTATGGACATTACAGATCTATGGAGGTAATTAATAATGACAACAAAACAGCTTCTTGATGTAGCGATCATTGGCGGCGGTCCGGCAGGCTTGAATGCTGCTCTTGTACTGGGGCGGGCAAGAAAACATGTAATAGTAATCGATGAAGGCCGTCCCCGCAACGCAGTGACCCATGCGACCCACGGATTCCTGACGCGCGATGGAATAAGCCCGGGTGATTTCCGGCAAATTGCCAGGGAAGAGATCAGCAGATATCCTTCCGTATCTTTCACTCAGGATACGGCCGTAGCAATAACGGGTTCGGATGGCCATTTTATAATTAAGACTGCTCAAGGAAACTCTATTTCCAGCAAAAAAGTGCTGTTTGCCGTCGGTATGAAGGATCGGCCCCTCGATATTCCAGGATTGGTTGAGGTTTATGGAAAAAGCGCATTCGTATGTCCGTATTGCGATGGGTGGGAGTTAAGAGACCAGCCGCTTGTCATCATTGCCAAAGGAGCGGATGCCATGCACTTGGCTCCATTGATATCCGGCTGGACCAGCCAGTTTACCATCTGCACGAATGGCCCCGATGAGCTGACCGAGGCTCAGCGCGAAGAGCTGCAGCGGCATCATGTACCTGTGTTTGATTCACCGATTCGGTTCATCGACGCAAGCGAGGGAATCGTGCGGCAGGTCGTTCTCGAAGATGGGGCGGCCATTCCATGCAGGGGAATATTTTTCAAACCGACGCTTGTCACGGGATCGGATCTTCCGCAAGCCATGGGGTGCAGCATGACGGAGATGGGGGCCGTAGTCGTGGATGACTTTGGGAAGACGAGTGTCCCGGGCGTTTATAGCGCTGGGGATGCAGCATCCAGGCTTCACCAAGCGGTTGCTGCTGCCTCCATGGGAGCCTTAGTCGCCGCGGCTATGAACAACGAGATGAATTTGGAGGCTTGGAGAAGGAATGGTTAATGCCACACTCATCGGTATATTCCATTCTATAATGAACAACAGAACCGACGGGTGAGCATCGTAACAAAAACAGACTATTGACAATCCTTAACAGGTAATGATAAGCTACGAAAAAGTCCGATAATTCCAATTGGAATTATTAAATTACACAGTTGAAAAACATAAAGTCGACCATACCATTGGAGACGTAGGAGAGCTGCAGCATTTCAGCTATTCCTGCGTTTTTTTGTTTTTCACGTACAAGAGGAGAGGAGGCTTAATTCGAGAAAAGCGTGAGGATGAATACATATTTGAGGTGAAAATACCTGCAGCTGTAGATAGAAAAAATCTTACAAAATCAATGATTTACTGAGTCAGATCCAAGAAGCTTTTATAAACATGAAAAGGGTGGTTTATATGAGAAAGCAACGGGTTTCAGGTTTGATCGGGCTATGGTTATTGGCGTTGTCCGTCGTACTGGCGGCTTGCTCCTCCAGCACGGAAAGCACGCAGACGGAGACTGCGGCTACTCCCTCATCGACCCATTCCGCGAATGAATCGTCGTCGCAAGCGAATCAAGGAACGGGAGAACATTTACTTCAAGAGCCATTGGCAGCGCAAGATATGTCCAAACTCCCGCATCGAGCCAAGCAAAGGAATGATGCGATAATCGTCACACTGACGAATCCGAGCGGTGCGTTTACTCCCTATTTCACACAGGTCGGGTATGACGGCAATGTAAATTCCGTGCTGTACACCCCGCTGGTCAAGGTTGATACGAACGGCTTGCCGGTTCCGGGACTTGCCGAGAAGTGGGAGGTTTCCGAAGATAAGCTGACTTATACGTTCCATCTTCGTGAAGGTCTGAAATACAGCGATGGATCGCCGATGACGACTGAGGATGTCGAATTTACGTGGACCTTGCTTCACGATCCATCCTACGATGGGCTCAACAGCGTAGTGGAAACCAACATCAAAGGCGGGAAAGCATACAAGGAAGGTAAGGCCGATTCCATCGAAGGTATTCATGTGGTCGATGAGAAGACGATATCCGTAACGCTGGAAGAGACCAATGCGACAGCACTGACGGTGCTGGGCGGACCGATCTTATCCAAAGCCTACTATGGAAAGGACTATAAGTACGGCAATCTGGATTACATTAAAAACCTGCACGCAAACCCGATCACGAACGGGCCATACAAGCTGGAGAAGTTCATTCCCGGCCAAGAAGTGCGTTTTGTTGCGAACGAACACTATATATTCGGGAAGCCGAAGACGGAGTATTTCATCTATAAGACAACCGAAGGAGACACTTGGCAGTTTATTGAAACGGGAGAGGTGGATTACGGCAGCTTCTCTGCTACGACGGATAATATCGAGAAGCTTAAGGGCCTCGGATTCTTGAATTTGATCCCAAGCACAGCGAGCAATTACGGTTACAATCAATTCAATCTGGAGCGGGACCATCTGAAAGACAAGCGCGTCCGCCAAGCGTTGACTTACGGGCTGAACCGCCAGCTGATCTATGTCGATTCCAGGCAAGGTGCGGCATCGCTTGCCAATATTCCATCTTCTCCGATTCTATGGTCCTATACGGAAGAAGGTATCAATCCATATCCATACGATCCGGAAAAAGCAAAGCAATTGCTGGATGAAGCCGGCTGGAAGGTCGGTGCGGACGGCATCCGCGAGAAGGACGGGAAGAAGCTGCAAATCAACTATCTGGGATCGAAAAGCCCGAACACGGATATTTTTATCGCTGTTGCCAAGGAGAACTACAAGGAAATCGGCGTCGATTTTATCCCTGAGCAGTTCCCGGATTTCAACACGCTCGTTTCTAAGGTGAACAGCGGCGATTTTGACATGGCCTCATTCTCTACGACGATTATCAGTGACCCTTCCCAGGGCGTTAGCAGCTTTATTAAAGGGGAGACAAAAGGCTACAACAATCCTCAAATCGACGAGCTTTATGCGAAAGGCTTAGCAACAAGCGACGTAGAGGAGCGCAAAAAGATCTACCATGAAATGTTCAAAATCCTTAACGACGAGCTGCCGGTGATGTTTACCAACTATACCAAATCGGTGATCGCCATCAACGGCCGTATTGACGGGTTCGAGCTAAACCCGCTGGCCGGGATCGCCCACAGCTTGCCGAACTGGGAGCTTAAATAAGCTGCTGCTTCAGGCAGCGGTACCTCTGACCGCTTGATAACAATAACGTCTTCAGCCTGAGCTTCCTAGGCGGGAGACGCTTGATTGAAGGAGAGAACATGAGAACCTATTTGCTCCGAAGATGTATTTATATGCTCTTAATATTGACTGGCGCGTCCTTATTAATTTTTTTTCTGTATTCGTTAACGCCCGGCGATTACGTCGACAACAATTTGAGCTTAAGCGAGGAGCGCAAGGCTGAGCTCAGGGAAATACACGGGCTGAACAAGCCGATTCTCGAGCGATACGTGAACTGGATGGCCAATATGTTCAAGGGCGATTTCGGGTATTCCCTGGCCCAGCAGCGGCCGGTCCTCGATCTGTTTCAGGATTACATATGGAATTCCTTTTTGCTGGCGGTGGTTTCAACGTTCTTTACCTGGTTCTTTGCGGTTGTCGTCGGCGTGCTGACGGCCTACAAGCAGTATTCGCTGCTCGATACGCTGGTCATGATCGGGATATTCGCGGCTATGTCCATTCCTTCGTTCTTTATCGGGCTGTTCCTGATCAAGGTATTTGCCGTTGATTTGAAAATTCTCCCGCCGGGAGGAATGATTACGACCGGCAGCCGTGCTGCAGGCTTGGAATATGTCGCGCAAGTTCTGCATCACATGCTGCTTCCGGTTGCCGTCATGGTGCTGCTCGGCGTAGGCTCGCTGACCCGGTATTTTCGCAGCAACATGCTGGAGGTCATTCGGCAGGATTACGTCCGGACCGCGCGGGCCAAAGGGTTGAAGGAGAGGACGGTCCTTTATCGCCATGCGTTGAAAAATGCAATGCTGCCCGCAATTACATTGATCGGTTTCGAACTGCCGGGATTGTTCGGGGGCTCCATCATTATCGAGAAGATATTTAACTGGCCGGGAATCGGTCAGCTGTACATGCAGTCGTTTACGGTCCGGGATTATCCGCTGCTGATGGGCTTCACGATGTTTCTCGCCATCTTGACGGTCGTCGGTACATTCATTTCCGATATCCTCTATCATACCTCAGACCCGCGGGTCAGGCTTTAACGAAAGGAGGAGCTCTACATGTCTATTCCAACGACGGCAGGACGTTCGGAAAAAGCCATCCGCGCTCTGGATGCATCCGATTCGTTATGGCGGCAATCGATCCGTCAATTGGGCACAAATAAGCTGGCGGTCGCCGGCTTCGCTTTTATTGTGTTTATGTTTCTGATTTGTTTTATCGGCCCGTTATTCTCGCCTTATGCAGACGGAAAGATCAATCCCGGCAGTATGCACCAGCCGCCGAGCTCCAACCACTGGCTGGGAACGGATCTGCTCGGCAGGGACGTGCTCACAAGGCTGCTGCAGGCCGGCAGGATTTCGCTTACGGTAGGTCTCGCATCCATGGCGCTGTCGATGACCATCGGAACGGTTCTCGGAATCGTTTCGGGGTATTATCGCGGTGTTGTGGATCAGATCATTATGCGGGTCGCCGACCTGTTGTTCACGATCCCCGGACTTCCGATCCTCTTCATCATGGGGGCACTCATGTCGGATTGGAAGATTCCGACCGATTATCGGCTTTATCTCGTGATGCTGATGCTGAGCATTATCGGATGGCCGGGCGTGGCCCGCCTTGTCCGAAGCCAGATGCTGACCTTAAGGGAAAGGGAATATATGCAGGCTGCCGACGTGCTCGGCCTCAGCGATAAGCGGAAGCTGTTCCGCCATTTGCTGCCTAATGTTTTTCCGCTTCTGATCGTAATCGCTACACTGAGCATTGGTGGAGCGATATTATCGGAATCCGCGCTCAGCTTCTTTGGGCTAGGCGTTATGCCGCCGACGCCGACCTGGGGGAATATGATCGATGCGGCCAACAACGTGATCGATTTCGAGAAGCGTCCTTGGCTGTGGATTCCTCCCGGGCTGGCCATCTTTTTGACGGTCATTGCCATCAATATTTTCGGCGACGGGCTCCGAGACGTTCTCGATCCTAAACAGAATACAAGCAGGTGAACGGAAGATGAATTCATTAATCGAGATTCATAACTTAAGCACTTATTTTGAAACTGGCGCCGGGACGGTCAAGGCGGTTGACGATATCAGCTTTCGGATTCGTGAAGGGGAAACGGTATGTATCGTAGGGGAATCCGGCTGCGGCAAGAGCATCACGGCGATGTCGATCATGGGATTGGTCGATGAACCTCACGGCAAGGTCGTAGGCGGTCAAATCCGGTTCGGAGACAAGGATCTCTTGAAGATCAGCAAAGAAGAGATGCGGCGCATCCGCGGCAATGACATCTCGATTATTTTCCAGGAGCCGATGTCCTCCCTGAATCCGGTCATCACGATCGGCAGGCAAATCATGGAGCCGCTCATGCTTCATCAAAAGCTGAACAAGAAGCAAGCCTATGCCCGGGCACTCGAACTGATCGAATTGGTCGGTATTTCCCGGGCTGAACAGATCGCGGCCTCGTATCCCCATCAATTATCGGGTGGCATGCTGCAGCGGATCATGATCGCGATCGCAATCTCCTGTGGTCCTAAGCTGCTGATTGCCGATGAGCCGACGACCGCGCTGGACGTAACGATCCAGGCCCAGGTTCTGGAAACGCTCCGTCAGAGCAAGGAGCAGTCCAATATGTCGATCATGCTGATCACGCATGACCTAGGCGTGGTGGCGGAGATGGCGGACTATGTGATCGTCATGTATGCCGGGAAGATCGTTGAAGAAGGCGATGTCGAGGAGCTGTTCGAGCGGCCGAAGCATCCGTATACGCAGGGACTGCTTAAATCCAAGCCGGTCATCGGTCAGCGCGCAGAAGAGCTGTACTCGATTCCGGGGCAGGTCCCGAGCCCGCTTGATTTGACGGAATCATGCTATTTCCACGATCGGTGCGAATCCTGCATCCCGATCTGCCGAACACGGCAGCCGAAGCTGAGCGAAGTGGCAGCCGGTCATTTAGCAGCTTGTTGGCTGTACGAAGAGGAGGCGCGAGCGTGAGCGAAGCATTGCTTGAAGTGAGGGGATTGAAGAAGTATTTTCCGATCCATGCGGGTCTGTTAAACCGGACAGTTGGCTACGTGAAAGCCGTGGACGATATCAGCTTCACCATCCAGCCGGGAGAGACATTCGGTCTTGTCGGCGAATCCGGCAGCGGCAAAAGCACCGTTGGGCGGACGATTTTGCGGCTGCATGAGAAAACCAGCGGGGACGTGCTTTTTAAGGGAATTCCCTTTCACGAGCTGCCCAAATCGGAGGTCCGCAAGCTTAGACCCAAGATGCAGCTGATTTTCCAGGATCCGTACAGCTCCCTCAACCCCCGTATCCGTATTGGCGACGCCATTGGCGAATCCTTGCTGGAGCATGGTTTGGCGGAAAAGGATGAGCTTCGCGACCGTGTACTTGATGTGCTCGAGGCTTGCGGTCTTTCTTCCTATCATTACAGTCGGTTCCCCCATGAGTTTTCCGGCGGGCAGCGGCAGCGGATCGGGATCGCCCGGGCGTTGGTGCTGAATCCCGATTTTATTATTGCGGATGAGCCGGTCTCTGCGCTCGATGTGTCTATACAGGCCCAAATTATAAATTTGTTCCAGAAGCTTCAGCGTACCCGGGGATTGACCTATTTGTTCATTTCCCACGACTTGAGCGTAGTCGAGCATTTGTGCAACCGAATTGGGGTTATGTACCTCGGCTCGATGATGGAGATGGCACCACGGGATGAATTGTTTAGCCGGCCGCTTCATCCTTATACAAAAGCGCTGCTCTCGGCAATTCCTGTGCCTGTGCCAAGGCTGAAGCGGGAGCGAATCGTGCTCAAGGGCGATATTCCGAGTCCGGCCAATCCGCCTTCAGGCTGCAAGTTTCATACCCGCTGTCCGCTCGCCACAGCCCAGTGCAAAGAGCAAGCGCCCGAATTCCGACATGTCGGCGACGATCACTATGTTGCCTGTCATTTGGTGTAACGGATGGGGAGTTGTAGCAAAGTCTGTTTTGATTAACGGCGGTTAAACGAAATGCTTCTTGCGATGAATAAGGAAAAAATAATCGACTCCAATGTATCAACGAATGGGAACGGGATACCTCCGTTCATTTACTCGCTTTCAATTTAAAGCCGCGGTAATCGCGGCTTTTCTTCGTTTCACGTACGTTCTCGGTTCCGCGGATAACCAGTTTTTTACTTTGTACATCCGTTTCGTCATGATAGAATATGGGCTTCACTGTGAAAAAAGGAGTGCAAGGAATGGATTTTCAATGTTTCAAGGCTACAAAAATCAAAAACCAACGAGTCATGTCGAGAGGCTGCCGCTTCATATACATGGATCAGAATGATGTGTCTCGGAAGAATGGAGGGAGCATGTGAATTCGAAAGTGAAAGCCTATCTCCCGATGTTATGGATCCTGGTCATTCCCGTACTGAACATCTTTTATGCTGTTCTGAATCAGGCGCATATGCCGGTTTACAGCCTGATGACGGATCTGGATGCCCAAATTCCGTTTGTGCCGATGTTTATCATCCCTTATCTGATATGGTACCCATTCATCATCATCGTTCTGTTCATGCTCTGTATCAGGGAGCGTAGTGTGTATTACCGGACGCTGCTAACCCAATGCCTCGGTTTGGTTGCTTGCTATATTATATTTTATCTGTTCCAGACGACGGTTGAGCGTCCGACGACTATGGGGACAGGGATATTCGAAGGACTTGTGAATCTGGTGTACAGCACCGATAATCCTTATAATTGCTTTCCCAGCATTCATGTGTTGACCAGTTACTTGATGATCAAGGGTGCAACGGCTTGTGCATCCTATCCTAATTGGGAACGGACAGCGGTGAAAGTATGTGCCTGGATGATCATCGCTTCGACCCTGTTCGTGAAGCAGCATGTCCTTCTGGACATCGCCGGGGCCATCGCGGTGGTCGAGCTGCTATGGTATGGGGTAGGCAAGCTACCCTTGGGTCAGCAATCGAAGTTCAAGGGAGAAGTCGTTCGTCAAAATTTAACGGCTGATTAAGCAGCAATTTTAATCCCAGATAAATAAAACCCAAGCGCCTGCTCAAAGCAAGTGCTTGGGTTTATTAGCGTGAAAGCTTATTCGAAGGTATAGGATTCTCCGTCATCCGGCACGAAAACGTTGCGGGAAATTCCTTTTTCTGCAACAAAATGCTTCAATTCTTCTCTTGATAATGTCCAATGGTTTACAGCTTCCATATGAACCGCAACAATTGCGGCATCCGGAGCAGCTTTGTGAACCTCGTAGACATCTTCCTTGCCCATAACCAATGAGCCGCCTTCAAAGAATTGATTGTCGCCGGCGTTCACAACAATAATCTCGGGTCTGTGCGTATCGATGACATCGCGAACTCCTTCATACCAAACGGTATCACCTGCCACATATAAGGTCTTCTCTGCTTGGTGTTTGAAGACGACGCCGGATACAGGCCCCGCAAGCTTTAAGATCTCTCCCCTTCCATGCTCCCCCTTTGTTATCGCCAGATGGATATCTCCGAAGACAGTGTCCTCATACAAAACCTCGACCTGTACAAAACCGGCGCTTCTAATGTCTGCGGCATCCGCTTCGCTTTGAGCGAAGATTGGGATGTCCTTGGGGAGCACCTCTTTAGCAGCTTCATCCCAATGATCCAAATGTAAATGGGTTACGATTACAGCATCAATAGGATGGATAATCTGGTCAAGCGGAAGAGGCAGCGAGACCAAAGGATTATTTTGATCTTGTCTCAGCGAGTTGGGAAATGGCGGGTAGGCTCCTTTGTCGGCTAACATCGGGTCGATTAAAAAACGTTTCCGTGCGTACTCAACGATGATCGTTGCATTTCGAATATGCTGTATGTTCATGCTCTTCAGCTCCTTTTCTTTTGATATTTCCTTATCAACAGTGTATATTCTAAACCGTACTCCCTAATCGATACATGATGAAAATAAAGCGTTTCGGGCGTCTGACTTTATTAATGAAAGGATTTCAATTTATGTTAGATCATACGGATATTCAAATCTTGGATGAACTATCCAAGAACAGTCGAATTACCATGAAGGAATTGGGCGAAAAAGTCCACTTGACTGGACCTGCCACTGCAGCAAGAGTGGCCAAGTTAGAGGACAAAGGGATTATTGAGGGGTACACCATTAAAGTCGATCAGGTGAAACTGGGGTATGCCGTTCATGCGCTTCTTCAAATATTTACCCGACACACGAATCATCAGCCGTATCTGTCATTCCTGAAAGCACAAGAACCTTACGTCGTCAACAACTACAAAGTGAGCGGAGACAGCTGTTACATACTCGAATGCAGATTTCCTTCCAACGAAATCCTGGATGAATTTTTGACTGGCTTGAGTCATCATGTGGGCTATAAATTATCGATTGTTATTAATAATCATAGATAGGGGAAGCTGCTACTTGCTCATGAGAGATTCAAGCTGGTACCGGAAATAGGATGTCGACTGCAGACTAAAAGAGCCCGCGTCGAACGCGGGCCCTTCTCATTGACGGCATGTTTGAACGAGCCGATTGTTTTAGAATTCACGTAGCTGCTTAACGAGATCCAAAGCAAACGCATCCGTAAACCGGAGGCACTCATCTCTTGGATGATCCGCCCTTCATTCATGCGGTGATCCAGCCATTCGGTAATCCATCCAGGAGCATAGCCGCCCTGGCCGAATTCTCCGCCAAATGCGATCATATGGCTATAGCGCGCCAAATATTGATCTCGACTCGTATCCGGGTAAGACTTCAGGTATAACCAGAACTGCACATCATACTATTCCTCTTCGCTTACCAGCCCCCGAATGAACGCTTCGAAATTGCCAGCAGGGAATGTGATCTCATAATCATCCTCCTGATCGACATGAATCACTTCGGGTTCACCATCTCTTCCGCATGACCTTATGTGGTCAGCGGTTTTTTTGTTATTCGGCTAAGACTTGGCATGATTTTATAAATAGGAGGCACTCTATACACGACTCACATTTCTAATGCAGTGGAGGTAACGCATGTCAATTATTAAACCATCTCATATTGCACACTCGATTTATGAGATTGATGGAGAAGCGCTCCAGCTGGCGGGTATTAAAGGGATCATCATTGATTGGACCAATACAATAGCAGCGAAGAAGGACGGAACTATATCGGAATCGATCAACCGTTGGCTCCACGAGCTTCAGTCTCAATATGGAATAAAGGTGATCGTTGTCTCCAACGGTAAACCTCCGAAGGAAGAACATGGGCATAGCCATGAGATCCCAGCTTTGTTCGAGGCGGGAAAACCGAAGAAAAAAGCATTTGTTGCAGCAATGAACATCCTAGGTACCCGCATTCATGAGACGGCTGTTATTGGCAATGGCATCATTACGGATGTATGGGGCGGAAATCGTTTAGGCATGTACACTATATTCGTATCCTCTTCTATGGTCAAGCCTCGGTTTATAGGGACCTTAAAACGGTTATTCGTGAAAGTGGTGCGAGTATAGCGGCGGAACCGCCAATCCTTCCAAACACGGTGGCATAGGACTTGGCATTGTAGGGAACTGTCTATGGAACTGGATTTTGGGTGAAAGGGGTGAACGGGGTGGATTTTTTCGAGAGTAAAGAATCGTTGACAACCATCGAATGGGTCTTAAGGGGAATTGTCAGCTTTGTATTTTTGCTTATTGCAGCCAAATTTCTAGGCCAGCGGTCCATTTCACAATTAAGGTTTCTCGATTTCATTATTGCTCTAACCCTCGGCAATATTATCGCGCACCCGCTGTCCGATGAGGAATTAGGATTAAAAGGGTCTATGATCACAACGATCGTTCTCATTTTACTATATATTGTAGCGACATGGCTCGGGTTGAAGTGGCCGTTCTTTAAACGGTTTTTGGATCCGTCGCCGATCACGCTTATCAAAGAGGGACTCATTCAGTTCGAGAACTTATCGAAGGCAAGGATCTCCATAGATTATTTATTTTCCGAGCTAAGGAAAGAAAAAGTAGAGGATGTCCAAAAAGTTGCGCTCGCATTATGGGAGCCAGGTGGAACCATATCCGTCTTTATGGACACGCCATACCAACCGGTGACTCCGGCTAACCTGAAACTAGAGACTCAGCCGTTCACGATCCTAAGACCGATCATTATAGATGGAAAGGCCGATAAGTCTCTTCTCCAGGAGATCGGAAAAGATAACGATTGGCTGCTTACACAAATCGCGCCTATTTCGAATATCCATGAAGTGTCGTTAGCGATCGTCGAGAACGAGACCGTGAGGGTGTTTTCAAGAACAGAAGGTTGATGATGAAGCATTTTAACTATCAGAGGAAGAGGGCCACGATTGAGGGCTCTCTTTGTTGTTTGAGACATAATTCTATTCGCATCTTGCAAATTTAACTGCACATTTCCACTTGCAGCAGATACCTTCACATTCCTTTTCAATCGAATAGTCAAATCGCTGCACATGAGATAACATGCAATGCTGTACTCCTAAGATTAAACCGTTTAAGGCACTCCGAAAATTAAACTCTTTTTAAATGAAAGCCTATCCTGATTTTAATGTCTGCCTGCTAGCATTACAGTACAATCTAAAATTTACTGTTGGGGGAAGGGGTAGTCATTATGAAACCAAAACCGAGTCTATGGAGATCGACACTTGTGATACTTATGGTTATAGGAGGCGCCGATTATGCTGCAGCAGATCAGGGTCGCCATTATGAAGCAATAAGTAAAGAGCATCAAGTAACGTCCACATCCAATCAGATTTCTGCGATGATCCCTCTGCGCCAGGTGGCAACAGATATCGGAGCATTGGTGGCTCTGGAATCAAAGACATAACTGTGTAACGGTTCATCGTGGAAATCATGTACTATGGCGGCTTAAACCTGGCATCCGTACTACCGAATTAAACGACAAGCGCGTACCACCGGATTCGTCGGCAATCCTCCGAAATGGTGTAATATACGTGCGTCGTGACGCATTCGTCAATGCGATGAAAGTAGATATTACCTGGGAGGAAAAGACTGGAGTTACAATCGCCAAGACGGACATCGCTGCGAGAGCCAGTTTTTTCATGCGTCAATTGATGCTAGAAAATATTGAACGGGCTTGGGGGATGTTAAGCGATGATTTAGCCGAATCATTAACTAAGCCGGGACTTCAGCGATTAAGTGAATCCTATCAAGCTGCTTATGGCCAGCTAGGAAAACTTCAAAAATGGTCTATAAGCAAAACGGCCGTACATCAAAACGTGATGTTAGACTATGCCTTACCTAATGGAGGGGGACTCTCTGTCACCGTAAGGTTTGATCAACGCGGAAATGTTGACGATCTATTCATATCATCTTTACTTACGGAATCCTATGAACGACCTACATATGATGATGTCGAATTATACGATGAACAAGAGGTGGTTATTGGCGAAGGAACCTATGCTCTCCCTGGAACGCTAACTGTACCCGAAGGGAAGGGACCGTTTCCTGCCGTAGTGCTTGTGCACGGATCAGGGCCGAATGATCGAGATAATTCGAGTCCGAATCAACAGGGGCAGAGTATCTCCTTCCAGGAAACGTGCCCGTCACCGTCATTCAGGAGCTTGAGAAGTGGATCCATAGTCATTTTTAGCAATCATTAAAGAATTATTCTTGAACACTTATTAAAGAAATGGTAATATACAGAAAAGGGAGGGAGGGAATCACGTTGGCACGCCATAAAGAATTTGATACGACGGAGGTATTGACCAAAGCGATGGAGTATTTCTGGAGACATGGTTATGATGGTTCCTCCATGAATGAGCTGGTTCAGCATGTTGGAATCAAGGCTCAAAGTCTATACAATGCGTTTGGAGGGAAACGGGATTTATATTTAGCGGCCCTTAAGCTGTATGTAAATCAGAGCACGGTAATCGCCACACTCGAACAAACTCCATCCGGGAAGCAAGCCATCATCAAGGTATTCCATGATTTATTATCCAGCCTTGCACAGCCCGAACATCGAGCGAAAGGTTGTTTCATGGTGAACACTTGCGTTGAACTAGCGCCGCATGATGCCGAAATCGCAGACTTTGTTGAAAAAGAAAGCAAACGCGTGGAAGACGCATATCTCCTCGCACTAAGCCGCGCGAAGGAACAAGGCGAGCTTGCCGATCGACACCAGGATTTGAGGGCACTTGCACGATACTTAAACAATGCGCAATCCGGACTGATCGTTACCGCCAAGTCGGTTTCGGATCCGGCTGTACTTGAAGATATCATTCGGGTGACGCTTTCGATTTTTGATTGAAAGCGGACCTCTCTTTTTTTAATTAATAATTTAATGATCATTCAAAAAAATATGAGGTGATTCTGATGAGAAAGACTCTAGGCATTTATTGGCTGGCATTTGGCGTCTTTGTCATGGCAACAGCCGAGATCGTGGTTTCCGGCATCTTAGCGATGATATCCGAGGATTTGAAGGTCTCCGTTGGGATGGCCGGTCAGTTGGTTACGGTTTATGCATTAGTTATCGCAATCGGCTCTCCGGTCCTGATGGCAATCACGGCAAGGGTTGAAAGAAAATGGCTCCTTGTTCTATCGTTCCTAGCATTCATCATTGGCAATGGCATCGGCTACTTCAGTCCTGATTTTTCGATCCTTCTGATCGCTCGCATTGTCCAGGCGGCAAGTGCTAGCGTGTTTACGGTCGCAGCCCTGACGGTGGGATCCGGCCTTGCGGCACCCGGGCGGCAGGGAACAGCCATCGGCACTATACTTATGGGAGCAGGGACGGCATTAGCTGTCGGCGTTCCTCTAGGAACATTGATCGGAGGACATTGGGGATGGCGTTTTGTCTTTGTATTCATTATCATACTGGCTCTGATCTCCGTCATTGGCATCGCATTTACCGTGCCGAAATCAGAGCATCAGGAGTCTCTATCCTTGAAACAGCAGCTCGGGGTATTGAGAAATCGACGCATTGTAAGCGGGCTGCTCATTACTTTGTTCTGGGTCACCGGATATCAAATGATGTTCACCTATATCACACCCTTTCTGCAGGGAACCGCAAATCTTGATGCGACCCGGATTAGCGCCGCGTTATTTGTAAGCGGGATTTTCGCTATAGCAGGCTCACGAATTGGAGGCTATGGTTCCGATCGCTGGGGGATATTCCCGATGTTGATGGTGAGTTTGTTGGTTCACGCAGCGGCGCTGTTCGTCTTTCCATGGGCAGCGACAACATTTATCGGGGCTTTAATGATTTTGGCGATCTGGATCGGTTTTGCCACGATGACGACGCCTGTACAGCAGTTCTATTTGATTTCGCTTTCGCCTGAATCCTCCGGACTGGCGCTAGGGATGAATAACTCCGTTTTCCAACTCGGAATGGCTGTCGGTGCCGCTGCTGGTGGGTGGATCGTCCATCAAACCTCAGTCATGGATTTAGGATACTACGGTGCGATGAGTATCGTATTCGGCGTCGTTTCGGTCTTATACTCTTTTGCTTTAAAGAAACAACCCGAAATTACACGCGGCTGACTTAAGTGAAAATAGATTAACCGATTTTGGGAACTTTCACCCTCCTTGGGGAGTCTGTTTGAGTAAGGGGGGAGGAGAAGAGCTTGAAGAAAATGCAGCTGCAGCTTTCTGCAGAGCTGAGCATATCGGACATACGGGAGCTTATGGAATCCTACGGAGAAGACATATGGAATTATGCTTACGTCATTACCAAAAACACACATACGGCGGATGACGTTGCACAGGATGTTTTTATTAAAGCCTATCAACATGCTGCCTCCTTTCGAGGGGAAGCTTCAATGAAAACCTGGCTGCTCAAAATCACGCGAAACACCGCGCTGTCCTATTTGAAACGAGCGTTCTTTCGCAGAGTGGTCCTCCTTGGAGAGCGATCGCCGGGAGACGGGCTGGAAGGGATGACGGGGAAACCATCATCGCCATCTGCTGAGGCGGAGTACTTGGAGCGCCATTCAAAACGATACACACCGAATATCGCGTATTGAGCAAAGAAACACAGATGAAACGGGGACACCCTCCGGAGGAGCACAGGCCATAACGCCCTACGGACAAAAAATTGTTCAGCATTCCGCTTTAACTGCCAATGCTTTCATTCGCGTACGCGTCTTTTTGCAAACGATAAAAACCGGAGCCTGTGCTCCGGTTTTTTGGCAGGTGGATCACTGGGTTAAAGCAAACGGAAGGCATGCCCTTTAACCCTGCGAACTAGATCAGCTGACGAAGCTGATTTACGTAAAAGGCGAGCTCGCTCTCGGACTCGAGATCACGCATAAGCGCCCGGAGCAGGAACAACCGCGGCTGCTCTTTCACGGCTTCATCACGCAGCATGGCTGCGACCTCCGTCAGTTCTTGTTTTCTCTGGTTAGGCACGGCGATATCCGGAATCAATGAGGCGATCATTTCAATCAGCGCATCTCTCCTCGATCCGCGCGATGCAAGCAACGGCTGGAGTTCCAAGCCCGAATACTCGGTCATGAGCTCATCCGTGAGCAGGGCAGGGGCAGATCGCCGCTTCAGCCCATGCACCAGATCGTCCATTCGTTCTGCAATGAACAGAGCGAGCGCCTGCTTGTCCATCGGCTTGTATCCGAATAACAGATGGAAGGTATATTCACGGATCAATCCGTTGAATACGGCGGTGGCATCCCACTTCCAAGGCTCAATCGCCGATCCGTATTGGCGGCGAAGAATATCCTGATAATACAGGAACATGCTTCTACGGATACGGCTTAGGACATCTTCGATGATTTCACTGCCGAGCGGGGCAAGCTCATTGTGGTCCCGGGATATGTAATAACCATGCTCTACGTAAAAATCAAACTGATAGGCGATTTCCGCCAAAAAGGTATCTCTCGTGGACAATTGCTTTTTTCTGATTCGGTCCACCTCGTCGACCATAACCTGCTGCCGCCGCTCCAAAATGCTGACGTACAATTCTTCTTTCGAGGAAAAATGCTTGTACAGCGAGCCCTTGGCAATGCTGCAGTCATCAGCGATATCCTGGATGGATGTCGCCTGGTAGCCCTTTTCCGCAAAAAGCCGAACCGCCGATTGAAGAATTTTCTCCTTAATCATGCTCATCATGCCGCCTCCTCAATGATACCAAACATCCATATATTTCAATAATCGCCCCGGGATGCCGGGTTGTAAAGGACACCGCAAGAACATCCGGGCGGAGTGTACGAATAACATTGTACCAGTCCTTGCGCATGAAATACATGACACTCAGATAAGATCTGAAAAAGATAGAAATACCAAACGTAATGCTCGCAGCAGACATTAACTCACGCCCGGATTGGAGGCTTTACGCGGCAGCAGGCTGCGGCTTCCGGATCAGGAAGCTGAGCACAAGTCCTGCACTTGCTATACATGCTGCAGCGAAGAAGGTGTCGCAAAACGGAGTCAGGTTCGTCGCTATCCCATTCCCGTCCGACCCGGAGACAGTCATTCGGGAGGCTAGAAAGCCGGTAAAGCCCGATATAGCAAACGAGGCGATGACCTGCTGCGATGCGCTGGTGAGTGGAGTGACCCTGCTGACCAGATGGCGAGGTGTAGCATTCAATACATAGGTATTTAACGACATCATGGACAATCCCATCCCCGAGCCCTGCATGAATAAAACGACTAGAATAAAGAGCAGCGGTGTGTCCGTTCGGAGAAAGGTCATCGCAAACAATCCGCTCGTCATCAAGGCCATGCCTGCGATGAGAGGCGGACGGGCACCGGCTTTATCGAAGATCCTGCCCGCTAACGGCATAAAAATCATGGAGCCGATCGCCTGCGGCAGCAGGATAAGACCGGTCGAGAACGGCGAGTATCCTTTAACTTGCTGAAGCAGAAGAGGAAAGAGCAGCACCGTTCCGTACATCGCTGCCTGCATGAACCAGGATGTGATGATCCCGCGTCTGAAATCGGATGATTGAAAGACTCTCAGCTCCAGCAACGGTTCGGCTTTTCTCAAGCAAGAAAAGATAAACACCAGAAGAACTGCGCCACCGATGATGAGACCGGTTAACGTACGGACAGAGCTCCAGCTCACCCCGCCTTCGCCAACACCGAACGTGATCAATGCAAAAGCCAACGGACCCAGGATTAACCCCGTCTTATCCAGCGATGGCGCCTTCTGCTTAGGAAAGGAGGGCAAATATTTCTTCCCGATCACCAGGCCCAAAAGTCCAATCGGCAGATTGATCAGAAAGATCCATTGCCAGCTTACGTATTCCACCATCCATCCGGAAATCACCGGACCGAGAGCGGGAGCCAGCAGAAGCGGAATGCCAAGCATTCCGATGATGGAGCCTCTTTTTTCCGGCGGAGCAATACGGTAGACCATGGCCATTCCGATCGGGGAGACCATTCCCCCGCCCAGGCCCTGCAGGATTCGATAGAGAACCAGCTGCTGGGGCGTTTGAGCCAAGGCGCATAAGACCGATCCGAGGGTAAACAAACCGATCGAGATCAGAAAAACACGTTTGGGACCGAATTTATCCGACATCCAGCCGGCTAAAGGAATGACTGCCGACAAGGATAAGGTGTAGGCTGTTATCGACCATTGAATGAGATGAAGCGAGCTGTCGAAATAGTTCACCAATGTAGGGATGGCGACGTTAACGACCGTGCTGTCCAGAAGAACCATGAAGGTTCCGATAACGACGGCGACCAGCGAGGCGATGATTTTATTCATTGGCAGCGGTCCTTGCTCCTGAGGCATTTGTGCTGGTATTGGATTTGGCATGAAGATGCACCTGCTTTCTAAATAGTTTAAAAAATGGAGAGGACGAATAAGTCTCCCGCCGTCAGAAAAAAGAAGTTCATCCGCTATAGTGACTTATTAGTTTTTATAAAAACCTATTAGTCACAACTAGAAAATATCATAGCGACGTATTCAATGCATGTCAAGCGAAAGGATGACAAACGATTGTATTGACTTCGCTGGGACATTCCGGTAAGATTGGGATTAACTTGACTAAGGGGAATGTTTTATGTCTGCGAGTGTTCTTAACTAATATAATTCCATACGAGGACTTTGGCTTGTATTCATCTGCTTTACGCTACCCGTATGTCCATTCGGGGCGTTATGCGTGGGATGAGCTGAAGTCACAGGATTAGTTAAGAACAACGGATATAACCAACCTTAGGGATACCTATTTCTAGGCGTATGCATCCGTACTCTTTCGTACGGATTTTTTGTTTTTATGGATGCGCTTCGTGAGGGTTATACGAGGACAGGGGTGAACGTATGTTCACTTCTGTCCTTTTTTGCTTTTTACCACTAAAAGGGGGGACAGGACATGAATCCATACGTAGCACAGGCAAGTAAGCACATCCGACTGCAGGAAGGTCCGATGGTTATAGAACGAATTCTGATCGAATGCTATTTGAATCCGGGGGTATCAACGAAAGGGCTGGCGCGCGCAGCCCTGATACCGACGCCGGTTGCCGCAGCCGTCAAGAAGGAGCTCATTCGGACAGGGGCGCTTGTACAGGACCGCGGCGCCCGATGCACGCCAGAAGGCCGGCAATCGATTGAACGCGAATGGGGATATGCGGGGCTGCAGCGCGACTGCCATCGGTCGATGCTACTCGGACGGGAGGATACAGATGAGTGGAGGGACATCTTGTCGGTGTTACAGCAAATCTTCCCTTCGCGGCCGCAAGTCAACGTACAGATCGACCAATCTTCCTGCACGCCCGAGACCAGCTTGCGCAGGGCTGTGCTTGCCTTACAGCATCACACCTTAATCGGAAAACAAATCCTGTGCATAGGGGATGATGATTTGGTGAGCATATCGATCGGACTGCTGCTGCACAAGCTGTTCCCATCCGCCGATCATGCGGCAACTAGCGTGCACGTCGTTGATATTGACGAACGTTTTATCGGCTTTATCCGGGGGATCGCCACTGAACTAAAGCTGCCCATTGTCTGCTATCATCACGATGTCAGGGATCCGCTTCCCCCGGAGCTACGTGGTCGTTTTGACTGCTTTTACACCGATCCGCCCTATACGCTGCCAGGAATGAACTTGTTCCTTTCGCGGGGAATCCATGGTCTGAAGCAGGTCCAAGGTCTGCCGATCTTTCTCTCGTTCGCTCACAAATCGCCGGAGGTCATGCTGGCTATGCAGCGCGAGTTCGTTCGAAAGGGCTTAACCATCAGCGCCAATTATCCTAGCTTCAATGTTTACGAGGGAGCGGAGCTGATCGCGAATCGGAGTCAAATGTTCGTGCTCCGCACGACCGATTTTAGATCAGCAGAAATTGCTGGCCGGTATCCGGATGCCATCTATACAGGTGAAATTAAGCGGACCGTACGCATATACAGCTGCACACAATGCAAGCAGCAGGTTACGGTTGGAGTGAATCAGCAGGTCGCAACGATTGAGAAGCTGAAGAATGCGGGCTGCCCCCGTTGCAATAACGACGACTTCGAATTGATCGCGAGAAAATCTTGTTAACCGATCAAGCGATATACAGGAAAGAGCGCCTGAATGAGACGCTCTTTTGTACGAGATTATGTTAGTCATCAGAAGAAGGGAGGGAGCTGCAGCTAAATTAAATGATAAACCCTTAACAATAAAAGCTGCGTCCGGTCTTTCGCAAAAAAGGGAGCGCCGCATTTGGCGGTGCTCCCTGCACGTTAGTCCGTTACGGCTCCTCTGGATGCGGAGGATACCAGCTTGGCATATTTGCGGAGGACTCCGCTGGAATGCTTTAATGGCAACGGCGTCCATTGCTTGGCTCTTGCTTCAAGCTCCTCAGACGTTACCTGCATATTGATTTCCTGTGTTTCGCTGTCGATGGTGATGATGTCCCCCTCGCGCAGGAGGGCGATTGGTCCGCCAACCTGTGCTTCCGGCGCGACATGTCCGACCACAAAACCATGCGATCCCCCGGAGAATCGACCGTCTGTTAAGAGGGCCACCTCGCCGCCAAGTCCTTTGCCGACTATCATGGCCGTGACAGACAGCATTTCAGGCATTCCCGGCCCGCCTTTTGGACCGCAGTAGCGGATAACCACCACATCCCCTTTGTGTATGCGGTCGTTCAGAATGGCTTCCGTAGCTTCTTCTTCACTGTCAAACACGCGTGCAGGACCGGTGAATGTAAGCTTGGCGAGTCCGGACATTTTGGCCACGGCGCCTTCCGGCGCCAAATTGCCTTTCAGCAGTACGAGCGGTCCGGTTGGCTTCAGCGGCCGGTCAAACGGACGGATCACATCCTGGCCGCCCGTAAGCGGCTGAACCTCTGCCAAGTTTTCGGCGAGTGTTCGCCCCGTGACGGTCAAGCAATCCCCATGCAGAAGACCATGCTCCAGCAGCAATTTCATCACGGCAGGAACGCCTCCGACATTGCTCAAATCCTGCATCATATATTGACCGCTCGGCTTAAGGTCCGCAAGATGCGGAACTTTTTTGCGTATACGCTCAAAGTCGTCGATGGTCAGGTCGACCTCAACCGAATGGGCGATAGCCAATAAATGCAAGAATGCATTGGTTGAGCCTCCCAAGGCCATAACAACCGTAATCGCATTTTCGAATGCTTTTTTCGTCATAATGTCCCGGGGATAGATCCCCATTTCCAGCAGCTTAACGACCGTTTCTCCAGCCTTGACGCATTCATCGGCTTTATGGCTTGCTATGGCTGCCGTGGAGGATGAACCGGGCAGACTCATACCGAGTGCCTCGGCCGCTGCGGCCATGGTATTAGCAGTATACATGCCGCCGCAGGCGCCGGCACCCGGACATACGTGGCACTCGATCTGATGGAGCTCCTCCGGGGTCATTTTCCCGTCATGATATTGTCCGACCGCTTCAAAGGCGGTCACGATATTGACGTCGCGTCCATTGAGCGATCCGGGCTGAATGGTGCCTCCATAGACGTAGACTGCGGGGAGATTCATGCGTCCGATGGCCATGAGACAAGCCGGCGTGTTCTTGTCACAGCCGCCGATCGCAACGAGACCGTCGAAACGTTCGGCGTTGACCACGGTTTCGATGGAATCGGCAATGATTTCCCGGCTTGGCAGGGAGAAGAGCATCCCTTCATGTCCCATCGAAATGCCGTCAGACACGGTAATGGTATTGAAAATTAGGGGAGCTCCGCCGCCGGTCTGGACGCCTTTCTTGGCTTCCTTGGCCAGTGCGTCGATATGGATATTGCACGGCGTGACCTCGCTCCACGTGCTTGCCACCCCGATCATCGGTTTCTTGAAATCCTCATCGTTGAACCCTACTGCCCGAAGCATGGCCCGGTTCGGGACCCGGTTCACGCCTTCACTGATGACCTTGCTGCGAATGCGCAAATCTCTCTTATTGGCATGCGTCATTTCTGATCCTCACCTTCCTGTGCGTTTTGGATGAATGCGTACAGTTCCTTCATCGGTCGAATCAGATTCTGCTTCATCACCGAAGAGGCCAGCGCTCCATCCTTGTTCTCAAGCGCCTGAATTATGCGGGCATGCTCCTCGACCGAGGCGGACGTTGCGGATACCGGCTGGGCCAGGAAAACATATTTGAACCTCCGGATGTGGATTTGAAGGGAGGCGCTGAAGGAGGCCACATAGGAGTTATCCGAGGCATCCACAATCAGGTTATGAAACTGTTCATCCAGCTCCATGGCCTGATACGGCTGTCCGTTCTCAATGGCTGCTGCGAACTCGGCATTGAGCCCTTTCAGCTGTTCAATCTGCTCCGCCGTGAAATGTTCTGCGGCAGTTTCAGCCGCCAGGGAATGCAGGGCAGCCAAGGTGGCGTACAATTTTTGAATATCCTCCTTCTCGATGGTCTTGACCCGCGTGTCCCTCCCCGGATGCATCTCAACCAGGCCTTGAACCTCTAAGAGCTGCAGCGCTTCCCTAACAGGAGTACGGGATACGCCAAGGGCTTCCGCCAGTTCGGCATCCACCAGCTTTTCGCCGGGCTGCAGGGTACCGTCGATAATCCATCGCTGAATTTGGCTTAAAGCCCGTTCCTTGGCAGACATCCGGACAGGTGTGGAATAACTTTTTGGAATTGGCATCATCATTCACTCCTTTTATTTAATATGCAATATATCGCATACATATATTTTAATCAAGCGATTTATTTTAAAATGATAAATAAAAATGAAAAAAGTCCTTATCCCTAGGTAGGACAAGAACTTTCTTCAATCTTTAAAGATGGGTACTCACGTCATCCATGCTCTTTGGCTCATTAACTTGAATTAAGCATCCAGGACCAGCACCCGAAGGGAAGCGCGCCGAAGAATACGCGAAGCGAGCCAGCAGCCACTGACGGCAATAGCAAGGGCGATTAGAGCCAAGCCACCGGCCACCGGCCACGCCATGATTAACGGCAGTTTGACAATTCCGTAGTTGGAGAGCAGGCTGCGCAGCACGGCTGGCAATGCGTAAGCGCCGCAGACAATGCCAACCATTGAGCCGAGGGCTGCAAGTCCGGCGATGCTGCTTGTCAGGGCGCGACGGATGTCGGCTGCGGTCAGGCCAAGCGAGGCATAGATGCCGTATGTTTTTGTCTCCTTGCGGATGTGCAAACGGCAAGTCGTATAAACGATCAGACAGGTGACGGCCATGAACAGAAGGGCTAGCAGGCTCATTGGGACAAGTAAAACGGCTGCGGCTTCTTTGAACACGGAATCGAGCAGCACTTCCTGCTTTAACGCTTGGATGGAAGGGCCATAGCGGTCGTTCAGCTGCTGCACTAGCGCATCGCGGTCGGATGGGTTCTTCAGCTGTATAAACCCGGCATCCGGATTTAGCTGTTCAACAAGGTCCGAGGTGACCCGAGCCGTGTTCGACATGTTCGAGATGGATTGAAATGTGCCGGTGATCAGCAATTGCTGCGGTTTTCCTTCAATATAAATCGTGAGTATATCGCCAATATCTTTTTTCAATTTACGGGCAATATTGATTCCGATCGAGATTTCGTTCGGCAGAACGGGATTGCGTCCCGAAAGGGAGGCGAATCCCATCTCGTCCATGCTGCCTTCAACAACGGTTAAGGGAAGGCTGAATGATTGTTGGCGCTCGCTGTTCCCTTCAGGCTCGGCGATGACGCCGATAGCGGACCCGGACCAGTTCAGACTGAGGACCCGAGGGTCGCTTTCAATGGTGGATTGCATTTCCATCCGATCCATACCTTCGGCGTTAATCACCATCATGGCGATATCGGCATCGTCATAACCCCACTGGGCCGATGTATCACTAATGCGATAGACACTGTTTATGAGTACGGCGCCAAATACGAGCACAGCGACGGTGATGCTCATTAAGAAGAGGATCAGCCCTGCGCTTTTTTTGTTGCCGCTCACCTGCTTCCAGGCGATAACCGCGGGCACGGACCAGCGATCCAGTAATCTGCTGCGGGTGCCTGGACGATGCGTACGACTATGCGCAGACTCCGACATGCCGAATCGGATCGCTTGGATCGGCTCGATATGACGTGTTTTGGCCGCATATATCAGGACACATAGAAGGATGATGAGCAGCAGGCCGCAGCCAGTCCAGATCGCCACGTCTGCTGCTTGAACCGGTACTGGGGCTGTTTCGGATTTAAGGAATGACAGGGAATTCTGGATGATGGCATCTGAAAGGAAGCGGCTTGCCATGAGTGCCGGGACCAGGGCAACAATCGCCATGAGTCCGTATTGCAGCAAGTAAGTGCCGATGATGCGACGGGAAGTCATCCCGATCGATTTGAGAATGCCGATGGTGCGGTAATTGGCAAGGATTGTGTCCGTGATCGTAAAGCCGATCGTAAGCAAAGCGACGAGAATCATGACCAGACCGAGAAAACTCATCACAAAGCCGATCACCTTGTTCATGATAAAGTAGAATGCCGACAGTTCGGCAAACGTCACGCGTTCTTCCAAGAACGGCGATCCAAGCGACTCCTCGAATCGCTTCCAGTATGCTTCGCTTTGTTCGGGATGTTCAAAGCGAAGCGACAACATATACTGTTCCGGCGTGTCCAAGGGGCCCATCGTAGACTGGTAATCGGCTTCATTCATCCAGATGCGGGCAGTGGTGGAGAAAGGACCGCCGTGGGATATGTCGATGACAATCGCGCCGATCTTGAATTGCACAGGTGCAGAGCCTGAGGTGAACACCAATTCATCGCCAACCTGCATGTTGTATTTATAAGCAAGCGAAGTCGGCACCCAAATCTCCCCGGGTTCCGGCAGACTCAGTTGCTGAGGTCCTGCACCGGGAAGAGGATTATTAACCCCATGCGGCATCGCTGGCGTATTGATCATATAAAGATAAAGATTGGGCAGTTCCTCTTCCTTAAAGACCAGTCCCGTCCAGGGCTTGTAAGGCAGTAAACGGGATGCGGTTACGCCTTCCTGGCTGGACCACCACTCGGTTACCTTCTGTTCGTCATGCAGCCCGCGGGTCATGTTTATGATTTCATGGGCACCCTGCGCTGCCGAATGGCGGTCTTCGAAGACGTTCTCCGTATTTAGCAAAACGGTAAATGCGGAGCTGACTAACAAAGCGGATAGCGCAATAAGCAACGAGATCAGCGTATTTTGCAGTTTTCTTTTTACCAGATTCCCCAGGCAAAGCGTCAATATAGCTCGCATCTCTGACTACCTCCTCCCGGTGACGTAGGCAAAGATCATCGCTTCCCGTTCGGCGGCTTGCTCAGGTGAATAAGGTCCCATATCCAGGGATCCGCCGATTTTGCCATCGCGAATGTAGATCAGGCGGTTGCCGCGGCACGCTGCCTTCATGTCATGGGTAACCATCACGATCGATTGACCGTTTGCATGCATCCGGCTCAGGATATCAAGCACGGTAACGCCTTGCTCGTAGTTCAGACTGCCGGTGGGTTCATCGGCGAAGATGACGTCCGGGTTATTGATGAGCGCCCTCGCAATCGCCGCCCGCTGCTGCTGCCCTCCGGATACTTGAGAAGGCAAGCGGCTGCCCTGTTTATCAAGGGACAAGTCAAGCAATAAATCACGTGCTCTTTGCTGCACAAGGTGTTTGTCTTGATTAGCGATGTAGCCGGGGAGAGCAATGTTATCGAAAAGCGACAAATCCGGTACAAGGTTGCTGTTTTGATAGATAAAGCCGATCCGGTTCGCGCGAAAGCGTGCAAGCTCCTTAGTTGTAAATTGATCCAGGCGTTGGCCCTGAATACGGACTTCCCCCGAGGTCACTTCATCAAGTCCGCTGAGCAGGTACAGCAAGGTGGACTTCCCCGATCCAGAATCGCCCATGATGACGGTGAAGTCTCCTTGATATATGGACAGATCGACATTGCGAATGGCATGGAATTGTTCCTTGCCGGTGGTGTAGGTTTTGCATACATGATTAGCTTGCAGCATGACGGTTTTGCTTGATGACATATATGTTCTCCTCTCTGTATCTCCTACTGCCACCAAAGTATAGAGCGCGAATCTTGCACAATCGTTATCAAATTATAAATAAAGTATGACATCGTTATTTAAAGGGGCAGCGTTAAGCAGAAGGTAGTTCCCTGCTGCCGTTGACTGTAAAAAGAGATCGTGCCGCCATGCGCCTCCATAATATATTTGCAAATCGACAAACCGAGCCCCACCCCGGAGCGTTCGGCCAGTTGGCCGGACGTTCGCTGGGAAACATTACCCTGGTAGTACCGTTCAAAGATAAATGGCATATCCTCCGGGGATATCCCGCTGCCTGTATCCGAGACGATGATATGCAAGGAGGATGTCTCCGGTTCTTCCTCAACCGCCAAACGAATCGTATCCCCAGGCTCCGTATGCTTCAGTGCGTTCGTGACGAGATTGGCAACGACCTGCTCAATCCGTACACTGTCCATGCGGACAAGCAAGTTCGGAATGTCAGCCGGTACTTCGCAGCTTATCCCTAACGTTCGTATATAATGGGCCATTGCACTAAAGATAGGTTTCAGCGCTGGAGCGCTGTATTTCTCGACCGGCTGTACGGCAATCTGTCCCAAATCACGCAGCGCGTGAAGCAATAAATCGTCTACGAGCACGGACATTCTGCTCGCATTTGCGTGCACGACTTCAAGATAAGTCATCACACTTGGAAGATCGGGGCATATCCCTTCGCGAATCGCCTCAATATATGCTTTGATCGTCGACAGCGGAGTTTTTAAGTCATGCGACAGATTGGTTATCAGTTCTTTATGCGACTGGTTGTGGGCGGTTTGCCGAATATGTAAATTCCGGAGCTCTTCACGCATGAGATCAAATACGGCATAGAGCTCCCCGACTTCGTTATCGTTCGTCCATTCGGCACGCTGCTCATAGTCGCCCCTCAATATGGCTTCCGTATAAGGCTTGAGTCCGGCAATCGGCTCTACCAGCTCGTGCTGCACCCGGCGTCCGACGGAGAAGAATAAATAAAGCAGCGTTCCAAGCGCCAGAGCCAGCATAATCCATGGCACATAGCTATAGGCGTCGGATGAGGGCAATCCTGAAGCCACAACAGAAGCGGGGACCGAAAATTGAGCGTAGCCCGTCAGGGTATGGCTGCCGGCATCCCGCAGCGGAAAGGCGAGATGATAGCGGGGCGGTTCGCTGTCGGAAATACGAAGCGTATAGTCCAGTTCGAAGCGCGGATTGATTCGTGGTTTGGGTGGATTTTCGCCGTCAAAGACTATCGTTCCATCAGGAAGCACAACCTTGAGGTCCACTTGCGACTCTTGAGTCCATTCGGTTAGTTTCCGTTGGAGCCTTTGATCGGATAGCAGCGATTCCGCATGCTTATGTTCCAAGGTGTGAACGATCGGATTCGTCAACACGCGGATTTGCTTCACCATCGTTGCTGGAGCCGGCTGGTTTGAGGGTCCGATTAAAGTGAGCCAGAAGACCGATAGAATCACAATGAAGATTGATAGTCCGGCAGCCCAGCGTCGTTTGGAATACCAGGTTTTCCAGTCCATACCGGTTACTCCGCTTCATCGGGCGCGAACTTATATCCGACACCCCATACTGTCGTGATATAGGACCGCTTACTTTCGCATCGCTCCAATTTTTCACGCAATCTTCTTATGTAAACCGTGATTGTATTATCCTCGACATAAGCGGAATACCCCCACACCTGATCAAGGAGCTGTGCTTTGGAAAACACTTGGTTAGGATGTGAAGCGAGAAAGAACAGCAGATCGAATTCTTTGGCGGACAGGGTGACTTCCTGCTGTCCAACCATTACCTTGCGGGCGTTGCGGTCTATCGAAAGCATACCGAACCGCAATTGCTCTCTTGTCGATGCCGAGCTGTTCAGATCCGCCATCCTCCGCAAATGTGCCTGAACGCGGGCGACCAGCTCAGTGAGCGAGAAGGGCTTGGTCATATAATCGTCGGCGCCGAAACCAAGGGCAAGCACCTTGTCGGTATCGCTGCTGCGAGCGCTCAGAATAAGAATGGGTGCCTTTGTCATTGCCCGGAGATTACGGCAAAATTCGATGCCGTCTGCATCAGGCAGCGTCAGATCAAGAATAATGAAATCCGGCTGCCGGTTAAGGATCTCCTGCATTCCGTCGCCGGCATTTTCCGAAACATGTGGTTCGAATCCTTGCACACGCAAATAATCATGCACGATCCGCGAGATATCCTGCTCATCCTCAATAATGAGTACGGTTTTAGGAGATTGCATCTTCATTGTCGCTCCTATTCCAATTAACGATATATTTTTTACCTTTATTATAGCATCGCACTTCCCCCCCAAACGGACCAACTAAGAAATAATAGGAGATTAAACCCAAGAATCAGAAATTAATTTGAAAATCTTGATATAGTAGTATATTGTATTAGATTGAAATATCAGAATTCATCGTAACCGGGAGGAAGAGTCAATGGATAGCCAACAAATTCTCATCCGAAACAACGTCAAAGTAACGGGCTATGGTACAAAGGCTCTTATATTCGCCCACGGCTTTGGCTGTGATCAGAACATGTGGCGTTTTGTCGCTCCAGCTTTCGAAGAGAAGTATAAGGTGGTATTGTTTGACTTTGTAGGGTCGGGAAAGTCCGATATACAAGCCTATGATCCCAATCGTTATCATGATTTGAACGGCTATGCCCAGGATATCCTGGACATCTGCTCAGCGCTTGAGTTGAAGGATGCTATTCTAGTGGGTCACTCCGTCGGCGCAACGATCGGGTTGCTGGCCTCTATTCAAAGACCGGAGTACTTTGAGCGCCTTGTTCTGATCGGGCCTTCGGCATGTTACATGAACGATCTGCCGGATTACATCGGCGGATTTGAGCGGGAAGATCTGGTTGCGTTATTGGACATGATGGATCAAAATTATCAAGGTTGGGCGAGTTACTTGGCTCCGGTCATAATGGGGAATGCGGACCGGCCGGAATTATCGGAAGAGCTGGAGCTCAGCTTCTGCGCAACGGATCCGAAAGCGGCCCGTCTTTTTGCGGAAGCCACTTTTCTCTCGGATTACCGTCAGGAGCTCGGCAAGGCCACGGTGCCTTCGCTCATCCTGCAATGCTCCGATGATGTAATTGCTCCGATGGAAGCCGGGGCTTTTGTCCACCAGCAGATCAAGGGAAGCGAGTTCCGGCTGATGGATGCAACCGGTCATTGTCCTCACCTCAGCCATCCGGAAGAGACCATTCAGCTCATCAACGAATACCTGGCCTCAACGGAGCCGGTTCCGGAAAGCGAGCTGCACGCCTGATATGGATGAACGGTTGGATCACGCGCCTTGCGGCTATTTATCAATGGATCAAAATCGGACGATACGCTGCGTCAACGCTACCTTTTCTCGCTTGTTGGAATATGAAAAACAAGGGGTAATCGGCATCAGCTTTGAATCCCTGCTTACCCGATCCAGCCAAATTTTTTTTCAGATCTATTTTTTGCCGTTAATTAAGCTTAATCATCACATTGACGAGATGTATCTGATGATGAAAACGGGCAGCGGCGCAACCCTTCCCGTGCTTTTAAATGCTGTGATTCGAGAGCGGGAAGATGAATCCGTTTACGATTGCGTCTTAATTCCGATGCTGCAGAGGAAGGAATACGAGCAGCAGATTGAACAAGCCGAGAACGCGTATCGGAAAGCGAAAGATGAATTACAACGCATTGAGCAGGAGCTTAAAATGAAAAGGGAGGAGCTAGCAACATTAGCTGATCCCAAGGCCTAGTTCAGGAACCCATATGAAGCACCCATTCCGACAGTCGCGAATTATCGCGGCTTTTTTTTAATTGAGAATTCAAGGCGTAATCCGAGGTAAGAGTCTGAGCCGTCTCCTGGGTCTGGTTGAGAAATTCCTGCATCCATAAGAAAAAGCAGCTCATGTCCGATTCGAGCTGCTTGATGATACGTTTGGCTAACATCTCGAGTTAACCGTCTCCACTCCGGCTTGAAAGGCTTCCGAATCACCGTTTTCCAAACCGAATAATGCCTCCTGTAACGCAAAAGTGCCCTGGTAAAAGAGTACGCGGTCCATCATCCGCTGCACCTCCGGATGTTCATCGAGTACAAGCTTGAAAAAGGACTTCCCATAAGATGCAAGCAGCGCCGCATAGTCAACGGCCGGGTCGCCGATACCGGCTTCATCAAAATCCAATATGCCGCAAATTCGTAATTCGTACGGGTCAAACAATAGGTTTGAAGTGCCAAAATCGCCGTGAACCAAAACCGGAACGATCGGGGAGGCGGTCTTCGCATGAAGGAACTGTCCGAAATGCTGATCCGTCCATTCTCTGGCTTCCGGCTTCAGATCAGGGTACAGCTTGGACTGGATTCGCTCGTACAAGTCCTCCCATTCAGCATATGGGTCAAACGTTGATCGCTCCTTTTTAAAGAGATCGCCAAGGTTCATGCTATGTAATTGGCGCAGGAATCCCGCCAGCTGTCCTGCCAGCCGCCGTAATACGTCATGCCCGAGCTGCAGCAATCGTTCCGCTTCCAAAGGTTCCCCGTTCACCTTCCGGTAACAGATGAAGGGCCGGTAAATGGCATCATCGTCCAAACAGCATGTAAGCGGCAGCGGTACATCCAGCGGGAGGCGATCGGCGATGAAGCTCAACAGATCGGCTTCACGCTTCAAACGGGTTGTTCCTTCTTTATATTTGGGGAAGCGGAAGATGAGCTCCGCGTTGACGAGCTTGATGACATTGTTTTGTCCGGAACCGATGGGTTCCACGGAATGAAGCTCCAGATCCGGGCAAGCACGGCGGATGGATGCCAGCGCGAGGTCCAGCTCCATTTTGACAAGGTCCAGGCCAGGCGCAAAGCCGTCCGGAATTGTTCCCAGGGCGGTAAACCCAAACCGCTCGAAGAAGCCGCGGCTATGGGGGGAGGTTTCTAGCTTTACAATGGAAAACTGAGGATCGGCGCTGATTCGACGCAGCCGTTCTGTCAGAAGCTTCGTGCCGGCTCCCGTTCGATGCAGGCTCCGATCCACCATGCCCCAGCATAGAACGGCGCTGCTTTCATTGCCTCTATCGGCCCCATACCCGCCGCAGGCAATGACAGAACCCGAGTCATTCTCCAGCACAAAATAAGGCCCCGGCAGTTTCTCTAAGTACAATGCATAGTCCCGCCGTTCCTCAGCCGCAAAGTACTTGGGCACGTTGCTGTCGAATATAGTTAAGCAGGCTTCACGGTCTTGGTCCTGAAAGGGTCGCAAACGATACGGGGACAATGAATTATCCATGATAGGATCACCTCTCAAATACGAACTCTGCCTGATTATACCAGATCCTCACAAACAGGTAACGGAAAAGTTCAATCTTAGCCCAGAGTGAGGACTGGATCGGGAACGGATCAAAAATATATATGAATTTCAAGCCAATCCATGGGGTATCACCGAGCCGACGCTTCCTATATCATCATAAACGTAGAAGTGTTGAATCTATCGAAATATCATTCGTACTTATATAAGGGGTGGAGTGAGCAGATGATAACATCAGGAAAAACCGTATTATTCCAGGGGGATTCCATCACGGATGGAAATCGGGGGCGCGATGGCGATCCTAATCATATTCATGGTCACGGTTACGTGTATCTTATTGCGGCTGAGCTGGGATTCGAACTAGCGGGTTCAAGGCCGCGGTTCATTAATCGTGGGGTTAGCGGCAATCGCGCATCGGATTTGTACGCGAGATGGAACGAGGATGCCGTACATCTTCAGCCAGACCTGATCAGCATATTGGTCGGCGTAAATGATGCAGGACGAATCATTGAAGGCGCTCCGGAAGGAGCCAGCGATCGATTCGAGAGGGCGTACCGGCATATTCTTGAAGAAACGAAGGAACTGCTTCCAGGAACGGGGCTCGTACTATGCGAGCCGTTTGTGCTGAAAACAGGAGGTACCGAGCAGCACTGGGAAAGATGGCGACAAATAATCGATGAATACGGCAGGGTGGTTTGGCAATTGGCGCATGATTATGATGCGCTGCTTGTTCCCTTGCAGAAAGCCTTCGACGATGCCGCAGCCCGAACAGGGGCAGATTATTGGATCTGGGACGGGATCCATCCGACGACAGCGGGCCATTGGTTGATTGCGCGTGAATGGCTGAACGTCGTTCAGAACAGCCCGCTCGCAATTGGCTAACACGGGCTGCTGGGCAAGCTAGACCCCCGATAGGGAAGTTTTAGTGAAACGACATCCTTCAGATACGACGTTATAGATCACAAGCAAAAGGAAACTCCCCCAGTATTACAACCGGAAGAGTTTCCTTCTGCGAATAAGAATGAGGTCTTAGATGTTCAGATCTTTTGCATGATCCTTGCGCATCTGTTTGAAATACCAGAAGAACATAAGAAGATAAAGGGCAACCGCAACGATGCTAAGCCCGATCCATTTCATATCCATGGTCTTCACGGCACTGCCCATCAAGATGGCAAGCATTTTCTCGATCGGGTCCGAATCAATGGACGAGAATAGAGCGTTTGCAGACAGGCCCGCCGGAATGCTGTTCATGGCTCTGGACGTCTCCGTTACAAATTCCGCGATAAAAGTCGCGCCCCATAAGAACAAAGGAATAAGAACGGTTCCAATGAGGGTCATTCGCAATACCCGGCCTTTCGTTATGATCAGCAGGGCAGGGGCCAGTACGGTCAACAGGATGCCTCCGAGCGGAAGCACTTTGTTGCCCGGCAAGAAGATTGAAATTATTAGCAGGATCGGTGCCAGAATGTTTGCGACCGCCCACAGCTCGGCTCTAGGCGCAAGGATCGGCCAATCGATTCCTACGAGCAGAGTTCTGCCTTTCAAGCGCTTGCTCATTTGCTTGGTGATGCCGTTTGAAAGCGGTTCAATGGCAGGCCCGAACCATCCGCCTACCAGCGCGAACAACTCCAATGCAACTCCCCCGGTAAATGCCAGCGTGAAGATCTCGGCAGCCGATTGCTGGCCAAGAAGTCCGATAAAGATGCCTAGATAAGCGCCGATGGCAAACTTGCTGCCCCAGAATCCGATTTTTTTATTCAGAACCTCGGCATTGAAATCATACTTATCGATAAATGGAAGACACACGTCAATGATTTTATTAAAAATCATCACAACAGGTGCAATCAACAAGCTCGGATGCGCTGTCGTGGTGATATTCGTATCATCGTAATCAAGGAGCTTATTGATCGTCGGCTTCATGACATCGGCATTGATCAGCATCAGGGCATAAATCACCATGACAAACAATGTCGTGAGAATGAAGTTCTGATTCGAGTAATACAGCGTTAACAGCCCAATGACCGATAAATTCCAAATATTAAATAAATCCACGTTCAATGTGGTCGTCATTTTCGTAATCAGCATAATAAAATTGACAACCAGGCAGACAAAAGCAAAGTAAAGCGTATACACAGAACCCCAAGTAATGACGGCGAGCGGTGCCCAGCCAAGGTCCGTAATTGACAAGGATACGCCCGTGGATTCAACGAACTGCTCGAGCGCAGGAGCAAAGGAGCTGGTCAATAGTGAAATGACCGCGCCCATACCGGTCAGCGCAACGGCCATCCGAAGGCCGCCTTCCAAAGACTTCGAGATGGATACGCCGACAAGCAGCGAAAGCACAGTAATAATGACAAACATCATGGCGGGTCCGCCGAGATTGATGAAGCCGTTAAATAGATTATTCATCGTATCAATAAACATTGGGTCACTTCCTCAACAAGGTCGTAACCGGTTACGTGACTTGAGGGATAGTTGAAATCTAGCACATGCAAAAAATTTATGCAAGGGGTTAAAATTAAATTTGACAGAAAAAATGATCCATGCTTAACTAGTCAGTAACCGGTTACGTAAATGAGGGATACTAATTTATGACAACAATTCGAGATGTAGCAAGAGAAGCAGGGGTTTCTGTAGCGACAGTTTCCAGGATTATCAACAACAAGGGAGAAGCTAGCCCCGAAACGATTGCCCGTGTAGAACAAGTCATTAAACGATTAAATTACAAGCCTAACCTGCTTGCGAAGAGCCTGTCCAAGCGAACTTCGGATTTGATCGGCTTATTGGTGCCTACGCTCAATAACCCGTTCTTCCCGGAGCTGGTAAAGGAGATCGAGACGGCGGCTAATGCGGAGGGCTATAATATTTTCTTGTGCAACAGTGACGACCAGCGCTCCAAGGTCAAATATTACTTGGACTCGATGGTGGACCATTATGTAAGCGGTGCTATTATCAACTCGCTGCATGTCAATGCCGATGACTTGGCGATGCTTGAGGCACGTGGCATCCGGACGATTACGATCGACCGGGCGAATTTCGAGCATGCCTATTCGGCCGTCACGGTGGATCATCAGCTTGGTGCCTGGAAGGCGGCGAATCATCTCATCTGTGATTCCGGATGCAGCAATATCGTTTTTCTATCCGGTCCGAAAGACGAGAAGAGCTCCAGTGATCGCTTTGCCGGTTTCCGGAAAGCGGTGGAGCATGCGCCCCATCCTGTCAATACAAGCATCGTTTACGGTGACTTCAGCATGGAAAGCGGTTATCACGAGATCAAGCGATACATTGAGTCCGGCAAAACGTTTGATAGCATCGTCAGTTCAAATGATGCCATGGCCATCGGAGCGATTCACGCTTGCAATGAATTTCATATACGCATGCCTGAACAAGTAAAAATCGTTGGCTACGATAACATCAGTTCCGGTTCCTTTATTACGCCTACGCTTACGACAGTGGACCAGAAAAAATCGGAGATCGGAAAAATCGCTGTGCAGGAGCTGATAAGGCTGATTCAGGACAAGAACGGGCAATCGAAGCAGTATAACCTGGAACCTGATTTGATCATAAGGAACTCCTCCGCTACGAAGTAAAGGAGCAGTAAACCATGTATAAATTAGGTCCATCATTAATGTGTGCGGATCTTGGAAACCTGGAGTCCCAGATTTCGGAGCTGGACAAGGCGGGCGTCGATTTTTACCATATCGATATTATGGACGGGAACTTTGTCCCGAACTTCACGCTCGGCCCCGACTTTGTCCGGACGGTCCGCAAATTAACGGATAAGCCGCTCGATATTCACTTGATGGTTAACAAACCGGAGAATTATATCGAGTTATTCGCCGATTGCGGAGCCGACATGATCTCCATTCATGAAGAAGCGACCGCACATCTGCAAAGCTCTTTAACCAAAATCAAAAGCTTGGGAATTCGGGCAGGGGTGGCAATAAATCCTGCAACCTCGCTCGATTTTCTTAAGTATGTCTATAACGTAACCGATTACGTAGTTCTGATGACCGTGAATCCCGGATTTGCAGGACAAAAGTTTATACCCGCGATGTATGACAAAATCGCTGAGCTTCATGCATTCATTCAAAGCACGGGCATGGAAATCGCAATTCAAGTCGATGGCAATATCGGCGCCGGAACGATTCCGAAATGCAGGGAGGCTGGCGCTTCCATGTATGTGCTCGGTACAAGTGCCGTATTCAATGATGCCGGCTCCATTCAGGATAATGTCGCAAATACACGCAAGCTTTTTAACTAAACGAAAATCCGAGATAGGGGAAATCACCATGAAGAAGAACTACGATATTTTGGTTGTGGGCAGCATCAATATGGACGTTATCGTGAATACGGACCGATATCCTGCCTATGGGGATACCGTGTTTTGTAACTCGATCAATATGACGCCGGGGGGAAAGGGCGCGAATCAGGCGGTGACGGCTGCTCAGTTGAATAAAAAAACGGCTTTGATCGGCGCAGTCGGCAAAGACAGCGCAGGCAGTCAGCTGCTGAGAAACCTGGAAGTCAAGAGTGTAGATGTCAGTCATGTTCTCGAAGTGGAAACAAGCGGCACGGGGACATTTGTTGCGATGATTGATGTGCGCGGCGAGAATACGATGGTGGGGACCAAAGGGGCGAACGACCACATTTTACGAAAAGATATTGAGCAGATTTTTGATCAGCTCGATGCCAAGATTCTGCTGGTCCAAATGGAAACCAGTAAGGAATCCATTCTGGCCGCGATGCAAGAAGCCCGCAAAAGAAAGATGTTCGTCATTTTGGACCCGGCGCCGGCTGACGGAATATTCGAGGAAGCTTTTCAATATGCAGACCTCATTTTACCGAATAAACAAGAGACCAAAGCCATTACCGGCATCGATGTGGTCGATCGAGAAACTGCGCTGCAGGCTGCGATTAAGCTCAAGGAGATGGGCATCCCTCAATCTGTCGTGAAAATGGCGGAAAACGGCAGCCTCGTCTACCATAATGACACGCCTACCTATATTGAAGCCATCAAAGTCCAAGCCGTTGACACGGTTGGAGCCGGAGATTGCTTTGCGGGAGCACTTGCCAGTTCGCTGCTTGAAACGAACGACCTGGTTGAAGCCGTGAAATTTGCCAGTGTAGCGGCAGGCATCAAGGTTTCCCGATCCGGCGGTCAGGATGCCATCCCATCCTTACAAGAGGTATTGTCTTATCGTTCTACTTGCTAATAGATATGGAGATAACTTCTCATACACTTTGGAGACAGGCGATCGTATGATCGGCTGTCTTTTTTTATATGGCCTTTTAAAAAAAAGGCTTGAACCTCTACTCGCGTCACCTTTTAAGATATGATTCAAGACATTTGAAATGAAAGGTGACGTGATTGAAATTACATCTAGAAAAGAAAAGGTTTAGTGCAGTCTTGATGATCGAAAATCCGATCATATTGTATGCTATGTTTTGTATCTCACTTGATGAAGCCCACTGTTTATTTGGCAATCTCTTATATTAAGACTAAAGGACAAAATTGAAATGAGGCGTTAGAATGTTAAATCCAATGTTGACTATAGGACAAATATCCAACCGGACTGGAGAAACGATCAGAACGTTAAGATACTACGACAAGATAGGCTTGTTGACGCCGAGCGACTATAAGGAAGGAGGACACCGCCTGTACAGCGTGGATGACCTGGTCCGTCTCCAGCAGATTCAAGCACTGAAATTTATTGGTTTTTCGTTGAAGGACATCGGGGATTTACTCCAGCATCCTCTCATTGAACATGAGCAGATTAAGAGCTCAATCCAGTTCAAAAGGAAACAGCTCCTTGCGGAGCAAGAGAGAATACAAGAGATGATTGATCAATTAAATCATATGGATGCGATTATTTCGAACGAGGAAACAGTAGATATCAAATCCTTTTGTTTTATTATACATTCCATCCTCTGGGAAGAAGAGCATGTGGATGAAAAGAATCGGGAACAGCATTCTATCTTTAATTTTCGAGAACCGGAGCGTCTTGAGCTTGACCGAGAATACTACGGTTTAATTACCAGCATCAGACATTTGGTTATGTCAAAGACAAGCCCTGAAACGGAGGAGGCGCTGGATTGCATGAGAAGATTGGTGTTTCTTCATCAAGCAACTCTGATCAAGATCGCTAAACTACAGGAAGAAGGTCCCGATCAAACCGAAACCTCCAATATATTGGATCCGTTTACTGATGAGGAGAAAGCATTCATTAAAGAAGCTATGCGTAAGTTAGCAGAATTGAAGTAAACCTTCTATTTTATATTTAAGGTGGGAAAGTACATTGATTCAAGACATTTTGCAAAAAGTTGAGCATATCCCGATTCTTTATCAATTTATATCGATTTTCATCATTTCGCTTATTCCTTTTCTTGAGGCTCATGTGGCGGTACCGGTTGGAGTGCTGCTAAAGCTTCCATTCGTGCCAATTGCACTTCTGGCCGTTGCAGGAAACTGGTTATCGGTCATGTTCGTAATCCTTTTCTCTTCGTGGATTAAATCCAAATTTACCGATCCTAATGGCGATAGCTTTGTTCACCGTCGCTTTCAAAAAGGCAGGTTGTATTTCAATCGATTTGGTGTGCCCGGACTATCCCTTGCAGGGCCCATCATTGGAGCTAACCATATAGGCGCACTAATATGTACGATGGCAGCAGCAAATAAGAAGAATATTATCATCTGGCAAACCGTCAGCATCCTCTTGTGGGCAGTCGGATCGGGGCTGTTGATATATTATGGGAGAGGGTACTTCGTTTGATAAGTGGGAGAGATAAAAATTTGGAAGAGAAGTCGCCTTAATGGCGACTTTTTTACAGCGAACATATCCTCTTTTCTATGCGTCCTTTTACGGTTCTGCAGAATCCTGTTTGTTCCTCTTAATAGGATCTTGTATTTCAGATATCCAGGGTTGAGTTCTGAATAGAGACCTTCGGTAAGTTAAAAACATGCCCGTTATATCACTCCGCCGCGGGCTTGCGAAGATCTTCGATGAGGTTCCGCAGGATTTGATTGGAATGAAGGATGTAATCGAGTATGGTCTCCAGCTGATCTTGGTCGTACTTTGAATATAAGTCCAGCATGGCAGCGTTTAATGGAGCGAAAACCTCTTTAATCGCATGCAATTGCGAATAGACGGGCTCGGCATAGACGACCCTGAGATCGCCGGGATCTTTGGCCCTGCAGATGAAGCCTGCCTTCTCCAATCGGTTAAGGACGCTTGTTATCGCCCCGGTGGTTAGGCCGGTCCATTCGGCGAGCTGTCCCGCTGTGACTCTTCCTTTGCTTAGGATGAAATCCACACATTTATGATCCGTAATGTTAAGACCCAGATACGCCGCGACCGCTTGATGAAACATGACGGTTTGTGTTGATAGTTGTTTGGAAGCCTCAATCAGCGACAGTTTCAGATCTTGGTGTGTCGGTTTCATACGATACCACCTTTAAACATAGCGATACATGAAGTATACCACACCAGCTGCTTACGCAGAAAAAGCGGCGAAGGCACCAATATTTCCATCCAGAGTCCAGGTGAATTATCCGTCTTGAGACCAAATGCCGCACCGCCTCATTATTGTAAAATGAACATAATGATTTTTATCAACAAATATCTTAATAATTAAGATAAAGGAGCTGGAATCCAGATGGATACGAACAATAATAAGGTAGCGGTGATCGGATGCGGAATAGCAGGGCCGGCAGCGGCGTTATTCCTCAAGCGAATCGGGTGGGATCCAGTCATCTATGAAGCAGCCACGACACATGACGACTATGCAGGCTTATTTCTAAACGTTGGACGCAACGGCTTGCGTGTCCTGAAGGAACTAGGCATTGATCAACCGATTCGCAGCGAAGGCTTTGAAATGCGAGTGATGAGGTTTCGCAACGGAAAGGGAAAGCCGCTCGGTGAGGTCGGTCATATGGAGGGAGAGCCGCAAGGATATACCGTAAAGCGCGGCTACCTCCACCGTGTCCTGCGAGATGAAGTCATCCGACAGAAAATTCCGATTGTGCTTGGAGCCAAGCTGGTTCGAATGAAAAACGGAAACAAAGGAGCGGAGCTGGAGTTTGAAAACGGTAGGACGGAAGCCGCTAGACTCGTCGTTGGTTGTGACGGCATACATTCCTCGCTGCGCAAATGCCTTCTGCCGGATGCGCCGCAGCCCCAATTTACGGGCCTGATCAGCATCGGGGGGTTCTCCAAAGGGGTAAAAGTGCCGTTTGTGCCGGGCGTACAACAGATGGTATTCGGCAAACGAGCCTTTTTCGGATATATTGTTCAGCCATCAGGAGAGCTATTCTGGTTTGGAAACGAGGAGGTGAAAGGAATACCGACTCGCAAAGACATGTTAGCGATCTCCCAGGCGGAATGGAACCGCCGAACCGCAGAATTATATAAGGGCGATGATCCGCTGATACTGGATATCATTCGATCAACACAGGGAGATATCGGTGCGTTTCCAATCTACGATATACCGCCGCAGCCGACGTGGCACGATGGCCCCGCTGTATTGATCGGGGATGCCGTTCATGCGACGTCTCCGAATGCCGGGCAGGGCGCCTCGATGGCATTGGAGGATGCGATGATGTTGACGAAATGCATACGGGATATCGAGGATCTGGAGCGGGCTTTCACCACATTCCGATCGCTCAGGCATGAACGCGTAGAGCGAATCGTGCGGTACTCCCGCACCTTAGGACAGCGTAAATATGCAGCGAACCGGGTACAGGCCTTTTTTCGGGACACGATGATGCCCCTGTTCTTGAAATCGGCCAATAAAGATTCGCATAGCTGGATGTACGACTATCGCATAGACTGGGAAGAGCATGTAACTCAAATTACAGGGGCCCTCGATAAGGATGGATAAGCAAAACATAGAACGATGTATTGGAGTATAATCGGAAGGAGGGTGATGCCTGCTTGAATGAAAGTATGCTAGCATAGCATGGAGGTATTGCGAATGAATGATATTCAATTATTACATCAGCAGGATGCCCTTCAGCATGAGGCCGATGAGGTCGTGAAAGAATTGAAGCTGGAGGAGCTTCTTGCAACAGCAGGAAAGCCCGTTCGCGTAGGCAGCTCCGCGCTCGGATTAATGGTGTGGAGAGACCTTGACATGACCGTGGTTTGCTCCCGGCTCCAGGTTGATGAAATTGCACGAATTGCTTCGATGCTGATTACGAGTAAAGGTGTGCGAGAGCTTCGATTCCTGAATGATTCGGGCGATTTTAGGACAGATCCAAGCTATCCCGATGGTCTATATCTCGGGGTAAAGTATACCTCTTCAAAAGGCAAGGATTGGTCGATGGACCTTTGGTTTGTCGATGAGCCGGATCTGCAGCCCGATCTCAAGCATGTGAACACGATGCCTGATCGTCTAACACCGGAGCTGCGTCACGCAATCCTTCAGATCAAAAGCCGCTGGGCTGCACGCCAGGAATACGGCAATGCGGTTAAGAGCTATGATATTTACACAGCGGTCTTAGAGGATGATGTACGGACGCCGGAACAATTCGAAGCGTGGTTAAGAAAAAAAGCTTGATCCCTTATTGGAAAAAAGTCGCAAATAACTGCATCTCCAGCGGATAACGTATGTCTAACAATAGAGGTGCAGTTCAATTTTGCGGCTTTACTGCTCTCGTTTGCATAATTTACTCCTCTAAGGGCTTCCGCTTGCTCGACGCCTATGTTATGATAGGCATACTTATTAAACGATTTTAAAAAGTGTCGGAGATGGAGATGATCCAACCTTGCGCGAAAAGATATCAACACCGAAGGACCTGAGGAAGGAAATGCTCAAAGGCATTCGTGCCACGCTCTTGTCATGCGGGAGTGCAACGAAGGTCGAGCTGAGCGAAAAGCTCGGAATCAGCTTTCCGACGATCACCAAGTTTGTCAACCAGATGGAGGAGGCAGGCGAACTGATCACGCTTGGTCTCGATGAATCCAGCGGCGGAAGAAGAGCTCAGCGTTATGCATATAATCCTGATTATCAGCTCGGCGTCGCCTTATTTCTGGAAAGAACGGAATCGCAATACACAATATATAACAGTTTAGGCGAGGTGAAGGAGAAAGGAATGTCCCCCGGATTTCTGCTTGACGGCATTGAGATGTTGACAGAACAAATCGAATCCTTGATCGATCGGTTTCCTAGGATCGGTTCGCTGGCTTTCGGCGTCCCCGGGTCGGTTAATGACGGGCGGATCATTTATATTCCGGGTTATGAGAAATATCATGATTTTGATTTGAAAGACCATTTCGAGTCGCGCTTCGAGCTTCCTGTCGTTGTGGAGAACGATATGAACGCAGCAGTATTGGGCTATTACGACAAACTGGATGACCGCGAGAACCCTTCGCTCGTGTATTTTTATTTCGGCCAGAACGGGCCGGGAGCTGGGATCCTGGTCAACGGAAACGTCGTTCGCGGTAGCACGTCCTTCTCGGGCGAGGTCTCATTCGTTCCCCTGTATGACAACCGGAATTTCTATCAAGCGATGACAGACGCCGAAGGTCAGACCGGAACCATTAACGAGGCTGGCGGGATTGATGCCGTGAGTCGTCTGATTGCTTCATTTACGGCGATTCTGAACCCGAATGCGGTCATTTTTAGCCGGGATGAAGTAAGCGAACGCCTTCTTTCCGCTATCTCGGCACGAAGCGCTTCATATATATCAAAGGAGCATCTGCCGAAGCTTGTGCCCAGCGATTGGCAGGAAGACTATTTGAACGGCTTAAAAAGACTGGGGCTGAATCTGCTTATTTCTGCAGGACATTGAACTTGAAGACGGGAGAGTACAAGAATGGGAACCATATTGCTTCTAGTTATTTATCTAGCTTTTATTAGCCTTGGGCTGCCGGATTCCATGCTCGGCGCGTCATGGCCGGTCATGCGGTTGGATCTGAACGCGCCGCTGGGGATGGCGGGACTGCTGTCTATGACCGTTACGGTCGGGACGATCGTATCAAGCCTGTTAAGCGGAGTCGTCGTTCGCCGTTTCAGCACGGGACTCGTGACGCTTGCAAGCTGTGTGATGACGGCCAGCGCACTCATCGGATTTTCATTTGCTCCATCCGTTGTGTGGTTAATCGTCTGTGCCATTCCGCTCGGACTTGGCGGAGGAGCCGTCGATGCGGCGCTCAATCATTATGTTGCAGCACGTTACAAAGCCCATCACATGAGCTGGCTGCATTGTTTTTGGGGTGTCGGCGCGACAGCCGGTCCGATGATCATGGGCGCATTCTTATCGGGAAATGCATCCTGGAGAGACGGCTATTTGGCCGTGGCAGGCATTCAATTCGCGCTGGTGATTGTCCTGGTCTTTACGCTTCCTTTATGGAGGGCGCGGTCCGGGAAGGGGAGTACGAGTTCGGACGCGGAGCATTCGGATTCAGCCTCTCTTACGGACAATGAGGCGGCGTCCAAACCGCTGAAGGTGAAAGGCGTTAAGTTCGCGTTGGGATCGTTTTTGTTCTATTGCGGGGTTGAAATGACAGTGGGCTTATGGGGGAGCAGCTACTTAGTGAAAGAGCGGGGACTTGCCGCTGATGAAGCCGCACTGTGGGGTTCGATTTATTTTGCCGGCATTACGATCGGTAGGCTGATTACCGGATTCATTACCTTCAAGTTAAGCAATCGGCTGCTTATTCGGGGCGGTCAGTTGCTGACGCTTACCGGGGTGTTGCTCCTGCTGCTGCCGCTTCCGACCGGTTGTGCGCTGGCCGGATTGCTGATCATCGGACTGGGACTCGCGCCCATCTATCCATGTATGCTGCATGAAACGCCGGCTCGATTCGGTCAAGAGCATGCCGGAAAGATCATGGGTTACCAGATGGCCGTCGCCTACACAGGCAGCACGTTGCTGCCGCCGCTGCTGGGACTGCTGGCAGGATTCGCGACGATCGGAATCTTTCCGATCTATATCGCCATTTTGGCTGCAGCCATGATGTTATTCTCGGAGCGGTTGAACGTCCTATTGAACCGTCAACACGATCGTTCGGCAGATATTCATCCGCTATGAGAGGGGTTAGTATCCAAGCATTCTACCTGGAGGAGTTATTATGAACATGGACGAAAAGCTATTTCGTTATTATCTTGAGCTGAAAGGTTCCGAAGCCGGCGAATGGAATTCTTCTCCACCATGTCTGTATACAGAAGTGGCGACAAGGGAATATGTGCGAAGATCATTCACACTTACTGAAGGTCTTCAGGTATGCAATGTTGGAATTGGTACTGGAGATTGGGATGATTACCTTGGTTACTGGCTTAAAGGAAAAGGAGCGTTAACCAGCATTGATCTCGACCAAGAAATATGTGCGATATTTGCTTATAGGCAAAATCGCGAAGGGCATCCCAATCCTTCCAATTCTGCAATCAATGAGACCGGTGACTTCAATAGATGCTTGGATTCTTGTTTCAGCTTACTGAAGCAAGGTGGCTACCTTATGTTTATGGCAAGCCTTAAATACTCCTACCTGGAAATGCTGGGAATTTACATAAAGGGAACTGCGTTTCAGATCGAACAAAAGAATGTGTACGAAGAGTTTCCCGAGTACCCTTTTTTCATTTGCAAGATTAAAAAATAGGAGAGTATTAATCAGGATTTTCCTGTATATCCTTATGTTACAATAAAATTGGCCGCGCTGAATGGTTGTTTAATGTCTCTGGCAAACCCAAAGAAAATCACGAACCATGCAGTAAAATGAAACAAAGGGGGAGATGCTCCGTGAGCAAGCGCTCATGGTACGTCTTTTTGACACTTTGCGCCCTGATTGTCATTAGCGGGATGGTTTACGGTGCGCATCAATCCAAAGCTTCGTTCAAGGAGCTATTGCTCGATCATTTAAAGGAGTCCGAGAAGGTCATCGAGATGAATGTCGGTAAGAATCGGTTTGGTCCTGAAGAGCAAGTGCTGAAAATTACAGATCAAGACGAGATCGATCGCATTCTGAACAGCTTTTCCGAAATTAAGCTGCGAAAAAGCGATAGCTGGAATTATGATAACGACGAGTATGAAATATGGTTGTACACTTCAAATTACAGGACGTTCGGTATATTCTTTTATAGCCCGGACCACATTCATATTTACAACAGTACGATGAGACATAAAAGATATGACTGGACCTATAGAATCACAAACGATTTTGATCGGAGTGTCCTTGAGGGGCTGTTTAAGTAATTATGGCTACAGGGGGCTGCATGCGTTGATGGAAAACACCCCCATTTGGTCAAGTAAAATAATTGATATTACTGCTCTGCAGATAAGTTAGTTCCCGGCCTCCCTGCAGAAGTTGAACGGGATATATCGGATGTTTGCTATTATTCCCTGTTATCCTATGGAGGAAAGGAGGGTCATGGATGAATGTGCTTGAACATTTGAATGGAGCATTAGACTATATCGAACAGAATCTTGAGTACCAAATGGATGAACGCGAGATCGCTAAACGAGCCTGCTGTTCCATTTTTCACTTCAAAAGGATGTTTTCATACTTGGCAGGTATTCCTCTGCAAGAATATATTCGTCGCAGACGTCTTACGCTTGCAGCGATTGATCTGCAGGACAGTTCAGTCAAAGTCATCGACACCGCCATAAAGTACGGTTATCAATCGGGCGATGCATTCACCCGCGCTTTCCAGGCTTTACATGGAGTTACACCGACTGAGGCGAGAAATGCCGGGCATTCCTTAAAAGCATATCCTCCCATGACCTTTCGATTATCCATAGGAGGTAGTGAGCCCATGAAGTATAGAATCGAGCAAAGGGACGCTTTTCAAGTGATCGGGGTAAGAAACAGAGTCACACCCATTGCTTCAGGTGAACATCCCGGTGTAGCGCAGGTTTGGAGATCGACAGACCATGAACGGTATGCCAAGCTGAAATCGTTAAATAACCAAGCACCTTACGGAATATCGCATGTACATCTTGGAGAAGGAGGACTGTTTGGGAAGCAAGATTTTGAATATTATATGGCTGTTGCATCAACAGCATCTTGTCCCGAACACTTCTCACATTTTATCGTGCCTGCAATGACTTGGGCTATCTTTGAAGTGAAAATTCCATGGGAACAAGAAAAGTGGCACCGGATTTATGGCGAATGGTTTCCTTCCTCGGGATATGAGCAAGCTGAGGGGCCGATGATCCAAGTGGGTCCTGAAATCGAAGTAGGCTTAGAAAAGCAGGTATTTACGGAAGAAATTGAGGTCGAGTTATGGATTCCCGTTGTTAAAGTTCGTTAGAACAGAACCATTTGCTTCGAAATCATAGGCTCCATAGCCCGGAATGGACAGATATAACTACGACCGATAAGTTCCTTCACCACGATGCTTATTGCCAATTCTAGTTCTTAGAAACGGAATATCATAAAAAAAACACTGACGAGCTGTTAAGCTCGTCAGTGCTTTTTTATAACCAAATTAGCGGCGAATCGATTCATCGAGCAGTTCCGGTATGGTAACCAACTTAATGTTTTGGTTCCGGAGGCTGTGGATGATGTCCGGCAACGCTTGAACCGTACCCGATAAATCCTCGCCGACTCCGCCGGCAGCATGCTGCAAAATAATGGATCCTGGCATGGTGTGTACCAAAATGTTGCTTTTGACTTGCTCTGCGTTCAAGCCTTTCCAGTCCAACGAATCGACATTCCAGTTCACGATGATTTTATGTTGGCTAGCCAGCCATTGAATTTGTGGTTCATTGATGTTTCCGTAGGGGGGCCGAACGAAGGTTGGCCGATAGCCCGTAAACGATTGAATCAATTCGTCTGTCCTGTTAATTTGATTCCGGAAATTTTCATCACTTAATTTAGGCAAATTCGCATGATTATACGAATGGTTTCCTAAAATGTGACCTTCTTCAACCATACGCTGGACGATTTCAGGGTGAGCCTCCATCCGATTGCCAACAACGAAGAAAGTTGCCCGTACTCCTTCCCGTTTTAAAGCATCCAAAATCTGTGGAGTATATACATCGTCAGGCGCATCATCAAAAGTTAAAGCGACCTCGCGCTTGGAAGACGGACCATGAAGCCAGAATGTGCTTTGGTACTTAGCCCTTAAGTCCGCGAGAGACATGGGTTTCGTGGTACGGACCGCCTGCTCAGAACCATCTAATAAATTGGGGGTATCGGATGATTGTGTCAGGTTGTGGACCACCGTATTTTGACGCGGTTGGGGGACCGATTGCGCCCGGTTGCTGCAGCTACAGCATATTAGGAATATCAATAGCGGCAGAAACCACCGAATGTTCATAATTCAATCTCCTCAGGTATATTTTGCTCCTAATATTCCCCGGGCTTTTAACTTGTTATTCAATCAGAATGAAACTATAGTCACGAGCCTTGTTCAACTTCATCTACACAGCCTATTCCTTCTCGGATTTCAGGCTGTTTTTTTATGCGCAGAAAGCACTGTTTTAATTCGTTTACATGTATTTTACTTGTATACAAACAAAGAGATGTGATAAGATGATAGCGTCTTGAAAGCGTTTACTCAGTGCTAGGAAAAATCCAATCGCAAAGGAGAGAGTTTAGTGAGAAGCAAGTGGAGCCGGATTGCCGCAGCTGTAACGGTTATCATGATGCTTGCAAGTTTCGAGTGGGCCATGCCGATCACGTATGCAGCCGATAAAGATGCGAGCAACATCATCATCAACGGCAGCTTTGAGGATCTTGAACAGGATGGGCGCATGCCGGGTTGGCAGCCTGATGTAGATGCAGCAGCCCTTACCGTCAGTGAGACCGTATATGCCGACGGGGAACGAAGTCTTCAAGTGGAGCGCCAGCTGCCAGCTGCTGGCTCCGGAGCTGTGAGCGATGCGTACGCAATCGAGCCATTCGGCAATGTCGTCATGACGGCAAGCGTGCTTTCGGAGGAAGGCAAAGGAGGCAAGGCCGATCTCAGATTTTATGATGCAGACGGTAAGCTAGTTTCCGTAGTCAGCAGCCTGGTCGGTGGACCCTCCGATCAATGGCACCGTTTACGAGTAGCGGCCGCTGCACCTAAACATGCAGCGGAGGTTAAAGTCGCCTTTGATTTTAGTGGCGATTTAACCGGCCGGTACTTCGTTGACAGCGTCACATTGCAAACGCATGCGGCCTCCCCGTACTTAACGAATTTGGGACCGCAGTCGTCAAGTCTAACCTTGATGACCGCAGCGTTCGGCAAAGACAGGAATGGTCGGGATGCTTTGTTTACGGTTGCACAGGGTGATCCGGCACAATTCATCGTAATGGATGTTGCTTCAAGAGAAGTGAAGGCCACCCATCCGCTCGTAGCGCTTGACGGCAGCAACGTTTCGGCAGCTTGGGCGATTGTGACAGCTTCTGACGGAAAAGTATACATCGGCAGTACGCCGAACGGGACATTGTTTCAATATGATCCGGCTCAGGATACAATGCGGGCGATCGGCAAACCGGTACCTACCGATACCGTTATCTGGACGCTTGTTGCCGGGGAAGATGGCAAAGTGTACGGAGGAACGGGTTATTCCCAAACGCTGTTTGAATATGATCCCGCTTCAGACCGGACCCGAATCCTCAAATCCTTCAAGTCTTCATCGAAAGAGTCGCATATCCGCAGTCTTGCTTACGATCCCGATCGCCAAGTGATCTATGTAGGAGGCTCCGATGCTGCCAAGCTTTATCAATACGATCTCGCAAGCGGAACATCCACTGCCCTTCATCCGCCTGAATTTAAGGGCATGACTTCGGTTTATGATCTCCGGTATGCAGGGGGCAAATTATTCGTGCGCGTGGATCCGGGCCCCGTTATGTTCGTCTATGATCCCGATACCGCCAGCTGGATCGTCAATAACAATACGGCCTATAACGCCAGGGGATTCTCACCGCTAGCGCCTGACGGCAAAACGGTATTCTATACTTATTATGAGACTCTGCCAGGAGGCGCGCAGCAATGGTCGCTTTATTCATATGACGTGAATACGGGAGCTTACGGCTCGCTGGGCGTGGATGTCAAAGGAGCAGGCGTCGCTTTTGGTTATGTACAGCTCGATCAGGCAAAGTATCCAGGCTGGACATTGGTCGGATTGGCCGGAAACAGCGGCAGGGCATTTTATTACCATCTGGAAACCGGCCAGATTGAGACGCCGGAGCTCCCGTTCCCGCCCCAATTCGTAGAATTGTTTAACATCGGGAAGAGCATCGACGGGCAGATCTTGTCTTCCGGCTTCATCTCAGGCGGGGGAATGGGAATCTACTCCCCGACCCGTAACGAAACCAAGCATTATCCTCAGATCGGCCAGGTCGAGGGATTCGGCTCCTTAAACGGAAAAATGTATTTTGGCGTCTATCCTAGAGCGACCATCTTTGAATACGATCCAGCCAAACCATGGAACCGGACGGACCCTTCGGAACCGAATAATCCGCTCCGGCTTGCTCAGCTGGGTTCGGAGCAAGACCGGCCCGTGGCAATGCTCGGGGTCGAGGAAGAAAACCTGTTATACATCGGTTCTTATCCCATCGCAGGCAAGACCGGAGGGGCTCTAACCGTGTATAATCCCGCTACCGGAACGTTTGATGTGAAGCGGGACATCATTAACGGCCATTCGATCAATTCGCTGCTTTACAATAACGGAAAGCTCTTCATGGGCACCGGTGCGATGACGGGCGGTGAGGGGAAACTTGCCATTTACGACACCGCATCCGGCCGGGTAGAACAGGAACAGGTACCTGTTCCGGGCAAAAAAGCAGTAACGTCCTTGATTTGGGGCCCGGATGGTAACATTTGGGGAATGGCGCTGGGGGCTCTATTCATCTATGATCCGGAGCTCCAAGAGGTTGTTTACAGCGATGATCTGTTTCCTGCCGCGGATTATGCACACAGCAATCCCCGTCTGACCGTTGGAACCGACGGCAATGTATACGGCACTATTTTTACGGGATATGTTGCCGACCATACGTATACGAGCAAGCTGTTTAAGATCGACGCGTCGAGCAAAGCACTTTCCATCTTGTTGGAAAGCAATGCGGAGAAGCTTGCACAGGACGACTTTGGCAACTTGTATTTCAAATACGGCAGCGAGCTGATGAAGTATAGCGACCCTAATTTGGTCGTACAGTTAGACAAAGTGCAGCTGGAGGCCGAGTCGCTCCGGCTGCGTCCGGGTGATGAAGTCCATTATTCCTACAAAGTCTTCCTTGAGAAGGGAAGAACGACGAAGGAACTATCCGGCGCCAGCATAGAGTACTTAAGCAGTCGACCGGATAAGGCGGAAATCAGTCCTGACGGAACCATCATCGCCAAGCATCCGGGTCAAGCGGAGTTGTCGATCCGAATTACGCTGAATGGCGTAACCGTTGAATCCAACAAGATTCAGGTTAAAATAACCGGGCCTTTTTAAAATCGTTAAGACATACAGCTCCGCTCTTGATGTGCAATTGCAGTCCTGCGGTTGTATGGATCGTTAACGACGAAGTTCTTTGGCTATCAATCATCCCATGATGTGTATGACTCTCGACGTATCACAAAACAGCAAAAAAGAGCCGTTTCTCAAGATCTAAGATCATGTGAGACGGCCCCTATTTTCAGTATGCTTTACTATAAACGTGTATCTCTAAACCCTGTTGTCCTGGGCGGGTGAGCTACTCTTTAACCGAACCCAGCGTAATCCCGTGAATGAAGAAGCGCTGGAGGAACGGATAGACGATGAGGACGGGCAGCATCGCGATGAAGATCTTGGCGGCATCGAGTGTCCGGTTGGACAGCTCCGACAAGCGGCGGTACTGGTCCTCGGACATCGTCGATGGGTCGACCGAGACGACAAGCTGCTGGATATACGTCTGGAGCGGATAGAATTGTTCACGGGACATGAAGATCAGACCGTACAAAAATTCATTCCAGTGATACACGATACTGAACAGCGAGACGGTCGCCAGCACCGGCACGGCCAGCGGGATGTAGATCTTGAACAGGATGTACCATGGTCCCGCGCCGTCGACAAGGGCGGCTTCATCCAGCTCCTTGGGCAGGTTGCGGAAGAAGTTCATCGTGAGGATGACGTTGAAGACGAGGGTCTGCGCACCGCCGACCAGGACAAGTGCCCAGATGCTGTTCAGCATGTTGAGCTCTTTGACCGTCAGATACAAGGGGATCAGGCCGCCGTTGAACAACATCGTGAAAATGAGAATCCACATGAACACATTGCGCCCCTTGAGCTCTTTCGCTGTCCGCGAGAGCGGGTAAGACATGAGCACAACCATGATAAAGTTGAGCATCACCCCCAGCAGCACTCGCTGGGTCGAGATCCAGAACGACCGGAAGAACTGATTGTCATTGAGAATCTGGGTATATGCGTTAAGATTGAAATCGACAGGCCATAGCCAGACTTTACCGGCCGCAGCGGCAGAGTTGGAGCTAAGCGAAAGGGAGAGCGTGTACCAGATCGGCAGGATGCATGACAAAGTTATGCCTATCAGGACTACAATCAGTATAATATCCGTCACACGGTTGCCGAACGTCTGATCTCTGACCACGGTCAGCACCTCCTACTCTAGTTGGAATGGGATGTTTATAGCTTTGCATCAGGATGAATCCTTAGAATATGCGATAGTTTACAAAACGGTAAGCCAGATAATACGAGACGGATATCAGCAGGAAGCCCACAACGGACTTCAGCAGGCCGACGGCGGTCGCAAGCTCATATTGCAGGTTGAGCAAACCTGTACGATAGACCCAGGTGTCAATAATATCACCAGTAGAATAGACGAGCGGGTTGTACAGATTGAAGATCTGGTCGAAGCCTGCATTAAGCACATTCCCCAGGCTAAGTACCGTAAGCAATACGGCTGTCGTGCGGATCCCGGGCAGCGTGATATGCCAGAGACTTCTCCAGCGTCCTGCGCCATCAATGTTCGCGGCTTCGTACAGTGCCGGGTTGATCCCAGTAAGGGCGGCAAGATAGATAATGGTACCGAAACCGAATTCCTTCCAGACGTCGCTGCCGACTACGAGAAACGGAAACAGCTGGGCATCGGCAAAGAACAGCTTGGGCTGGAGTCCGAACAAAGCAGCCAGTTGATTAACGGGTCCGTTATAGGAGAACAGATCAAGTACAATGCCCCCCAGAATAACCCAGGATAAAAAGTGAGGCAGATAGACAATGGTCTGAATCCAGCGTCTGAGAATCATCAGGCGCAGCTCATTGAGCATGAGTGCAAACAGCAGAGGCGCAATTAGATTGGCGACAATCTTCATGGACGCGATGACTAGCGTATTGCTGAAGACTTCCTGTGTATCCTTCAGCAAAAACATATACTTGAAGTGTTCAAGCCCCGCCCAATCCGAGCCAAGTATTCCTTTGCCTGGATTAAAATATTGGAACGAAATGATGATGCCGAACATTGGAACGATGCTGAAGACGAACAGCCATAGAAATCCAGGGATCAGCATCAGATAATAATGTTTGGCGAAGCCTTTCATACGCATGACAGCACTCCTTTCCCCGAATCCTATATCGAGCGTTCCAGAGCTCCTGACAGGTGCCTGGAGCTCTGGCTATGTGGTTCGTTGTATGCCTTAACATCACTGCGCAATCGCTTCCTTAACCTCCTGGGTAATCTGGTCGCCGCCTTGACGTTTCCAGTTCTCGACGAAGGAGTCGAATGTCTCCAGTGGAGCTGCGCCCATGATGATGCGCAGGAAGGTCTCATCCTCTAACTTGCGCAGATTCACCCAACGGCTCTCCATTAGTGGCGTTTGCTCATACAGAAGACTGGACACCTCCTCAAACTCGGTATCAACCAGCGGCCTGCCGCCCACCATGATGGAGTACGCCCGAGTCCATGCTCCCCAGTTGGCTTCGGGGTTCCATGTTGCTATATCCATCGAATCATAAGGCTCATTTTTGATCGTCTTGATGCTTGCGATGTCCGAAGGCAGCAGTTTGTAGGCTTTGTCATTCGCAAAATCCTCTGCGGTTTTATTGCCTGCCAGCACATCACGCAGGGCTTTGACCGTAAATTCAATTTCATCGGATGGAGCGTATACGACGCGGAGCGGATAGTAACCTGGACCGCCTTTGCTCGGGTCAAAGGTGTTCTCTTGCTCGTTTTTAAACAAATTGTTCAGTAACTTCATAGGGACTTCCGGATGCTCGTAATTTTTCCGAACCACCACAAACTCAGTTGATGGTGTAGCAGCATGTGGTTTAAATTCGCCATTCTGATTCAAAGGCAGGGCGTAAGCTTGCCAGTTGGCTTCGGGATCATTTTTTACGGCATTGGTTAGCGGGCCGTAAGCCATCCACCAAGGCGCAAAGAACATTCCGGATTTTCCGGCGATAATGGGCTCATCCGCTTTGTTACGAACACCCATCTCTGGGTCAATTAGTCCCTTGGAATACAAATCTCTCAAACTAGCTAACGCCTCGCGAGTTTCCGGCAGGATTGACCCGTACACAGGGCTGCCATCCTCGCCCTCGAGCCAGTATCCAGGGAACGCGTCATGCGCGGAGAAAATGGGGTCAAAGCCGTACAAATTGTTCTTCGACTCCAGGAAATTGGCATACAGCTTACCGCCACTCTCCGGTCCGGTAATCCCAATCGTATCGCGCTTACCGTTACCATCCGGATCATCTTCGACGAAAGCGCGGGCGACGTCCTCAAGTTCTGCCATCGTCGTTGGCGGTTCAAGATTCAGCTTATCCAGCCAGTCTTGTCGGATCCACAAGAGGTGAATGCCATCGGCATTGGCTTGCACACCCGGAAGGGCCATGATTTTGCCATCGAAGGTTACTGCATCCAAGGCAGCGCCGTTGGTATTTTCAATGATGGTTTTTATATCCGGGGATGCATATTGCTCATACACCTCCGTTAAATCGGCAATCTGGTCGGCTTCAACCAATTGGCGCAGCTCAACGGCATTAACGACCATAGCATCCGGCAAATCGTTACTTGCAATCGCGAGACTGATTCTCTGACGAAGATTCTGGCCGGAGGCAGCAAATTGATGGTCGACGTCCACGTTAAGCGCTTCCTTAATCTGACGAGTGTATTGATTGTCCAGCGGCGTGTCGCCAGGCGGCAATTCATTATCGGTTGGATCGATTTCAATGCTGATGCTGATCTGGACAGGCTCTTCGTAGCGGCCGAATGGATCAGCGGGTTCGCTTGACTCCGCGCTTTTCTCCGGTGCAGCCGGCGTGTTATTGGTTGTATTGCTGCAAGCACCCAGAACGAGAAAGCAGGCCAGCAAAAGCGCTAACGGTTTTGACTTGTTCTTCATAATTACACCCCTTCTACCAGATTGAATGGAATAACTATCCTAATGGACCATTTAACTGTAACACAATGAAACCGCCTTCAAGGATAGAAGGTGGTTTCTAAATCAGGGGGTCATTTGTACAAAAATTTATGACTGTTCCAAGTGGTTGGACATTTCACCCACTTAGGAGCAGACATTTGTCTAACCGCAATTTTTTTCATTGAAAAGATAACAGATCAGATACCTGATTTATTGAAATCTTTGCTCAATAATCATTTTTATTTGTGTTATATTCTAGAAAGATTTTTCCACCTGTTTCTGTTTATGCACGTCAAAGTCCGTACCATCCAAAGAGAGGAGGTGTCGATATTCGATGGGGATGCAAGCGTTGAAACCGGAGATGGATTGGAAGTCCCGCCTGAAGCGATTGACCTTGAAAAATAGAATTCTTTTACTGTTTGCCGCAGCAACATTGATCCCTTTCATCTGCACCTGCTATCTTTCATACAACACCATTACATCCATTCTGAATACGAAGCTGCAATCCGGCATTCAAAGCAATTTAAAGCAGGTCAGATTGTCGCTTGAGAACACGCTGAACAATTTGAATCACGTTTCCCAGCAACTGACCTTTAAGGGGAATGTCGGTAGGCAGCTTGAAAAGTTTTTGATGGCGAAGCAGCCATATGACCGGAGTTATCTGACGGACGAGATCAAAAGTCAGCTGAATCTCATCACGTTCACCAATCCCAATGTGGGGTTAACGCTGTATTATTTGCGCGACGATCAGACGACTCTTTTTGAGAATACCGGCATGAAGCAGCCATTCCATATCGAGAACCTTCCAATCCTCGCAGAGTATTATGGCATCACCTATTTTGGACCGCATATCAGTCAAGACCGTTTCAACAATCAATATGTGCTTTCCGCGTTGCGAAAGGTGGATTTGCCGGAGAGGGAGGATGCCTATGTCTACATTGAGTCCGGCTTCAAGCTGACGCAGAGCATTCTTGATTTGGATGAAGTCAGCAAGCATACCAATCATTTAATCCTGGACAACAACGGAAGAATTTCTTACAGCGAACTTCAGGATATCTTTCCTGAAAATTCATTTTTTACGGATACACTATCGCCATCCCTGGTAACAGGTATTACATCCGACTATTATTGGTACCGACAAGTCAGCAATCAGGGCTGGAGCGTGGTTTCGCTTATTGCGAAATCCGACTACAACCGCGAGAAGAACCGCTGGATAATGCAGATGCTGGGGCTGGCGCTGCTGTTCGCCGTAGTCAGTCTGACGATTGGCTGGCTTCTATGGAAAATGGTGTACCGGCCGCTGTCCCGCTTCCATAAGGAGATCAAATCGATTGCTAGCAGCAATTTTAATGCGGCTGCCACGCAATCGAGCATCCCGGAATTTGAGATGCTGTTAAACCAATTTCAACATATGAAGGTTCAGATTACGCAGCTGTATTCTGAAATCAAGGCCAAAGAGAAGCGCAGAGCGGATCTGGAGATCGAGAAGCTGCAGTATCAGATCAATCCGCATTTTCTGATGAATACGCTGGATACCGCTCACTGGCTTGCCGTTATGAACGGTCAAGAGGAGATCGACAGGCTGGTCACTTCGTTGAACAAACTGCTTTACTACAATCTCCGCAAAGGCAACAGTGTCGCGACGATCAGGGATGAGATTGATTCACTGAAGCAATATCTCACGCTCCAGCAAATTCGATACAATTTTCAGTTTGATGTCAAAATTCACGTGGACGACGCATTGCTCGAAGTGACGGTTCCCAGATTCATTCTGCAGCCGTTGGTTGAGAATTCGCTCTATCACGGGCTGGATGACAACGGCAGAATCGAGGTGGTGGTTAGAAAGAATGACAGACTAGAGATCGAAATTCGGGATAACGGTGGGGGGATCTCTGAGGAAACGATTGAGGCCTTGCTTGAGCAGGAACAGACCGAGCACCATCGAGTGGGAATGGGAATCGGACTGAATTATGTCAAACGAATGTTAGCATTTCATTACGAAGGGAAAGCGAGTCTTACGGTAACCAGCGAGCTTGGCAAAGGTACCCGCATCATCATTTCGATACAAATCGGAGAGGGGAATTCGACGAAATGATCCATGTTCTCATCGTAGACGACGACAAGCTTGTACGTAAGGGACTGATGTCCTTTCTGCCTTGGGAATCGTTCGGCATGAGAGTTGTAGGCGAAGCTGCGAACGGGGAGAAGGCGCTTGATTTTCTGAAAACGAATCGGGTAGATCTGTTAATGACCGATCTGGCCATGCCCGTGATGTCGGGCATTGAATTAATTCGGGTTGTACGCAAGTTATATCCGAATATCGCGATCGCCGTGCTGACGCTTCATCAGGATTTTGAATACATCCAGGAAGCGCTGCGCTTGGGTGCCATTGATTACATTGCCAAGGTAGAGCTTGAGAAAGAACAGTTCGAAGAAGTGTTTCAGCGCATTCACTCGCGCATTGTGGCAGAGAAGCAGAAACACAAGAACGAAGCGGAATCGATCGTAGAAGCTTGTTCTAGCGAAACGGCCTATGCGCTTTTGACGTATCCGGATGAGCTATTAACGAGCAGAATGGTTGCGGATTGCGTATCCTTGGGCTGGATAGCCGAAACGGAAGGCTCTATTCTGATGTGGTTGACCGATCTTGCCAAGGAGGTTCAGCCTCAAGGCCATTACGAAGAAAACGCGTTGCCGCCCCTTCCAAACGGAATGGGCAGCACCGGATGGCGCTTGGTACGGCTGCGGCATACTGCCGGTTTATCTCCTTCCGAACTGCTTCAACGCATACGAGCCTACAGGAGAAGAGATTTTTTCTACGATTGCGACGGCCATGAGCCTTATCCGATTGAGAAGTCTGTCATGGAGCTGCTGGTGGAGCATCCTGAACCGGGAGAAGAAGAGTCGGACACTGTGAAGGAATTACTGCATGCCTTCACATGGGTCCATGACGATGTGGCCTTTGAAAAACTTTGTAGCCGATTAAAAGAACTGCGAATCCCTGTCACCAAGCTAATGCAATGGATCTACGGATGTATGGTTGACTGGAACCGGCTATATAGAACGATACAACCTGATGAGATCAAGATGCCTGACATATTTACGTGCTGGCGGGAGGTTGAGGACTGGCTGAAGCAATTCAGGGAACATTGGTTAACCCGCTCAGGCAGCTTACAGCTGAGCCCGGAAGTGAGCGGCAGCATTATGACCGCGGTCAAGATCGTGCACGACGAACTTGAGTTACCGTTATTCGCTATTGATGTCGCGAAGCGGGTCAATCTGAGCCGAAGCTACTTCTATCAATGTTTCAAAGAAATCGTAGGCTATTCCTTCAATGAATATCTGCGCAAGGTTCGAATCGATAAAGCACGGGAGTATCTGGAGCAGACATCCAGGCCAATTGTCTGGATTGCCAAGCAAACCGGGTATGAGGATGAGAAATATTTCAGCAGAACTTTTCGAGAGCAGACAGGTATGCTGCCGAGCGAGTATAGACAGCAGTATAGGGCGAATGGAAGGGGCTGATTATCCAAGGAATAAAACGAAAAAAAATCAAATATGTAACAGGAATTAATAGGGCCACTTGGAAAGGAACCAGGTGGCTTATTTTTGTTAATTACAACTCTTCAGCCTAATTACACAATAAGAAGTGCGAAGTTCCCGAGATCTTTTGGCGGAATTAAAAAATTGGACCACAACTCTTTATCAGTTATAAGCGTAATTACCATTCGACACCAGTAGAAGAAGGGATCGCAACAAAATGAATAAGATTTTATCGAGTTAGGGTCAAGGATATAATCGAACCGTGGGAGGAATCATCTATGAAAAAAACAATAATCGCACTAACTCTCTCTTTACTGTCTACCTTACTGATCGATAATCCAGCGATAAGCTTCGCCAATAATGTTTCGAATACGGTTGACAATGGAAAAATCGAAAATGGACGCATGCTGATTCCATTACGAGCTGTTTCAGAGAGATTCGATTCAGAAGTAGCTTGGAACCAGGCAAAAAAAAGCATTACGATAATACGTGGCAAACGAGAGCTATTGCTGCGTGTGAATGCTCGAACAGCTTTATTAAATAACGCCGCTTTCAGCCTTGATGTGCCGGCTACAATCGAAAATGGAACAACTTATGTACCCGCACGTGTTTTTGCTGAAGCTTTTGGCGGAACAGCGCTGTGGTCCGAGCAAGAACGAAAAGCAACCATTACGATCGGCCTTCAGCAGGTCTTTATCCATACAGAGCCGCAGAAGACGTGGAGAATGAGTCAAGAGCGAATAAACGTACTTAATGAAAAGATAAATGAAGCCACCGATCTCTCAAGCTATTCGCAAATCCGAACACATTTCAGACCTTATTTCACGGACTCATTTATAAACAAGATTATTCACAGTAATGGCATTAAAAATAACGCCATACTAACAAGAATGGCCGATATTACCTACAGCGGCACGACAGCGGCGAGAATGCACCAATCGGCTTACTTTGACAGCGGTCCTGTCAATCTTGAACTCGTTGATCGTTATGTATTCTATAAATTTATTGATAACCAATGGAAGGTAGACGATGTGAACGTGGGCAGACAAATTATTGAGCCATAATACGGACGAGAGCAGGATTATGGCCACAAGAATTAAGATGTCGTTACAAAAAATACGGTAATATAAGGAGATGAAGCATATACGAACCTACTTTTGACCTTGAGGAGTGTTGCCTTTTGAAAGAGCTATCATTAGAACAGCGGCTATTTATTTTATCGGAAGCCATAAGACTTACGGAAAAAGCATTTGCACACTGGGAGAATGCGTTAATAGATCCGGATGAGCTTAGTGATCTAGCCGACGAATTTTTCAGGAAAGCGGCATCCGCGGATAACCGTGTTGATTTCCAGTTCGTGATGTGGGAGTTTTTCGGCAGACTTCGCAATGGGCATTCGAATTATTATGATCGGGCAGCGCCTTTTCCCTTTGGAGGCATGGTTCATCTTTCATTGACTGAGCTGGTCGGGGCTTGGGTGGTGGCAGAAGACGGCTCAGGTTTAATGCAGCCCGGTGACGAATTGAAGACTATAGCAGGTAGGCCAATAAGGGATTGGTTGTATGAATTGAGCCGAATCACAGGGATTACGGATTGGCGTTCGATGATCGGTCGGTTTCCTTATTATTTCTCTCATCTTTACAAAGAGAATGAAGTTGAGGTTCTAATCGAGGATGAGCAAGGGAGTGCTAAAACTATACATATTCAGCGGCGGCCCGTAGATTTTGAAGCTCAACTTCTTGAGGAAACCACCGGAGGATGGATAGCTCTTAATGAAGTGGCATATATACATATCCCAAGCTTCAATCAGCCCAAATATGAGGCGAGAGCTTTAGAGCTTCTCGAAGCATTTCATAACGCTCCTTGCCTTATCATCGATGTACGAGGGAATGGAGGCGGTACTACTCCTGATCAATTGATCAATGCGCTCATGAATGAGCCCTTTCGCTGGTGGAACGAACAAGCACGTCATCCTGAATTCTTAAGAAGAAGGCATCCGAATGCAGACATTCAGTTCGAAATGGACTATCGGTATGCCGTATATAGATCGGATTATGTTACGTCTTCGCATGAAAATAGTTACTCCGGAAAGCTATTCATCTTAGTCGATCGCTTTACCGGCTCGGCCGCTGAGGACTTCACCATGCCATTCATCGATAACGGTCGTGCGACCATCATTGGAGAGCGGACCTTCGGTTCTACCGGCCAGCCTTTCATAAAAAGCTTCGACGATGGCAGCATTACGGTGATGGTTGGTGCGATCCGCACATTCTTCCCAAACGGTGATTCGTTTGAAGGCGTTGGCATAACCCCCGATGTCGAGGTATCTAATCGAAGAGAATACCTATACCAGAAACGGGACATTGTCCTTGAGACAGCGCTTGAGCTAGCTCAAAGGGATATCTAGTAGAGGATGTGACGGATTTGTCACATCCCAACCGAGGATTGTCATGTCAATCGATGGCACGGTATTGGACACTCGCTTTATATTATGCTTATTAAATATAAAGCGAGGAGAAAGCCAATTGGAAAATGTTAATGGAAAAGAACTAACCCGTGGATCATTACGAATCCAAAGTTGCATGTTCTTCGTTGTAGCCTGTCTGCTCTTGTCCGCAGCAATGCCAAGTATCGCTCGTGCCGAAGCCAATGACCGGATTCCACAAATCGAGCGTTTTATCCAGGAGCAGCAAGAGCTGAGTAAAATTCCAGGAATTTCAGTTGTTATCGTGGAGAAGGGAAAAACCGTATATCAAAAAGGATTTGGCTACGCGGACGTTAAGACCAAAACCAAAGTTACGCCCCATACATTGTTTGAGATCGGCTCCACTACGAAAGCATTTACGGCGCTCGCCATCTTGCAGCTGGAACAGAAGGGACAATTAAAGCGGTCCGATGATGTTCGGAGCTATATTCCGTGGTTAGAGCTAAAATATAATGGAGAGCTTCAGTCGATCACATTGGATCAATTGATGCATCACACCAGCGGGATTGCTTCAAATACGATCGTCAAGATTCCGGAAAGCAAAGCCGATAACGCACTTGAGCTAACGGTCAGAACCTTGCTGGATCAGCCGTTAAATCGTAAGCCGGGCAGCTCATTTGAGTACGCGACCATCAATTACGATGTGCTGGGATATGTGATAGAGCGCGTAACCAAACAGCCTTACGACCTGTACATAAAGCAGCATATTCTAGACCCGATCGGGATGAAGGACTCTTACGCTGGGCTGCATCAGCTTCAATCCGGGGCAATCGCAACCGGTTATAAACTAGGATTTATGAAGGAACAGGCGTACAACGCACCTGAATACAGAGGGAACATCCCTGCCGGTTATATAGTTAGTAATTCCAATGATATCGCAAAATGGTTACAGCTCCAATTAGGCCAAATTTCAACGCGCGAGATTGAGCAGTACCTTATTCAACAATCGCACGAGCCCGATCTTTCCGTCGAGCCCTTCGACCAGAATACGCATTATGCTGCTGGATGGGGAGTTCAACATGGCTCAGGACAATCATATCTGCTGCATACCGGCGAGAATCCGACGTTCAGTTCCTATTTCATATTGAAGCCTGACGAACAAGTAGGCGTGGCGATTCTGGCCAATATGAAATCAAGCTTCACAACAGCCATAGGACAGGGAGTTATGAATATATGGGAAGGCAGAGAAGCAGCGAACCGTCATGCTGACAGCTATCAGCAATTGGATCAGATATTAACCTACATATTGGCTGCTATTGCGGCTATTGGAGTCTTGCTCCTGCTCCTATCGGTGAGGGTTATTTCAATGACAATCCGAAAACAACGAATCAATAGGCCTTTGAATTTAAAAAGAGCTTTATGGATAAACTTACACACATTATCCGTAACCATCGTGATCCTGCTCTTGATCAAAGCTCCGAACATGCTGCTTGGAGGGGTAACTTGGGGATTTATTAACGTGTGGGCACCAACGTCGGTCGCCGCTTTGTTTTACAGCTTACTTGCTTTAAGTGCAATCTATTATATTTATATCATGTTACTGATCCTTACTAGAAAACCTAGATGAACATAACCATGCACAAGATTATGCAGCATGGCTTTACGAGGGAATGCCTTTTCCATATGTTTGGTCAGTCTCTGGTCTACTCCGCCTGCAGCAGCATATATTTCTGGAGAATAAAGGCTGCGGGAGGAGGCAAGGCGGATGAGTGACCCCTTGTATGAACACCGGTTTTGGCTGCAGATTCTTGGCGACCACTGCCGGTTTATTTTTACTGCACTTTCACCGAAGGAAAAAACGGATGTTGCGATTGCTGAACGGTTAAGAGATAAGTTCGATACCCTTCTTGGCGAGGCAAGGCGACCTGATGCATCTGCTTTTATCGACAAATTGACGCAAGAAGCCAGTCATGCCGTGCATGAACTGCGCGAGTTCAAGCTGAATCTGCTGGAACGTCAGCTCGCGGGCAGGATAGACCTGCTTCTGACGCCTTCGTTCGTGAATCATATGGTAAACGAATTGGAGGAATACCAGCGGATACTGGAGTCGCTTCTTGAAGGCCGAGGCGTTCCCCGTTTTCATGCGCTGCATCACGATCTGCTCTGGCTCCAGGATGCCTTCGGTCATGCGGCAAGCATCGCAGCCGATTTGGATTTTGCGGAGAAGTCGTTGATTGCGAAAAGTATGGCGTTCCAGAAGGATTTTGAGGGCTTTTATGTGAAGGCCGTTGAAATGGTCGGTTATTTACGGACCCATCTGAAGGACTTCCCGGCGATGAACAAATTCCACGCGGATATCAACTTGGAAATGAAGGTGTTCATGCACTTCCTAGCGGAGCTTGAGGAGCTTGAGCTAAGCGGGGAGGTCCTGGATCGGATTAATCCGTTAATGCCTGACCACATGTATCGGGAAGAATGCTATTATCTGTCCAAACTGGCTGATTTGGGTGAAATACAGAGCCCGAACTGCGACCCGACAAAGCCTCGTGTCTCCGGTTGATGGATACCGGATTGCAAGGGATATAAATCTGCTTTACTTTATTTGAAAGTGCAGTCGAGAGTTTATAGATTCCTGCACTATAAGGGATCATATATAACGGTTGACCATAAGTGCACAAACTTTATGAGGATATATGACGATACGCTGTCATATATCCTTTTTTATGCTAACTACAGGGACATCATTATAACCCGCAAGAAGAAAAGAGGAGACGTTGAAAAGGATGAACCAGGGATTCGACCTCTTCGAGCTTAGAAAGGAGGAGGATGGATGGAGCTAGAAAATCTAATTTCGGGAAGCTCGAGAGAAGAATTGAGGGCATGGCTGCTGGCACACAGCAGAACAGAGAAGTCCTGTTGGGTAATCGTTGGAATGACACCTAGTCCAGACAAGCTGCTGTATTTGGATGCGGTTGAAGAAGCTCTGTGTTTTGGATGGATCGACAGCGTCAAGAAGAAAATCTCTGAAATCGGGCTGGCACAGAGACTCTCTCCCAGAAGCAAAAAAAGCTCCTGGACGGAACTGAATAAAGAGCGGGTCCGCCGTCTCGAAAAACTGGGATACATGAGAGAGGAGGGAAGACGGGTACTTCCTGATATGGATCCCGATGCTTTTAAAATAGATGAGGCTATAGAGCGAAGGATACAAGAGGAGCAGCAAGTATATGAGAACTTTATGGCATTTCCGGATCTATACAAAAGAGTTCGGATCGATACGATTCAGAGTGTCAAAAATCAGCCGGCATTATTTAGCAGCAGATTGGAAAAGTTCATAGCCAACACGAGAGCAAACAAAATGTACGGTTCGTGGCATGATCATGGTCGGCTGCTGGATTATTAAGTCGGATGCAAACAGCGCGTACCGATAGGTACACGCTGTTTAGGCATATCTGTAGTGGTAGTGCTCAGCTGTCCAATTGCTGATTTAAGATATCCAGCAGCTTCGCTGCTTGGAGCAGCAATGCATCCTTTGCGGCCGGAACGATATACGCATTCATTTTCGGATCCTCAAGACTCCGGGTGAATTTCTCAAGATGGTGGATGGCCTGATCGGCTTGACTTTTGAGCAAGTGATGCTCGGTCTGCTTCAGGCTGTTGGCCAATTGACTCTCAAGTGGTTTGAGGATTTCGCCCGAAGCCATGCGAAGATTAAATTCCTGACGAAGCTTTTCCGCCAATTGTGCGGCATTTTCACGGACTTCCACCGCTACCGAGTTGGAACGAACGGTGACCCCGTTCAGAACAACCGTGGCTTGAACTTCTGCCTGCCCTGCACGGATCGCTTGAATGGACCCGGTATCGGACACGGTAACGATGCCTTCATCTGAGCTCTTGTAGTTGATCGAAGCTTGAGCCAAGTCTGCGGCTTTTCCATTAAACAGGGTTCCGCTCATTGTAAGCTGTGCCTGCTCTCCAGCAGTGAGTACCGACGTATCCAGCTTCAATGCGACTTCTTCCAATGCGACAGGGAGCTTCTTGAGATGGGAGCCTTCCGCATAATAAATGCCCCCATCTTCCGCCAAGGTCATGAGATTGACGCTGTCGGCTATTTTCTTGGATTCCATCGTTTCCGGGTGGATAACCGTTAATGTACGTCCGACCGTGGTGTAGAGCAGGCCATCTTCGCCAAAACGGAGAAAATAAGGTCTCCATGTACTTCCGGACGGCGTGTTGGGATATAACAGCTTGCTCTTTTCGATCACCTGTGAAGCTGCGTCCATGGCGAACACGGAATAAACGGTGGTACCTGAAGCGGTCTTCCCCCACGTTACGCCCCATAAAAGTCCGTCAGGTCCTTCCTTCAGGTCGCCGATCAGCTGATGTGATGCCATGCCGGGGATCGCGGGAGAGAATTCCTTGACTTTGCTTTTGGTTTTGGGATCAAAAATGAACATTTTGGCTTCCGAAGCCGCGGGGGACGAGCCTCCGCCTCCATGGATCGTTGTTCCTCCATAGACCAGTCCGTCTTTATAAGCAACGGACATCACGCTTTGATTCTCCACAATATCGGGAATGGTGGTCCAGGTATCGGTTGGTTCATCGTACATAGTCAATGCCCCTTTAACGAGACCATAGTCGGCGATTGTTCCGATGAACAGCTGGTCCTCGCCAGCAGCGAAAGCGAACGGCCTGCTCTGACCATCCTCAATGTTGAATGCGAGCGAAGGATTGGTGTCTTTCTTGTACGGCTGGGTTGGATCGTATCTGTAGATAACAGCGCCACCATAGGTGCCGAAATATACCTTATCGTTTAAAAAGCCGATCCCTTCGATTTGCGGAAAGACGCGTTCCTGTAGTTCATAGGCATTGGTTTTTGGATCAAAAATGGATAAGGCTGTATGGAAGCCTCCCATATACAATTTCCCGTCCGGTCCCATCTCCAGGCTCTGAATATCAATGCCTTCCGCTTCAATTTCAGGCATTATGGTCTCCACCGACTGATCTTCAGGATCAAACAACACGTATTCCAGCTTTTCTGTTACCATGGCCAGCAAGGTCTTGCCGGCTTTATTCCCGGTTTGCGGAGTGACCCAATCATAGGCACGGACCGTTGAATTGGGCAGAACGACACCCTCTAAAGGGATAATTTCATTGGTCGCCGTATTATAGGTGACCAGTTCACTGTTAACCACGTTCCGGAAATACACCAGATTACGGTCTAGCGGGGAAGGAGGGGAGATCATGCTGTCAAAACGGGTTGGAGAAGGCCAAGGGAGAGATTGAAGCACTTCTTCGGTCTCTTCATCCAAAATAAACAGGGTAGTAGCGCCGGAACGCACGAACAGCTTTCCATTATACGACCAGACGTCGGCGATCATGTCATTGGCTCCGGAGTTCGGAAGCTTCACTTCCGATTTTTCACCTGTTTGTCGATCAATCCTGTATAAATAAGCAGGATTCCCCACTCCTACATAGATATAATGGTCTGTCACACCGATTCCACGGGCGTACATGACGTCCTCTCGAACGCTGCCGAGATCATGGAATTGATTGGAGGCAATGTCATACTCAAAGATCTTGGAATTAGGGTACGTGGCCCCGTAAATTTTACCGTCGGTGGTGGCCGCCAAATCCCAGACCAGCTTTTCTGATGGGTTGACACCCACAGGCTCCAACGTTTTTGCAGTAGGAGAATAACGATACAGCATGCCGTTCTCCACGCCGGACAGGTATACGTTGCCGTCGGAACCGGATGCCACACCGTACACCGTGTTCACGCCTTGCACCGGAGAGGAATAGAGGACCTGGCCGGTTGCGGCATCCAGTGCATAAAAGGTCGAAGGCGTTCCATTCGTTGCGAAATAAACCTCGCCATTCGCCATGGCGGCTCCGCTTGTTTTGACCGTTTTCGTCGCAGCTCCCAGATCAATCGGATCTCCGAAGGCAACGGGAACATCGTTTTCAGTAGATGCGGATACGGTCATATGGTCGAAATAGGCGGTACTATGGCCGGCAGTTCCGGAATACAGCATAATCTTGGCCGTAACGGCTCCGGCCGGAGCGGTGCCTTCATGCGTAAGTTCCAACCAATCGCTGCTTACGGAGGATATGGAGGCGCGGCTATTGCTGATTTCCTTATGATTAGCATCATAGTAGTATACAATCATCGCCACCGAGCCCTGTTCCAGCCAGGTTTTCACGGAGGAGACATAGCTGGTGCCTTCGGTGACCGGAAAGGAAGAACTGATTAATCCCAGCGATTTTGGTCCGCCGTCGACCATCTTTAAAGCATAGCTGCCTTCATAGCTTTTGGAATCCGTGACCGAGATGGAATATTCGTCCGTCAGCGGGGACCAATAATAGGTCCAGCCCGGTATTTCGCTACCGCTTCCCAAGGTTTCAAAGCCCGCGTTGTTAATGACGGGTGAGGAATTGGATATCATCCAGGCGGAGCTCTGGGCGAATCCAGATGCGAGTGGCGCAAGCGAGCTTACACTCAAGGAATAAACGAACAGGACAGCCGTCTTTCTTATCCAGGAATTCATGAATTTCCTCCTTTTAGATGGACAATTTCAGAAGCTATTCGATATATTTGTTGATTGCTCTCTCCTTTCAAGTGCCATAGTGGGAAAAAATTTAAGTAGATTATAGGTGGGGGCATATATAAAGTCAACGTCTTTAAGTTTTCTATAAATATGTGGAGACAACACTGCCTCAAGGACTTGTTCATCCTTTTATAGACGGAGATATCATCAACTCCAAACCCCAGAACCATTGCCTTTTAAACCTGCCTGAACTAGACAGCAGGAGATATCGTCCCGTTATCGAAACAAGTGGTCAACGAGATAATGGAGGTAACCAAATGTCGGCTCAAAATATCTGTGGTAGATTGCCTCTCTTCTTTGAAGAAGGAACCTTCGAGATATCAGTTGTATGGGATGAAGATCGTAAGTGTTCGATAGAAGATAAAATCAAGGTACTCGGATGTAACTTTTCCCTTTGATGAAGCGTTTTATTGTCTAGTGACAAGAAAATGATACCTATGGGAGGACACGTATGCGTAAAATGAAGAACAACCGATTAACGAACAAAAAAAGCCATCAACGGCTCCGGCGACTAATCGCGGTTATTGCCGCTGGAGCCCTTACAATCCAAGGCGCAATGTCCATACTACCTTCGCAGGCGAACGCAGAAAGTGCAGATATTTCGATCCGTAATTGGCATCCTTCTTCCGTGCTCACTGTTCCCGAGCTGAAGCCTTCCTGGACGGCTCAGGTGGACAACTATCTCAAGATGGATGAGACCTACTCAGGACACCATGCCATTGCCGAAGAGGGCAAGGTGTTTACATTTGCCGGGAACAAGCTAATTGCAATCGATGCGAGGACAGGGAAACGGCTTTGGAGCTACGGTAAAGACGTGAAGCCTTATATTATGTATGATCAAGGCGTTATTTATGGTCTATCCGCAGATCAAAGACCCTTTGCCGTGAATGCCAAAACGGGAAAATTGAAATGGCAGTCGAAAACATCTATCTTGATTGATACAGATTACCGAACGCAGGCATTGGTTCCGACTTCTGACACGCTCTATGCGATCAATGGGAGCATGACCTTTGCCTTGGATAAGGAGACAGGAAAGCTGCGCTGGAAAATGAACGAGCCGGCGGGAGAAGGTAACGGAACAAAGTACTTGCACGAGGCGGATGGGGTGGTCCTGCGATCGTTCTTTGTACAAGGAGCACTTACGTCCATTCAACTGAATGCTTATGACAAGAAGACGGGCAAGAAGCTATGGGAGGATTTCGGTCAAGGAGAAGCGCTGCAAATCAAAGACGGTCTTGTCTATTCGGTTGATTATTACTCTCCGCTGTTGTTTGATTACCAGTCATTGCCGGACCGCAAATTGATCGTCAATGTGTTTAACCTGAAAACCGGTGAAAAGAAGGGTACTCGGGAATATAACTGGAAACTGTCGGGAGAACCGCCATATCAGTATGGTGGAGGCAGCTCGTTTATGGCCGGAGGGAAGTTATATATCGATCAGGGCGATAAAGTGGCCGAATACCATTTTGATACCTATAAATCAGGATTAGCTCCTCTACGGACATTTCAACGTCCCTATGGGGAAGAATGGGAATTGATCGGGCTCGTGCAGGAACGGCTGATTTTTCAGAACAGAAATACCGGCGGATTGGCCGGTTCCAAACTTGTGAATGGCAAAGTGATTGGATGGAACAGCGATGCACCAGCTGCCCAGATTGACGTGTATGGGAAAGGAATATATCGGGCTCAACGTAATGGTACTTTACTTGGCATCAATTTGTTGACGGCTAAGCCGGTTTTTAGAGTAAAGACGGGTGCGGATTTACACGAATCCACGCTAATGACAAACGGTATGATCATCATTCAAGCGGAGGGCAAGCTCCTCGGTGTAAAAGTACCAGCATCGCTAAAATAAACCATGTTTAGGAACAACAAAATCCCATCAGGAGATTTCCAGATGGGATTTTTTATTTCAATGAATAGGGTGGGAGATGCAGACTCTGTTTATTTCGAAACGTCTTCCAATGGATCCGAATCACGGCGAGCTACCTTATCGATTTCTCGGTCCAGCTTCGATTGTCCTTGGATTTCTTCAGCAGCTTCCATTTGATCATTTAACTGTTCTTCGATTTGTCCGATTCCATGTGCTTCTTGATGCTGTCTGCTTGTAGCCATTAGGATCCCTCCATGTTGTATCTTTAAAATCTCCGCATGACTACATTGCGCCAAATCGTGAGAACTTATACAGTCTGGAATAACAAAAAAGTATGGATTAAACCCAGCAATTATAGACTTACATTTTCCATTTTGATATCATTTGGAAAGACTTAGCTATTTATATTGATAATCGATTTATTATTTCATTCCAAGGCCATCCCTTCAGGATGGCTTTTGCCAAATCATGAGGCAGCAGCGAATCCTGGCTTAACAGCCGGGTTCGAAAACAGGAATTGATGTAAAGAGGTGCCGGGGGGATATAGCATGCCAAAGCGAATTTTACTTATCGAAGACGACAGGGAGATCAGCCAGCTGATTGAAAGTCATTTGAAGCAGGAAGGCTATGAGGTGTTTATCGCGCTGGACGGAGAGGAAGCGGAAGCTTACATTAACAAGGAAGAATTTGATCTAATACTGCTGGATTTGATGCTCCCTAAAGTTAATGGCATGGATGTTCTAAAGCGGATCCGGGAGAGAAGCGTCGTTCCCGTCGTGATTATTTCCGCAAAGGGCAGCGACCTCGACAAGGCGCTTGGACTTGGCTTTGGCGCGGATGATTATCTAAGCAAGCCGTTCTCGATGATCGAGCTTACCGCCAGAGTGCAGGCTGCCATCCGCAGGGCTACCCAATATATCCGGACCGAAAATCAGCCGGTTGAGGATCGGATACATTTTAAGGACCTCATCCTTGATTTAAATACTTTTTCTGCACAGGTCCGAGGGGAAAACATAACGCTCACCTCCAAGGAATTCCATATATTGAAGCTGTTCTTAACGAATCAGAGCAGGGTATTCACCAAGGAGCAAATCTATCAATTCGTCTGGCAAGATGATTATTATGGGAATGAAAACGTAATTAACGTTCATATCCGGAGACTTCGAGAAAAAATCGAGGACGATCCTTCAAATCCTCAATTTATTCGCACCATTTGGGGAATCGGATATAAATTGGGAGGATAGCCATGATTTTTTTTCTATGCGCAGCAATTGCTGTTCTGCTCCTGATGAATGTTTGGCAGTATGTTTCCCGCAGAACATGGAATCGGCATGTCGAGGAAATATCGAATTCAATGAAGGAGATCATCGAACATCAAACCGCCGAGAAGGTGCTTCTCCAAACCGACCAGCCAGCCGTTCAACATTTGCTGATCCAAATTAACCGTCTTCTGGATTACAACCAAAAAGTGATTGCGGATTACGCCAGGACCAAGGACAGCCTGAAGAAAATGATATCTAACATGTCCCACGATTTGAAAACGCCCCTGACGGTTATTCTGGGGTATGCCGAGAAGCTGAACCACGATGAATCGGTCACCGAAGAAGAGAGGAAGCAGATAATCCTGCGGCTTAACGGTAAAGTGAACAGTCTGGTCGAATTGCTAAATCAATTTTTTGATCTTGTTAAAATCGAGTCGGAAGACTACGAAATCCCGCTCAGCAAAATTTCCCTTAATGAGATATGCCGTCAAAGCGTGCTTGAATTTTATGAGCTTCTGACATCCCATGGCCTTCGGGTAGAGCTTGATATTCCGGAGCGTCCCCTCTACATCCTTGGTAATGAGCAGGCACTTCATCGGATATTAAGCAATTTAATATCCAATTCGATCCGGTATGGAAGCGACGGAGGCGTGTTTGGTTTAACCCTTCGGGAAGAAGGGGAATCGGTTGCAGTTGACGTATGGGATCGAGGAAAAGGAATTACGGAAATCCACCAGGACAGGGTGTTTGAAAGACTCTACACATTAGACGATGCCCGAAACCCGCAATTTCAGGGAAGCGGGCTGGGACTTAGCATCTCGAAGCGCTTAACCGAGGCCATGAAGGGCTCGATTCAGTTATCAAGCACACCGTTTGAGAAAACGACGTTTACGTGCATGTTTAAACAAGTGTCATATTAGGTCTTCCCAAAAGAGGTGTTCGGTCTGAACGCCTCTTTTTTTCACGAACTTAAGAAACATGTAAGGATTGAGTAAGAAAAATGATCCATTCCATCCTTTACGATAGAAGTAATTCAAAGAACGATTATAGACGGGAGGATCAAGCTCACATGAACGAAGTCATTCGAACCCATGAGCTCACCAAAACGGTCAAAGGCAAAACGATTACCTCGAAAGTTAATCTCACGGTAAAAAAGGGAGAAACCTACGGTTTACTCGGACCGAACGGCGCCGGTAAAACAACGATTATGAAAATGCTCACCGGGCTCATCATCCCCACTTCCGGAGAGATCATGCTATTTGGCAAGAAGCTTACGGAATCTGCAAAGGACGGGTTAAAGCGAGTAGGAAGCATTATCGAGTATCCGATTTTTTTCGAGCATTTAACGGCGATGGAGAACCTGCAGATCCACTGCGAATATCTGGGCTTTTATGATCGGAAGGCAATCTCTCAAGCGCTGGATATGGTCCAGTTACACGGGATAGATGACAAGAAAGTGAAGGATTTCTCGCTGGGCATGAAGCAGCGGCTCGGGATCGTCCGCGCCATGATTACGAAGCCAGAGCTGATTGTCCTGGATGAACCCACCAATGGGCTGGATCCCATCGGGATCAAAGATATGCGGGAATTGATCCGGATGTTAAACAAGGAATACGGCATCACGTTTCTACTGTCCAGTCACATCCTGGGCGAGATTGAGCAGATGGCTGACCGAATCGGGATGATCCAGCAAGGCAAACTGGTAAATGAAGTGGCACTGGCGGACATACAGAAGCTGCGGACCGATTATATCGAGCTGGTAACCTCGAATGTCCAGAAAACGGTCTATTTGCTTGAGCATGATCTTCAAATTTCCAATATCAAAATTGTAAAGGACACAAGGATCCGTATATATGATATGGCCCGATCCACAAGCGACATTTCAAAGACGTTGATCTCGAACGATATTGAAATCGAGGAGATCCAAAAGCATACGAGTACGCTGGAGGACTATTTTTACAATCAAATCCAGGGGGGCGGTAAGGTTGGCTAAACTGATTGAACTTGAGTGGAGAAAATTAGATCAAAAAAAAGTAATTGGTGAAGTGATTGTCTACTGGGTAATTATTATGTTTTTACCAACCTTCTTTTTAAAAGTTGTCTTTGCTGATATGGCTTTTGTGGATTTCTCAGAAAGCTACGCAAGTGCGTTAGAGCTGATGCTGCCGATTCAAATGGGACTTCTTCTGTTCGGCGCTTCCATGATTAATCATGTATTTATCGAAGAATATAAGAATAAAACGATGTCTTTATCTTTTGGATATCCGATCAGCCGCAAGAAGCTGGTTATGGCAAAAGTGTGCTTTATCTTCCTGGCGGTTTTCCTCTGCACGCTTGTATCCTTTGTCCTGTCCGGCATCACCACCTATGTGATTGATCAGATTTTTGACGTGATTCATGGACAGCCAACGATGGAAGACTTCATGGCGTTTACGGTCAGGTCGATCGTTCATTCCGCCGTTGTCGCCCTGATCAGCTTTGTTCCGCTGTTTTTGTTCGGAATATGGAAGCGGGCAGTGATTCCGACCGTGATTTGCGCTGTGTTTCTTGCGCAGTTCCCTAACTTCACCGGACTGCTCCATATTACGCTAAATACGGATATGCTATATGGCGTGCTGAGTCTTATCGGCGTGGCCAGTGTGTACTTGTCGGTTGCCAAGGTGAATCAAGTGGGGGATATCTAGACCTGAACGTTCTTGTATAGTGTGATTATAACATTTGAGTAACAAGCAAGTTTGAGCTCAAACGTTGACTGTTCATCATATTCTCACTTCAGGAGAGATGAAATAGGTAATTAAATAGAACTCCTCGTTGACGGATCTCATTCACCTCCGCAACCTTCTAGGGATGCGAGATCTTCCCTGTGACCTGGTTGTGGAGTTTTTTTTATACAAAAATGAACTTTTATTGCCTCTGCCATCTCTTATCTATGAAAAGGAGGGAGAACATGAAGGTAAGCCGTCTTGTCAAACAAGCCCAAAAAGGCAGCAAGGAAGCATTATTGCAACTCATCATGGCCGATCAGGACGCTTATTATCGTCTTGCTTATTCATATATGGGAAACGAGCATGATGCGATGGATGCCATGGAAGACATGATTGTATCCATTTATGAGAAGATCGATCAGCTGCAAAATGGCGAAGCCTTCTACAGCTGGAGCAAAACCATTCTCGTCAATCGTTGCAAATCATTACTTCGTAAAAAGAAGCGATATTTACCTATGGAAGAGGATCAAGAGCTATCACTTGCCGGATCAGACGATAATCCATTTCGTTATACAGAGTCTGCAATGGACATCCAGGAGCTGTTATCTCATCTTAATGCGAAGCAGCGGGAAGTAATCGAGCTTCGATATGTGCATGATTTGCCGTATCAGACGATTGCGGACATAACCGGCGTACCACTTGGCACAATCAAATCAAGATTGTCACAGGGAATCCAAAAGCTCAAAGTCTTGATTGGAGGTGATCGTTATGAGAACGATCGAGGAGAAATTACAAGAGCACAAGCAGAGCTATAATAGGGTGCAAGCCCCGCTGGAACTTGAGAGCAGGCTTCGAAATGCACTACAGAATGTTCCCGCCAAACCAAGATACAGAAAAAAGGCTCTGCCATGGGTTGCATCCGCTGCCGCAGCGCTTATTCTGATTGCCGGATTGTATCAGTATCCTGCATTCGCCTATTACGGAGCGAAGCTGCTGGATCGAAGCGAGTTGTCCTCGCTCAGCTTTTCGGAAGTGGCAGAGCAAGGCTACGGACAAACGGTAAACAAAAGCAAAACGTTTGATGACGGAACCGTTATTACAGTGAATGGTGTCATTGCGGACGATAATGCATTTTTATTGTATTACACCATTGATTTTCCTGCAGGATCTCGATATGATGCCGATGATCGTTTATCTCATTACATAAATAAATTGCAAGGATTCTTGACGGATTCAGATCCGAAAGAAGGAAATGGAAATTATAGTAATGACGGCTTGCAATACAAGGGAGTGTATAAGTTTGAGCCTGTTAGTCCATTCTCAAGAACATTAACTGCAACATTCATTATATGGCAAGATAATGGAGAACGGGCATCCTATCCGATCTCCTTCCAATTTGAAGCAAATAAAGCAATGAAGAGTATTGTAAAACAGAATATCTCACAATTTGTTGCTGTCGATCAGGGGACTGTTCACTATGACTCGATTACAGCTTCGCCATCTTCAACCATCGTAAGGGGCCATTATGAACTAGAGAAAGAGCGACACCCTAGGTTTTCGGGCAAAACAAAGCTATTGGTTAATGGAACCGAGGTAAAGAAGTGGGGAATGAGAGGATCAAACATTTACGCTGAAAAGGGTTTTCCGGGCTTTGAGCTTGAATTCGAAGTGCTTCCAACTGACAAGATTGAAACCATCGAGCTTGTCCTCGAAAATTTCGGCGCATATCAGCAAGTAGAGGAACCTATTTCGCTAGTCTCTCCATCTGATCAATCCATCCGAATAGGCCGCGAAAAGTTATGGATTCGGAGCGTAACAAAAACCGACAGTGGTTATGACATCGTGATTGCCAGAAAGCAATTTATCATTTTGGATACCGACAGTTTATCCGTACAAGCGGGGGGGAACCTTGTGCCCGTAGCATCCATATCCGCTTCGCGGCCATGGGATCTGAACAACGGTAACGTTCTGTGGGAGCAGACGTACTCATTTAATACAGCAGATAAGCCGGAACAACTGCTGTTAGATGGATTCCACTATATAAAAACCTATGATAAAAAGATAACTATTCCTGTTGATAGTAAAAAATAAGATAATACGTTAGTTATAACATCTTTGGTTTGAGGATAACGTTTGTAACCCTAGAGGGTAGTCACTTCCTAAAGAGAATGACTGCCCTTTAGGGTTATTCTATTTTTAATACAAAACCATCAAGAGGCATATTGGGCTCGAAAAGCTTCCGAAACACCAAATAAGTAAAGAAAGTGAAACAATTGTAAAAAAGGTGAAATTGATAGCGCTTTCTTTGAATGCCTATAATGAAACCACATCACGCATAATTAACAAATTTCGAGCTAAATCAATCGACTTGGAGGTACTTGGATGCTGCAATGGGTATGTTCGAGGAGGAAGTTCAAGATTGTGAATAGAGAGGGTTGCTTATGAACATTCAGACACCTAATAAAAGCAGTCTAATATGGCTGTTCACCGCCGTGATATTCATCTTGGTCTTCATGTCTATAACGATCAACGCGAAACCGAAACCTTCGAAGGCAAATCAAGAAGACGATTTTTTCGCAACAGTCGATGGTTTTCCGATTCATGCAAATGAATTTCAAAGAGCGATTCATGCCAATAAATCCGTGATCATTCGTTATTTCTACGAGAAATATGGTGCCGAGCAGTCGGCTGCGTTTTGGAACACTTCCTACGGAGGAGAATTTCCGCTCGAGCTGTTAAAAAAGAAGGCACTGGAAGATACCGTGAACCTAAAAATTCAACAAATCATTGCAATGGAGCAGGGAGTACTCACAGACATCAGTTACGGCAGCTTCGAGCAAAATTTCAATCAGGAAAACGAGAGAAGACAAAAAGCAATCAATAATAACCAAGTGGTTTTCGGCCCCGCTCAATATACCGAGGAGGCTTATTTGGAATATGTGATGGGAAATTCCATTTTATCCGTTAAGAACCGATTAATGGAGCGTGATTGGAAGCCCAATGATGAGCAGCTGAAAACATTTTATGAGACAAAAAAAGATCAGTTGTACAAAGCACCAGCGACTGTGAAGGTGCAGCAGTTATCCGCATCTTTTATTGATGGCAGCCGAAATGTCGATGAGAAGCTCAAAGATCAGATAATGAGAAAAATGGAAACGGCTCTGGCTAAAAGCGCATCGGGATTGTCATTTGAACAAGCTGCAAAAGAACTCGATCAAACAGGGAAAGTTACGGAGCAGTTATACAACCTGGACAGCTACAGGCATAACGCGAGAAGTCCGGTTGCTCAGGCAGCGGCAAAGCTTCGAATAGGCGAAATTAGCGGAATTATTGAAGAGAATGGCCATTTCCATTTGATTCAACGGATTGAGAATGAACGGGCTGGCTCGAAATATCTGTCACTTGAGGATATCAAGGAACAGGCATTAAGAGATTATATTGATCACAGTTATAAGGAGTATGTTCGCAAACGAATGGCAGATGCGCAGATTATTGTGAACGAGGAGTCATACCAGAACTTCAGGATGTAACGTCCTAGTTGACTTTACATAAATAAAAATTGAAGGGATGATATGCTTTGAGGCCAAGGTATATGAAAAAAGTGGTTTGCATGGTTTCGATTTTCTCCTTGTTCTGTACGTTCTTCACAGCTCTGCCTGAACCAGCGAATGCTGCCGGAACAACTTATTACGTGGACAGCACCGGAGGAGACGACAGCAATAGCGGCACAAGCCAAGACGCCGCATGGAAATCGCTGGACAAGGTCAATGGGACTACTTTTTCACCAGGGGACAGGATTCTGTTTAAAGCCGGGGAGAGCTGGAACGGCAGACTGTGGCCAAAAGGCTCTGGCGAAAATGGAAAGCCAATTACTATCGATATGTATGGAACCGGCAGTAAGCCGTTAATCGCCGGTGTGACGACCGAACTCGAAGCCATCTTTTTGAAGAATCAGCAGTATTGGGAAATCAATAACTTGGAAGTGACAAACAGCTCGCCGCTGCCTTTTGATCGGGATTGGGAGAATCCGCGGGGTCAGAGGCGAGGCGTCTATATCTTAAATGAGGAAGCAGGTATCCTGAATCACATTCATATTAAAAATATGAATATCCATGATGTCGATGGTTCATATACCACACGTTCCGGCGGAATTATTTTCGATTCAGTCGGGTCGAATACTCCAAGTGCGTTTAACGATATTCTTATCGACGGAAATACATTAACGGATGTGGATGCCTATGGGATTATCATAGGTTCTAACTGTATTTTGCGCTATGGGATGGGCGATTTATGGCCTTGGGTACCGAAGCCTTACGGGCCGTGGACGCCGTCTACCCAAGTGAAAATTTCCAACAACAGCGTCATAAGAGCTGCAACTGGCGGCATTGCCTGGAACGTGACCGATGGAGCGATTGTTGAGCATAACACGGTGCAGGAAGCCACTTATCTGGCCACGAATGCATCGATTTGGTGGGCATACGCAGACAATAATCTCGTTCAATTCAACGAATCTTTTGCAAGCGTTAACGGTGCAGAAGACGGTCATGGCTTCGACGTGGATGCAGGGAACATCAATTCGCTCGTCCAATATAATTACAGCCATGATAACGCCGGCGGATTTATGCTTTTTGTTAACGATACCTACTACACAATCAATACGATCGTCAGGTATAACATTAGCCAAAATGATCGGAAAAGTATCTTCAGGTACAGCGGTTCAATTGATCATGTCTACAACTACAACAATACCGTTTACGTAGGAGAATCATCAGGCAATCCGGTCATGAGCGATTATTTCACCAAGGCTTCAGGTGCTCCACGCAACATTCATAATTATAACAATGTGTATTACAGTGTCGGTGATAAAGGATGGGATTTAACGGGCCAAACGTTTGACTATAACGCTTATGACGGTGGGAACACGCTGGTTCAGGCCGATGCGCATGCGGTAACTGGCGATCCACGGTTCGTGGATCCTGGAAGCGGCGGCAATGGCATGGATACCGTAGATGGATATCAATTGCAACCGAATTCGCCTCTAATCGGCGCAGGCATTCGCATTCACGATAACGGGGGGCGGGATTATTACGGCAATCCATTATATAACGGAGCTCCCGATATCGGTGCTCACGAATACGGCGGTACCGTTCCTCCAGCCGGAGGTATGCCTGATCCGATCGTCATTGTTTCGAAACGTCCCGACAGCACGCCGGTTGACAATTTGGCTCCACTGTCTGCTGCAAGTACGACATTTGCAAGTTCACAACCCATCGAAGGGATCAACGACAATGATTACGACATTGCCTGGTCTACCGATCCTTCGCCTTCATTCCCGAACTATATTACACTGGATTTTGGAGATCAAACGATATCTGCCAACCAATTAAAGTTAAACACGAGATTTGGCACAGATTTGGGGATCACGAATTTTGACATTGAATACAGTAACGGTTCTACTTGGGTTTCAATTCGGAGAAATATTCCTTTGACTTGGGAGTTGAATGATGGCTCTGATGAAGTCGAAGCCGTGGTTTTCCCGCTCAGCAGATTTTCTAAAATAAGATTAAAAGTAAATGAGGGGAACAGCCAATCGGGACGTATTGCCTTGAATGAACTGGAACTGTATAACAATCCTGAATTATCCAAGGACATGGTGAGCACGACCTTCCCTACAGGAGCAGGCAACATTGCCAATATCATTGACAATAATTTGAACTCGGCATGGGGGAGCACGGGGAATGTGAGCTTTCCAGGTTATATCACGCTTGATTATGGCGAAAATGCTGTGTCCGTCAACGAAGTCACTTTGGTAACCTTCTTCGGCATCGGCCAAGGGATTACTCGTTTCGATGTTGAGTATTACGACGGCAGCAGCTGGAATACGGCTTTATCCAATGCAAGGATTGAATGGAGGCTGAACGACAGCACCAAAGAACGCCATACGGTTACTTTTCCAACGGTTAACGCCTATAAACTTCGATTGAAGGTTAACGATGCGAATCGGATATGGGGAAACATTGCGCTTAATGAGCTTATTGTTAACCATTCCTTTGAATCCGTTCCCGTCACAGGAATTTCGCTCGATAGACCAGCGTTGACCTTTAATTCTTTGTCTGAACGTACTACAAAATTACTCGCCACCATTGTGCCTGACAACGCGAGCAATAAAAAGATTTCATGGAGTACGGATCACTCTCAGGTCGCTACGGTTGACGATAACGGATTGATGACAGCAGTAGGGGAAGGGAAAGCAGTCATTACGGCAGCGACGGAGGATGGGAACTATAAGGCTGCCAGCACCGTCACCGTAGATTGGACGGCTCCTGAAATTACGATCCATCGCGTTGTCACATCTCAATACAACACAGGTATATTTCAACCGAAATTTGAGCTCTCAGACAGCCTGACCGGAATCGACAATATGAAAACAGAAGTAATGCTGGACGGAAATATACTAAACACTTTAAGTGATATTCCAATGTACGAGCTTGATCTTGGAACACATACCTTTACAGTAACGGCCTTTGATTTGGCAGGGAATATCGCAACAAAGTCTATTGAGTTTCAGGTAAAAACAAGCTATGAGACGCTTGAGGAACTGGTTCAACTTTACACAGATCGTGGTTGGATTGACAACAAAGGCACCGCCAACAGCTTGCTGAAGAAATTGCAAAAGCAACAGCTGAGCAGTTTCATTCAAGAAGTTCATGCACAGAAAGGAAAACATATAGCTGCCAAGGCTGCGGGTTATTTACTTCGCGATGCAAAGGCTCTTCACAATCAATAAAAGACAATCAATAGAAGACCACGTTCCATGGGAAATTGAAATAGGTAATCCACTTTGACGCAGGCAGGTTTTCCCTTCGAGCTCAATTAAAAAACACATCGAGTACACGAATTCGATGTGTTATTTTCTTCTTCCCGATGACGTGGTTGGTTACGAATGAATATTTTCCGCTGCTTGAGCTTGGAAACTGAACAACGACTGTTTTCGGAATAAACCCAATAATTAATCTATACACTGGAACAAAATTCATTATAATAAAAATAACCTTCAAATTTTTACTTCTTAGAATCTACACGTGTAAAATTTTACACGTGTAAATTATTGAAAGGAGGAGTAAAGGGCTGTATCAACAAGGAATCGCACTTCATTTCCACACTAAAGGAATAAAGGAGGAAACTAATGAAGGCTTTAAACGGAACAAGCGGGATTAAGCTGATCGTTACGATGTTTACGGCAGTGTTCATGATGCTCCTCGCCGCCTCAGCTACTGCAGCGGAGACAGGTGAGGAGGAGATAGGTCGACCGCCCCATCCTCATTCGATACTGATTAAGAATGGCGTCGCTCAGGCGGATATCCTAATCTCACCTGCAGCCGACGATATGGAAATGCACGCAGCCCAGGAGCTTCAGCAAACATTGAAGATGGTCAGCGGGGCAACGCTTCCTATCTACCGTGCGGATACGGAGCCCAATTCGGTGAGCGCTTATCTTCAGCAGGATCAACTCAACCTCCAAAGGAGCGGGGCTTATCCCGTTTCCTTCGACTTTTTGAACAATCATGGCAGGTCAACCGTGGTTGAAGTCGTCTATAGCGCAGGCAATGCATTTCCGATCAGTCTTAACGACCCCATCGAGCTGCAGAAGGATCAGGCGGGCAGTATCACAGGGACTCTATATGTTCCGCCGTCAACCGCCGACGGCACTTACCAGCTGAGCTTTGAAGCCCGAAGTGACGGCCAATCCATCGGCAGCATGGAGCTGGAGGTAACGCTAAATCGCAATACCCTGCTGAATGGTGGATTTGAGGAGTCGGTTAAGGAAGGCTGGTATTCCACAACCGCAGCTCAAGACAGTGAGGTCAGCTATACCGGCAGCAGTTCCTTGCGCCTCGCCTCCAACAATGTCCGGTCCAATCAGCCGCTTCGTCTCGAGCGGGGAAAGCAATACAAGCTGAAGGCATGGGTGAAGGGAGCCAAAAACGGGACGGCCAGAATGCAGGTCAATGAAATAGCCAACCCATACAATGTGAAGCATTCTGTCGTCAGCAGCTTTTCCGTTACAACCGATTGGACGGAAGTGGAGCTAATCTACCATGCGGATGAACACAGGCCCTACGATTATCACTGGCTTGTGTTCTCCTTCCTGCAGGGCAATGGCCCAGGCACCTTGTGGATTGACGATGTGACGCTTGCAGAGGTGGAGGAGGAAGGGCCTTCAGAGCCCCCGGGTCCCCCTTCGGTCGTGGATTACGGACCTGCTCATAACCGAATACAGCTTGTGCTGTCCACAACGGATCGCATCCCTTCCAATCAGGATACTGCTTATTTGGCGAACTCCGACGGTTTTGCCGTACGCCAAAAGGGCAGCAGAATTTATATTCTCGGGTCGGAGGCAAGAGGGATTTTGAACGGAGTGTATGATTTTTTGGAAGAGAATGCAGGCGTGCTATGGACCCGCTCGAAGGAGCTCGGCACTCTGTATGACCCCCTGCCTACGGTTACGGCAACCCGAACGAATTATGCCGAAAAATCCCCAATCCCTCTTCGCGGCTGGCTAACCCTGGGGATGGGGGAGAATGGGGACGGCGGATCGGACCAAGCCACCGATGTGATGCTGGCCCGGAACAAAAACAATATCAAAATGAGCGACAGCAGCAACCGGCTCTTATGGGACCGCTTCGCACGCACGGGCCTCACGCCCGTCATGCTGGGTCATAATCTGGCCTTTTGGCTGCCGAATGACGAGTATTTTGCGGAGCACCCGGATTATTACAACATGAAGGACGGCAAGTACATTCCGCTATCGGATTCAACCCAAATCAATTTTTATCATCCGGAGGTTCCCGGTGTCATTGCAGCCAAAGCCAAAAAGCTGATTGCTTCAAGGAATATCGACTATATCGGGATCGGGATTAACGATAACTCAAGCTTTGATCAAGGCGAACTCAGCCGACAGCCGTTTACGACGGAAGACGGCGTAGTAGTCCAGCCCGAGGACCCCGCTTACCGATCAACCGTCTTCTTCAGCTTCTTGAATAAAGTTGCCAGGGAGATCCGTGCGGATTATCCGGACGTAAAGATCGTCTCTTATGCATACACGTTCACGGATACCCCGCCGAAGGTCGATCTCGAGGACAACATTGTCCTCATATACGCCCCGTTGTACGAGGATGCCAGGGAACCGCTCAACACCTCTAATACAAGTAATCCAAACTACGCTTATAATGAGAAGCTTAGAGGATGGGCGGAAAAAACCAAAAATATTCTGGTCTACAATTATTACGGCAGCTTCCCTTCAGACGCTTACGAGCGGCCGATCGCCGCGAAGGTTCAGGCCGATCTGCAATATTACCGTGAACTCGGCATCCTGGGCGTGCTTCCGGAAGGAACGGTCGATGCGGGCAATGATGCTTGGGGGATCAACGCGCTACAGTATTGGCTGTTCAATAAGCTGTTCTGGAATCCGGATGAGGACATCGAAGCATTGAAAACACAATTTTTAAACAAAGCCTACGGAGCAGCGGCGGAACCGATGCGTCGTTACTACGATTTGATCGAGCAGGGATGGAATTATGACCGGTCCCAGCAAAGCTGGGCGACCAGCGGCGAAAGCCTGGTTCGACAGTATGTCATCGTAGCAGGCATTCGGGATCAGGCGCAGCAAGCGCTTGATGAGGCCTATGCGTTGGCTGACGGGAAGGCCAAAGCGAGAATAGAGCCGATCAAAACCACGTTTGAGAGAATGGTCGAAATCGCTGAGGATTCCGTGAATATTTCTGCTAACGCGGTAAGAACGACAGCCTCAAAGGATCAGATTTTGAACACGTTGGAGTTTGGAGCGGGACCATGGAGAGCCGTCGAATCTCCGGTTACCTATTTCAAGGATATGAGCTCCGGGAAGCTGCCTCCCGTCCTGACCAAGGTGTATCTGCTGTGGGATGAGGAATACATCTACATCGGTTACGAAAACTTTGATCCCGACCCGAGCAAGATGGTTATCAGCGATACCGCACCGAATGAGTGGTGGCTCAGCGGCAAAGACGACTCCGTTGAAACGTATTTGATGGATGGAACGCCGGGCAATTCTTCGTACTACGCGTTCATGACGAATGCATTGCCGCTCAATTTGGATTATAAAGGTCCTGAAAAAAGCCCCGATTGGACGCGGCCGTGGGAATCGAGAGCCGAAGTGAAATTCGATCGATGGAATGTCATTCAGGCCATACCATTCAGCAGTATTCAATTCGATCCGGATGAATCCCGAACGCTGACGGGGCTGTTCTTCCGAAATTATCACCGTACCGGTTCAGGCCTTGGTCTTTACGGCTGGGCCGGCGGTGCAGTATGGAATCCTGCGGATTTCAGGCCAATCCATCTGATCGATTAAAGTGATGCACGCAGCTGTCGTTTCCGGCAGAGTCTCGCCGGAAACGACTGCCTTCCTGCGCATGATTCAAGAATCCAGGATCCAGAATCACGATTCGGCTAATAAGGGAGATGGTGATGAACGATGATGTATTCCCAGCTTAATAATAAGGTGATTGTCATAACGGGTGCCCTAGGCGTTTTGGGCTCGGCAGCGACGCGTCTCTTTCTTGAGCGGGGCGCCAGAATTGCGGCATGCGATATCCGGACTTCCGATGAAGATGACGGTATGTCGGAGCTGCTTACGGAATATGGGGACCGGTGTCTGTTATACATAACGGGAGACATGACACGCGAGGCTGATGTCGATCTGCTGTTCAGACGAATCGAGGACCATTTCGGCAAATTAGACGGCTTGTATCATAACGTCTTTATTAACAAATCCGCAACGATTGCGAATCAAGCTGTGCAGGACTGGGAGGAGAGCATTCGCGGGACCCTCACCAGCACCTTTCTTGTCAATAAGCACTCGGCCCGCAGCATGCGTCAAAACGGGGGAGGCTCCATCGTAAATACATCCTCCATCCTGGGCTCCGTACCGGCAGTAGAGAATGCGGCATATGGCGCCGGAAAGGCGGCGGTCGAGCAGTTGACAAGGGTAGCCGCGGTCGAGTTAGCCCCATGGGGAATCCGCGTGAATGCGATTGCACCCGGCGATTTCAAATCGGAACAAGTATTGGCACAGGCTACGGATGCCCAGACGGAAACGATGCGGCGTCTGACATTGATAGGCCGAAGCGGCCGCCCGAATGAAATCAATGAGCTGGCAGCTTTTCTGCTGTCGGACGCTGGGTCGTACGCAACCGGCTCGATTTTTCCAGTAACCGGAGGTTTCGGACTATGCAGGTAGCTGCAATCGCAACGGTATATCGCCATAATTCGCATGCAGAAATGATGATCGGCCGCCTGTTGGGTGATTTCCCTCATTACACGCCATCCATAAAGGTTGCCTCGTTATATCTGGATCAAATCCCGGACAACGATGCGGGAGTCGATGCTGCCGGACGCCATGGCGCTGCCGTGTGCGGAACCATTCGGGAAACGATTCAGCATGCGGTTACCCACGGAGGACTGGATGGCGTCATTATCATTGGCGAGCATGGCAATTACCGTGTGGACGCTATGGGACGAAAACGCTATCCTCGAAAACGATTGCTGGAAGAGACGCTGCTGGCTTTGGATGAACTAGGGGTGCGTGTCCCTATTTTTTCCGACAAGTTCTTGTCATGGTGCGTTGAAGAATCCGTCTGGATGTATGAACAGCTGAAGCGAAGGAATATTCCTTTCTTCGGCGGCTCATCCATCCCGCACACAGCGGTGCGGCCGGAGTTTGACAGGCAGCTTCTCAAGGGTGCGCGTGAATGGCTTATCGTAAGCTTCTCGAATGAGCTCGAGGCCTATGGCTACCATGCCTTGGAGGTGCTGCAATCGCTAGCGGAGCGCCGCGATGGCGGGGAGACCGGTATCGCGAGCGTATCCTCGCTTTCTGGAGAAGCCGCTTGGAAGGCGCTGGCCAGGCGCGAATGGCCGGAGGATATGCTGCTTCAAACGCTGGAAAGGTCGGGGATAGCGGTTGAGCCGCATCCCAAGAACTCCGAGGAACAGGAACGAACAACGGTTATCGTTGTAGAATACCGGGATGGCTGCAAAGGTTATGTGGTGCAGCGGAAGGAATGGGCCGACCGATGGAGCTTTTCGTTCCGCGACGCAACCGGCGGGATCGTATCTGCTGTTTGTTTAAGCGACAACGCGCGCCCCTTCGGGCATTTCGATACGCTTACGGGACTGATCGAGCGCTTCATCTTAACCCGTGCCGAGCCAGTCTCCCCGGAGCGTATTTTGATCACCAGCTGCTTGATCAACCGTGTGATGGAGTCGCTTCATAAAGGAGTTAGGGTTATGACTCCGGAATTGCTCGTTCAATATAAATCGAAGGGGAGGTTACCGTAATGAAGGAACCAATCGAGACGAATAGGAGTGCGGATCTGCCGTTTTCCTCAGCTGTTGAAGCAGGCCAAATGATATTTGTATCCGGACAGGGCGGGCTGATATCTGAAACAGGCGCCATCGTCGGTCCGGATCTCGAAGCGCAAACGGTTCAGACGATCGAAAATATTCGGGAGATTCTGCATGCAGCAGGGCTGACACTGGATGACGTCGTAAAAACCAACGTGTATTTAAGCGACCGCAGGCTGTACGAGGAATTCAACCGCATTTACCGCCGCTTCTTTCATCCACCGTTTCCGAGCCGTACTGCGGTTTATTGCGAATTGAATTACGGTCTGCTTGTCGAGATCGATGCCATTGCCGTAAGGCGGCCACAGGAGACAGGAGGAGGGATTAGCCAATGTTTACCCGATTCGACAAGCTGACCCGTGAACAATTAAACGGGATGGCAAGCCAAGGGTATGCCGTCGTTGTTCCGTTGGGTGCTTGCGAGCAGCACGGCCCCCATTTGCCGACGGGAACGGATAATTTCATCTGTGATGAAATCAGCCGCAGAGCCGTTGCGGAAGCCGTGGATATGGGGGCAAAATTGATTCTGGCTCCTTTGCTTCCGGTAGGAAGCTCGGCCCATCATATTGCTTTTGGAGGAACCATCTCTTTCAGCTCTGCTACGTATTTAAGCATCCTGAAGGATATCGGGGCAAGTTTGGCCGACAGCGGCTTTAACCGGCTTATTTTCCTCAACGGGCATGGCGGCAATGAGCATCTGATGCATCAAGCAGCCTCGGATCTTGCGGTCACACATCTGGCCTGGACCGCTTCGGCCTCCTATTGGAATGTAGCGAGGGAGGCCCTTGCTGCCGCCTGTCCCGAGGGAAGCTTCCCCGTCCCCGGACACGCCGGAGGCTTCGAAACATCCTTGATCCTGTCCTTGGCGCCAGAGACGGTATGTGATGATCGAATCGGCTGCATGCATCCCCGCCGTCCTTGGATGGCGGCCGGCCCCTCAGGGGCATTCATCGGCAAACAGGGAGAACTGACGGGGGTAGATGGATATACCGACCCTTCAGGTCTTGCAACCGGAGAGCAAGGGGAGCGGTATCTTAACACCATCGCAGCGGCCGCGGCGAAATGGTTATTGGCGACGTGGGAGACGATGGATGGCGACATCCAAGCCGAAACAGATGGATCAGAAAATTTCGCACCAAACCGATAAGGGGAGGCTCACGATGGATGAATGCGTTGATTCCTTGGTCTCGCGGTTCCCAGAACCCCCCCAAGGATGAGCCGCTGTATGAATAGGATGTCTCGGCGGTTTTTTTCGATGAAGAAGGAAGTGGTAAGCGGTACATCGAATTGGAATTCAATCCGAACGTGCTCCTTCGGAACGATCGGTATCCGGGGAGCGCTGGAAGGAGGCCAGGATGACAAGTTTTATAAGTCGATCATTCACGCTGCAAGGAGGCTTCACCACAGGGATCGAAGGCCCGGCTTGTGACCGTGACGGGAATGTATATGCGGTGAATTACGGAAGACAAGGCACGATTGGCATCGTGACGCAGGATGGAGATGCGAGGATCTGGACCCAGCTTCCCGACGGGAGTGTCGGAAGCGGGATCCGCTTCGATGCAAACGGCGATATGCTGGTTGCCGATTACGCGCAGCATCATATCTTCAAGATCGATATGAGCACGAAGGAGCTGTCGGTGTGGGTGCACGAACCCGATATGCATCAGCCCAATGATATTGCGATCGCTCGGGACGGCACGCTCTTTGCCAGTGATCCCGACTGGAACTCGGGACGAGGGAGAGTGTGGAGAATCGACCAAAAGGGCCGTGCCGCTATTGTGGATGAGCACTGCGGTACGACCAACGGAATTGAGCTGTCGCCGGATGAGAGCCGGCTCTATGTCAGCGAAAGCGTACAGCGCACCATCTGGGTGTATGAGCTTGACGAGGACAAGAACATGGTGTCCAAGCGGATGCTCATCCAATTTTCCGACTGCCTGCTGGACGGCATGCGTTGTGACATGGAAGGAAACCTATACGCCACTCGATACGGAAGAGGCACGGTGGCCGTCATATCCCCAGAAGGCGAATTGCAGCATGAAGTCCGGCTTCTCGGAAAGAATCCGACGAATCTTACATTCGGAGGTCCGGACGGGACTTCCTGCTATGTTACTATATCGGATCAAGGTAATTTGGAGCGCTTCAAGGTTGATGTGCCTGGGCGGTGCTGGGGAATGTGGCGATAGAAAAGATCGGGAGGGATCAATATGGCCGAGGAGAGCATAAGGGTGTTGGTTGTAGACGATGAGCTGCCTTTGCGGGAAGAGCTTCGTTCCTTTGACTGGCATACGCATGGCTTCGAGCTTGCCGGAGAAGCGTCCAATGGTGCGGAAGCGTTAGCCTTCTGCCGGCGGCATCGCCCGGATGTCATTATCACCGATATTACGATGCCTGTCATGGACGGTCTTCAACTGATCCGCATCCTACGGACGGAGCTGCCGCACACACAGATCATTTTGCTTACCTGCCACTCGGAATTTGAATTTGCCAAAGAAGCGATTGCCATCGGTGCCATCGATTATTTATTAAAGGTGACCATGGAAGCAGCTGAACTCATAAGCGCGTTAAACCGGGCGAAAGCAGCCGCCTTGCGTGAGCGGTCCCACCGCCGGAACGAGAGGGAGGAGCTGCGGCTGCGCCTGTCCTGCGAGTTGCTGCACTTTACTCAAGGAGAGCCGGGGTATGGGGATAAAAAATTCGGCACATTTCTTAAAGAGGCCCTTCAATGCAGCTTACCGTTCCGTCTGATTTCACTGCATGCCGAGACCACCCCGCAGATCAGATTCATACTCAAGCGGGAGGTCGAGCAGCGCCTGGAGAGGCTGGAAGGGGAGCATTCTTTCACTTGGCTTCCAGTAAAAGAAGGTGTGTATCTTCTGTTCATCCCGCATGCAGAGCGGATGAATCCTAAGGAATTGGGCATCTGGCTGGAAAAGGTATTACGGGAGCTTAAACATGATACCATGGGTCAGCTCAGTTTTCTGTGCGGTGAAGCAGACCTCTATGCCGTTGTCGGACCTTTGATTCACCGTACCGACGACTTCACGGTCAGCTGCCGCTTTGCGTCCAGCCGTCATCCTCTGCGTTTTTACCTTCCGGAGAGCGATGTTCTGCTGGGGGAATCGGAGATCGTTCCGACCTCGGCAGAGACAGCGGCAGCGGAAATGGCAGCCCGGCTGCACATCATCAAGGATGATCCCGGCAAGCTGACGGAATGGATACGCAAGGATTTTCGAACGTGGGCGGAGGATGGAAGGTTCCACCCCGACTTGCTCAAGGGATGGGTTAACGAATGGCGCAGGGAGTGGCTCCGGGAGGAACGGAATTGGATCGACTATTCAAGAAGGACCCGGACCGTTGCAGAGCGCAGGACGCTGGATGAGCTTATCGCCGTGCTCATTCATGAGGTGGAGACGTCCCGAAACAATCAGCGCAGAATTCGTACGGAAGTCGAGGAGGCCATGCGTTACATGAATGATCATCTCGCCAGTCCCATCACGCTGGCCGTTGTGGCCGAACAGGTCGGGTTAAGTCCGCATCACTTATGCCGGATTTTTCCGGAGGAAACGGGTATATCCTTTCATGATTATTTGAAACATCAGCGAATGGAGCAGGCTGCGCATTTGCTACGGCATACATCCCTCCGCGTCTATGAGGTAGCTCATCGGGTCGGCATATCAAGCTACCGTTATTTCACTGCCATGTTTCGGGACTATGCCGGCGTATCACCAAGAGAGTTTAAGAAAAATGCCTAAGATCGATACGAGGCACGACGTGCTTTTAGGGGGCCGGCTATGATCGTGAATCGGATGCGCCGATGGAGCGTAGCGACAAAGCAATTTTTGCTGATGTTTGCCGTTACGCTCGCCATATTTGCCTTTTTAGCAGCAAGCAATTACGTTCAAGCGTCAAAGCTGTTCAAATCCCAAATGATGGACCATGCCCAAACGATGACAGTCCGCACGAATCAATTCCTTGATTCCTATCTGGACAACGGGCAAAATATTCTGCTTCTGCTGTCCACCCGTTCCAATTACCTTGAAGCTTCGCGCGAAGAGGAGTTGACCGAATTTCTTCGCTCGGTGGCCGAAACTAACAGCACGATCGTCAAGACGCTCTACATCGTCAGCTCTGACGGCAAAGTCTTCAGCAGCTCGCAAGTGAGGTATGAAGTATTAGGCAACCCGGCACTCCCAGCCATTTACCAACAAGCCAGCCAAAGCTATGCGGCGATGGTGAGTCAGCCATACGATTCTCCGCTGTCAGGGCACACCGTTGCCATTGCGAGACCCGTACAGAATAACCACGGGCGCCAAATCGGCGTGGCCGTCGTAGAGCTGGATCTGGACAAGCTTTACCGCCGGATGTCGGAGATTTCCATGGTCAACCAGACCTTTGCCATTCTGTCCGATCAGGGCAAGCTGGTCCTGTATGATCGAAGCTCGGACCTGCTACCGAGCGAGCCCCATTCGTATATGACCGTACTGCCGGAGGAATTCATAGGCAAGCTCACCGAGCTTTCATACGGCAGCGGCGAGCTAGCTGGCCCGAAGGGACAGCTGATCACGTTCAAGTCAGGGCAGAATCGTCTAGGCTGGAATCTGGTCCTGCTTTCCGAGGAAAGCTATTTTTTTCGGAATTTATCCGCTTTACTCGACACCTACGTAACGGCGGGAATATTCATGCTGCTGGTGCTCCTCGCCATCACCTTCATGCTGTCCCGGCTGCTGACAAGACCGATCCGTTTATTGGCGCTTCGCATGGATCAAGTACGCAACCTGGAGTCTGTTCCGCTTGCACCGGTTCGCCGCTATGATGAAATAGGAAGCCTGACCCGAAGCTTCAACTCCATGATGAAGCGGATTCAGAGCCTGCTGGCCAGGAACAAGGAGATGGAGGAACGCAAAAAATCCTTGGAATTAAAGGTGCTCCAGAGCCAAATCGCCCCTCATTTTCTGTACAATACGCTCACAACAATCGGCAGCCTTGCCAGGCAGCAGCGAATCACCGAGGTCAATAAGACGATCCGCGCTTTGGTCGGCGTACTGGAGTTTACGTTTGACCGGGTCTCAGAATATGTGTCCGTTCGGGAGGAGCTGAAGGGGCTGGAGCTGTATATGGAAATTCAAAAAATAAGGTATGGTGCCGGCTTCCGATTTATCTGCGAGGTGGAGGAAGAAGCGCTGGAGCTGCCCATCCTGAAGCTGACCCTTCAGCCGATCGTCGAAAACTCCGTTTTTCATGGGATATTGCCAAAAGGAGGAGCGGAAGGCGAGATTCGGGTACGGGGGGAAATCCGTAATGGCAAGCTTCGCTTTGTGGTTCGCGACAACGGAGCCGGTATGGAGCAGAGCCGTCTGCAAGGCCTCCTGTCCAGTCAAGGTCATGCGCCGTTGAAGGAACGGCTTACGGGTATCGGCGTATCGAATGTCCACGAGCGGATTCGGCTGTATTTCGGAGATGGCTTTGGTCTGCGCATTCGCAGTCGCAAGGAAATCGGAACAGTGATTGTAATCACGCTCCCGGCATCGCTTCCCGAGAGCTTCTGCCCTACCGGTAATAGACTTGACACGCCGGATGGCGAACGATAACGTGAGGTTTAAGAAGAAGAACAAGGAGTGTGTACATGGTTACAAGAGACGATGTCGCGAAGCATGCGGGGGTTTCCGTAGCCGTCGTATCCTATGTCATCAACAATAAATCGGTTGTAAAAGAGGAGACCCGCCAGAAGGTGCTGCGCTCCATCGAGGAGCTCGGCTACAATCCCAACCTGGCCGCACGAAGCCTGAAAACCAAGGAGACGCACCAATACGGCGTTTTGTTCAATAACCTCGGCAACCCTTTCGAAACCGGGATTTCACTGGGTCTGGAGGCGAAGGCCAGAGAATATGGGCGATCCCTGATCTTTCAGACGTATCTCGGGGAAGAGGAGGAGCAGCTGAAAACGATCTATATGGGGAGGACGGACGGGCTCATTCTCCTGGGACAGAGTCTGCAGGAGTCGACGATCCGCCACTTTGAAAAGCTCGGAGTCCCTCTGCTGTCCATTACCGCTCCCGCCGCTGCCCACCCGTCCGTACGCTGCATCGATATCGACTGGTATGGCGCTATGCACGACTTGCTGAAGCATCTGAAGGAAAACGGACACACGCGAATCGGGTTCATGGGCACCGAAAGCAAGGAGCATCACCATCAGGTGCGGCATTCCGAATTTTGTAAAGCCATAAGCGCTTTGGGGCTTCAGTATGATCCGGACGGGCTGCTGCAGGCCGACGGCCGGCTTGAATCCGCACAGGCCCGCATGCTTGAAAGGCTGAAATCACCAGAACCATTGGAATTCAGCGCGATTGTGTGTGCCAACGACCTGATGGCCATCGGTGTGCTGTCAGCCTGTAAGGATGCCGGCATTCGGGTGCCTGAGGATCTCTCCGTAGCCGGATGCGAGAACATCTTAATGTCCTCCCATACAAGCCCTGCATTGACTACGGTTCATTATCCGCGGCGCTTGAGCGGATTTATGGCCATTGACCAGATGATGAAGCTCAAGGAAGGTCAGGACCAGCCCGGCACATCCAGCACGATCCTGGAGCACAACCTAATCATCAGGGAATCAACAGGAGCAAGAAGCCCGGAATGAGGATCGACGGCTCCAACGTGGCGTAAATCGCTTGTTGGCGCTGTCGCTCTTATACCATAAGCGTTGTCTGCATTTAATAGGAGTCCGCCGGCTGCTATGATTCAGACAGCGTTCCCCTTTTGTTTTGTAATTCCCCTGAAATCACCCGGAACTGAATCCCCACGCCACCCGGGTTCCCCTCCAGGTCCTATTTTCACAATTTTACTGCATATTTGCGCCCGCAGATCGCTGCTATACTACAAGTGTGTTAAGGCTTTGTAAGTCGAATAAAGGCCGGTTTAGCAGCCCGGCAAAGTAAAGGAGGGGAATTCGTGAAGCAGGGAATTGCCGTTGAACAGCCCGTTCGCATGCCGGCGAAAGCAAGAACCTTCCAGCGACTGGGTCGAATATGGCAGTTCAAAACGCTGTATGTGATGCTCGTTCCGGGTGTTCTTTACTACTTCTTATTTAAATACTTACCGATGTACGGCGTCATTATCGCATTTAAAGATTTCAATATCATGGACGGAATTCTGGGGAGTCCGTTTGCGGATCCGTGGAACAAACATTTTCTCGCCTTTTTTGAATCCCCCTATTTTTCGCAGCTACTGACCAATACCATCTTGATCAGCGTGTACAAGCTCATATTCGGCATAGGCCCGCCGATTCTGATGGCGATATTGCTTAACGAGTGCCGGGTGCGATGGTTCAGGTCGCTCATTCAAACCCTGACGTACATGCCTCATTTTCTGTCATGGGTCATTATTTACGGCATTCTGATTGCGCTTCTGTCCCAGTCGTCGGGGCTTGTCAATCACTGGATCAAAGATTTAGGCGGAGAGTCGATTCCGTTCCTGACCTCCACGACCTACTTCCGTTCCATCCTTGTCGGTTCGGAAATATGGCAAAATCTCGGGTGGGGAGCGATTATTTACTTGGCTGCCATGTCCAGCATCGATCCGACGCGATACGAAGCTGCGCGCATCGATGGCGCAAGCCGGGTTCGGATGGTATGGCATATCACTTTGCCAGGGATTCGGAACGTGATCATCATGCTGTTCATCCTGAATTTGGGACATATATTGGACGCCGGCTTCGGTCAAATCTACATCCTTTACAACCTGCAGGTCTATCCGGTGGCCGATATTATCGATACTTGGGTATTCCGGACAGGACTCCACCAATTGAATTTCAGTCTGGCGGCAGCAGTCGGATTGTTTAAATCAGCCATCGGGTTCGTGCTTGTATTGACGACCAATCAGATCGCCAAACGATGGGGGGAAGGAATATGGTAAAAGGAATCGAGGACCGTATCGTCAACACGATTGTGGCCGTCATCTTAGCCCTTTGCGGAGCCATCGCCGTATTCCCTCTCTTGTATGTCGTATCCGTATCGCTCACGCCGATCGGCGAGGTCCTCCGTCAAGGCTCATTCCCGATCATTCCGAGGGAGATCACGTTCGCGGCATATCAGACGCTGCTCGCGGAATCCGGCATGGTTCGCGCGCTGGGGGTTACGGTCGTCGTTACGATCGTCGGAACGGTGTTTAATATGGCCATAACCCTGCTCATGGCGTATCCGCTAAGTCGTAAGCGCTTGCCGGGACGCAGCGTGTTTCTAATGATGATATTGTTTACGATGTTATTTTCAGGCGGGATCGTGCCGACCTATTTGATCGTCAAATCATTCGGTTTGCTGGATTCGATCTGGGCCTTGATTCTGCCGACGCTGGTGGGAAGCTTTAATGTGTTTATCGTGAAAAGCTTTTTCGAGCAGCTGCCTGAGGAAGTGTTCGAGTCCGCGAAGGTTGACGGCGCTGGGGAGTTCAGGATCCTTCTGCAAATCGCAGTTCCGTTATCGACCTCCGTCATTGCGACGATCGCGTTATTTTACGGCGTGGGTCACTGGAACGAATACTTTCAAGCCATCATGTATATCACCGATCGAACCCTGTTTCCGCTCCAGGTCATCGTCAGGGAGATTCTGATGCAATCCCAGCAGCCTATGGAGAACGTGGAAAATATGACACCGACCCAAACGCTGCAAATGGCGGCAGTCGTGCTGGCCGCGCTCCCGATCCTGATCGTGTACCCGTTCCTGCAAAAATACTTCACCAAGGGCATGCTCCTTGGTTCTATAAAAGGCTGAAGCCAAAGAACCAATATATTTTCATATATGAGGGGGAGTCAAATGAATAAGCTGCGTAGAGCTTCATTAATGGCTGCAGTCCTGCTGCTGGCAGGTGCTGTTGCGGCAGGTTGTGCCAAATCCGATACAGAAGGGGGGACATCGGCGAGCGGGGGAGAGGCCGCCGGGAAACGAATCCAGCTGGAGATCATGGAAAGCGCAAGCGGACTGCCGTCGCCTGACAAGGATTTTGTTAAGCAGGAGCTGGATAAGGCGCTGAACGCCGATATTGTGCTCAGCGCTTACGGCAGCCCGGATGATTATCAGAACCAGCTGAATGTGCGTATGGCCTCTGGGAATCTGCCGGATTTATTCGGCGTGAACAAAGCTCAAATGCAGCAGTATCAGAGCCAGCAGCTCCTGCTTGATCTGACGCCATATTTGGACAACGAGCTGAAGCAGGTCAAGGATTTCATCGGGGGGGAGGAAGCCGTAAAAAAAGCAATGGTCGACGGCAAAGTATATGCCATCCCTAAAGCTCCGGGAATACCCAGCATGACGATGTGGATCCGCAAAGATTGGCTGGATGCGTTGAAGCTGGAAGTGCCGCAGACGCTGGAGGAATTTAAGGCTGTGGCCAAAGCGTTTGCGGAACAAGACCCGGACGGAAACGGCGCTAAGGATACCGTCGGACTCACCGGCGGCTCGCTGAGCACCTTCGCTCCGCTGTACGGCGCATTCGGGACGGTTAACCCCGGCGAATTTTTCGTGAAGGACGGGAAGGTGGTGAATTCGCTGTATGATCCGGCGATGCGCGAGGCTCTTGCCTATTTCAAATCACTGGTTGATGAAGGCGCAGTCGATCCGGAGATCATGGCCAACACAGGGATGCAGCACCAGGAAAAGGCCATCAAGGGGCAGGCTGGCATCATTTTCATAGACTGGGCGAATATCGTCAAGAACGAATACGTGGAGCAAATCAAAACCGTCAATCCGAAGGCCGAGTGGATTCAACTGGCATCCCCGAAAGGACCGGGCGGTCAGTATGAGAATGCATGGGCCGTCGGCAACGCCAATTCCATGTTTGCGATCCCCAAATCGCTGGAGAACGACAAGGAGAAGCTGCAGAAGGTTTTTGAATTGCTTAATTACGTTTCCGGTGACGAGGGTTCGCGTCTCGTTCAATTCGGGATTGAAGGCAAGCACTACAACGTGGAGAACGGCAAGGTCGTTGCGACCGAGCTGATGGCCAAGGAAGCCGGTTATACATGGCTGTACCAATTTACAGGTAGACCGGAGAAAGAATATTTAAAGGTTAAATTTGCCGAGCAGACGGAATACATTGATTTTGCGAGCTCACAGCCCCGCCTGGAGACACTCAATGGATTTGTTAATTATCCTGAAGGCTTTAATGTGGCCGATGCCAACCGGTACCTGGAAGAGGAATTCACAAAATTCGTTTATGGAAAACGTCCGTTGACCGAGTATGACGACTTTCTGATAACGATCGGCACCACGATGAATTATGATCGATATGTTGAATCCGCAATTCAACAGCTGAACGCGCTGGGTTATGGCAACTAAAACAGCATTATTATGAATGAGGAGGGGAAGCCGATGTTTCCCCTTTGATTCGCCAATAAATCTACACGAGTAAAAAGGAGGAGAAGGATTATGAATCAATTGAAAATGGATATTTCCGCGATGGTGAAGCAGTTTGAGAAGGACGGGTACCTGATCATTCCGAATGCGCTGTCCCAAGGACAGGTGGAAGCGTTAAATGCTGCAGTTGACCGGATCCTTGCCGAAGAACCCGAATCCCTGGCGTACAATATCTACAACAGCGTTGAGCGGGACCCTGCAATCTTATCCCTGATTGATCATCCGGAGCTGCTGCCGCTTATGGTGAATCTTCTCGGGTATAACATCCAGCTTCATATTTCCCACCTAACCGTCCGCAAACCTAATCCAAACGATGTCAAGACGGCCACCAACAGCTTTATCCATTGGCACCAAGACGGCCCGCATCCCGAGTTTCCTCAAATCGGGGGGTTAACATCCGCCTATTATATTAAAATTTGTTACATTCTCAGCGATATGTCGGAGCCTGATCGAGGCAACACCAAGATTATTCCGGGCAGTCACCTGATTCCCCATTTTCAGCCGGGCCAAACCGATGTGAACATTCCAGTGGAGAATGAATTGCAGGTGTGCGGAAAACCGGGAGATGCATTTATTTTCGCACAAAATCTGTGGCATGCCGGATCGCCAAACCGCTCCACATTTGAACGCCGTCAGCTGTTTATCGGGTACAGTCCAATATGGATGCGCCCGATCGACTATCATAAGGCATCGCCGCAGCTTCTCCAGCATGCCGATCCGATTCGCCGCCAGCTGCTTGGAGATATCAGCGACAATTGCTTTAAATATTATGTCCCCGATGAAGCGCTTGTTCCGCTCAAGCGGTATTGGTTAGGGGCAGGAGCGGGAACAAGCAACCAGTAAGCCTGATCATCCAAACTCAGACTGTCCTGCCCGATAGCACTGTAACGTTAAAACGGTGCGGGACAGTCTTTTTTTTCATACCAAGGCGATTTCTGCGGAGAGGTCTTGTTTCAGTACGACTCCCGTAAAACGGCTGAGGTACGTCAGATAATCATTGAGGAGGGAACACCACTTGAACAGATACCGACAGTCGGAGGAGCTATTAAACCGTAGCAGGCGTGTTTTGGCAGGGGGCGTATCGAGCACGCTACGGGCCGCTATGAAGCCGATCCCCTTGTATGCGGTCGCGGGCCGCGGTGCCCGGATTCAGGATGCAGACGGACATACCTACATCGACTACTTGCTTGCGTACGGTCCGCTTATTCTTGGTCATGGCCATGAACCTACGGTTGAACGGCTATTGTCCAGTATGAGAAACGGTCTGGCGTACGGTCTCCAGCACCAAGGCGAGATCGAGCTCGCCGAGCTTCTGACCGAGGTGCTTCCATGCGCCGATCAAGTGGCCTTCAGCGGTTCCGGAACGGAGGCTGTCATGCTCGCGCTGCGATTGGCACGTGCCTATACGAACCGCAGGCGGATCATCCGCTTCCATGGGCATTATCACGGCTGGTCCGACACCATCTTCACTTCGTTTCCCAGCACGGATATGAAGGCCTCACGGAAACGGAATGTGCTGTCCCAAGTTATCAGGTATGATAACGATACTCATCCAACAGAAGCCCGTGTCATTCCCGGGACAGGCGGACAGAGTGAGGCGGCGCTTCAGGATATCATTCTGCTGCCTTGGAACGATGCGGAGGCGCTAAAGGATGCCGTTGCTTTATATGGCAGCACCGTTGCGGCGATCATTAGCGAGCCGGTGATGTGCAATTCCGGCTGCATTATGCCGAAGCCGGGTTATCTGGAGCTTATGCGCGAGCTCACAGCTGCGAACGGAATTGTTATGATCCTGGATGAAGTCATCACAGGCTTTCGTTTTGGACTTGGCGGGGCGCACGGCGTATTCCGCATCATGCCCGATCTCGTTACGATCGGGAAAGCGATGGGAGGGGGCATCGCCATTAGCGGCGTAGCCGGACGCGCGGATATTATGGAGCTCATCGCGGACGGTACGGTCAGCCATCTCGGAACGCTGAACGGTAACTGCGTGGCCACCACTGCTGCGGTCGCCACGATCAACGAGCTGTCCCGTGACGGCGGCGCCGTATTTGCAAGGATGGAGAAGTCCGCAGCGGATCTGTCGGAAGGACTGCGTCAAGCCATGAAGGATCACGACATTCAAGGTATCGTCAATCAAGCCGGGCCTGTCTTCCACCTGATGTTCACAACCGAAAGGCAGGTGGACAGCTTCGAAGCATTTCAGAAACGGGATGCCGATCTATACATTACTTTTGCCCAAGAAATGCTGGAGGAAGGCGTGCTTTTGCGCCCGAATGGACTATGGTATGTTTCGGCCGCTCATGGTGAAGCCGAGATCCGGGAAACGCTTGCGGCGGCTAACCGCGTGTTTGCACGCTGGGGGGAAGACAAGTCATGAATGGCAGTCCAAATGCACAGCGAATGCGCCTTGCCGTAGCAGGCATGTACCATGAGACCAACACCTTTGCCCCGTTCAAGACCGGACTTGACGCGTTTCGGGGCGAGTGGACGGAAGGGATCGAGGATTTCCAAGCCAGATACAAGGGCACCCTTACCACCATGGGCGGCCTCATTGATGCGGCTGAGCAGGACGGCATCGAACTGGTTCCCGGCATCTATACTTCGGCAACACCCGGTGGGCTTGTAACCGAAGACGCTATAACCACCCTGTTAAAGGAGGTTTCCGATTCCGTAAGTCGGCATGCCGACGGATTAATTCTGATCCTGCACGGCGCTATGGTTGCGGAAGAGCAGACAGACCCCGAGGGTGAGCTGCTGCGACTTCTTCGGCTCCGCCTTGGCCGTAGCTTTCCGATCGCCGTGACCATCGACATGCACGGAAATATCAGCCCGGGTATGCTCGAAGCCGCGGACATTGTGATCGGTTACGACACCTATCCGCATGTGGACATGTACGAGCGTGCGATCGAAGCGTTCAGCTTGCTGAAGCAATTCATCATGGGGACGATTCGTCCTGCACGAGCCTGCGCTTTTACCGGCATGCTGGTCGTTCCCCAGGCTATGACGACGGATCAGGGACCGATGAGAGACCTGCTGGACTGCGCGCATGCGATTGAACAGGATTCCCGGGTACTTAACGTGTCCGTTGTCGGAGGATTCCCTTATGCAGACACGCCCTGTACGGGGATGTGCTGTGTTGTAACGACCGACGGAGACGTGGAGCTTGCAAAACGTTATGCAGTCGAGTTGGGACAACGGGCCGTCGAGTGGAAGGAGCGCTTTTGGATCAAGGCCAAGCCGCCTTCGGAAGCAATCGCGGAAGCCTTGATCCAGCCGCCCGGATCAATCGTATTGGCTGAAGGCTCCGACAACGTAGGGGGAGGAGCGCCGGGCGACGCAACCCATCTTCTCCGCTGCCTGATCGAGCTCAGAGAGCCGGGGCTTATGGTGATCGCGGATAAGGCTGCAGTGGAAGCAGCTTTCCGAGCCGGCATCGGAGGGATCTTCGAATCCTTCGTCGGCGGCAGGCATGACCGGCTGCATGGGGATCCCGTTAGGGTTACGGGAAAGGTTCGGCTGTTGTTTGACGGCGACTTTCAGCATGCAGGTCCTTATATGAAGGGGCATTTTGCATCGATGGGCCGGACGGCGTTGATTCAGTGCGGAAGCCTGACGCTGATTCTGACAGAACACCGAATTCCGCCATGGGATATCGGCCATGTGCGATCGGTGGGCGTTTGGCCGGGAGATTATCGGATCATTGCCGTAAAGTCAGCCGTTGCATGGGAAGCTTCGTTCGGAGAAGCGGCGACGAGCGTCATTCATGTGGATTCTCCCGGCTGCTGCAGCGTGAATCTGAAGCATTTTGATTATCGGCATGTCCTTCGACCGGTTTACCCGCTGGATGAGGAGTTAGCACCGGTTGTGCGCTGCCTGCAATTTGTTTCTGAACCGCAAAATATTCGAACTAAAAAATGATAGGATTGAACGATGAGTTCGAATTATATGCGCGCGATAGAATGTTATACTATGGGTTAAGTCATCCTTTAAAAGAAAGGAACATGGACCGATGAAATTGCTGACGTTTGTGCGAAAAGGAGACTATAGACTTGGAGTCAAATTGGACGGAGGGGTACTGGATGTCGCCGGGGCATCGCTGCATCAACCCGATATGCCCAGCACGATCGAGCAGCTCCTCAAAGGCGGAGCGGCTGCAAGGGCAGCGCTTCAAGACTTGGTGGAGAGATCACGCGATGCGGAAACGGAGCTTCTTGATGAAGCTGAGCTTACGTTAGCTCCGTGCGTGAACCATCCGGGGAAAATCATCTGTGTGGGACTGAATTACCTTCGGCACGCAAGGGAGACCAACTCCGAAATACCCGAATATCCGATTTTGTTCAATAAATTCACCAATTCGCTGGCCGGACACGGGGAGGCAGTCCCACTCCCCCGCGAAAGCGATCAAGTCGATTATGAAGCTGAGCTAGCGATTGTCATTGGATCGACGGCCAAACACGTCGATAAGAGCAGCGCGCTTGATTATGTTTTTGGCTACTGCAATGCCAATGATCTTTCGGCAAGGGATTTGCAGATGCGAACCTCTCAATGGCTGCTCGGGAAGTCGTGCGACAAATTTCTGCCGCTCGGCCCGTATGTGGTAACCTCCGATGAGGTGGGCGACCCGAATCGACTCGCCATCCGCTGCGAAGTAAACGGCGAGGTGCGACAGCAGTCCAATACAGCGGATATGATTTTTCCGTGTGATGAAATCGTGAGTTATGTTTCGAGGTTTATGACATTGGAGCCGGGGGATCTTATTTTGACAGGAACACCTGAAGGGGTTATGCTTGGGCGTTCTGCCGATCAACGAGCCTACCTGAAGGACGGTGACATGGTTACCGTCGAGATTGAAAAGCTAGGCACACTGACCAACCGGATGGTGCTGGAGCGGTAGCGATACAGGTGCAATCCACTTTGAAGCATCCACATTAGCAGATCAGCAGGGCCGGGGCTGGTTCTATTGCAAGTTCAATCCTTTTACAGTAAACTAACAATTACATCTTAATTATATGGAAGGATGAACGATGACGATGACCATTCCTTCATTGCATAGAATCAATGAACTGAGCCGCAAGCAGAAATCCGAAGGCTTGACCCAAGAAGAATATACCGAACAGCAAAAGCTTCGCCAGGAATACTTGAAAGACATCCGGGGCCAGGTACTCTCCACGATGTCTACCCTGAAGGTTGTAGACCCGAATGGTGACGATGTTACCCCTGAGAAATTGAGAATTACCCAGCAGCAGAATCGGTCAAAGCTGAATTAAGCTTCATCACATAAAGCAATGGTCCGTAATATGGATAGTTGACCAGGTCCCATTTATGATCCCGGAAGACAGACAATGTTGGTTGTCCGTTTTCCGGGTTTTTATGTATTAGCAGAGGGGAGAAAACGATGAACAAAACCGAGCGCCAGTTCGCAATCATGCTTGAGCTGCAGCGGAGCAAGGTGCTGCGGGCGGAAGATTTGGCTGCCCATTTCGAGACAAGCGTGCGGACAATATATCGAGACATGCAAGCGCTCAGCGAAGCAGGGGTTCCGATCCTTGGGTCTCCAGGACACGGGTATTCCCTAATGGAAGGTTACTTTTTGCCGCCGATAGGTTTTTCAGCAGAAGAGGCCGTGGCATTGCTCATGGGTACGGATATGATTGAGCAACGGCTGGATGGCGACTACAAATCAGCTGCGAGGGCAGCTCGAAGCAAGATTGAAGCGATTCTTCCGGAACCCATTCGTGAGGCCTCAGCGATTGTCCGGGAAACGATGCAAATTCTTCATCCCGGCGGGCAGGGGGAGAACGAGCTCGGACAGGTTCGCGGTGCCATTTTGGAGCGGCGGAAAATAAGGATGCTCTACCTGAAAAAAATACCGGATTCGGATGGGAAACGGATGAATGAGCGGATAGTCGCTCCATATGGCCTTGTGCTCGTTCAAGGGAATTGGATCATGATCGCACGCTGCGATCTGCGACAAGAGGTTCGCCATTTCCGATTATCGCGCATGAGGGATGTTACGGTGCTTGAGGAAAGGTACAGCCTTCCCCATGGATTTAAGCTGAGTCAATATCGCCCGCCGGACGATCGTAAGCTACATGTGATGATCCGGGCAAACCCGGAAATGACCGATAAAATCGCCGAGACCGCAGGCTTCTATATCGAAGCAGCTGAGCAAAGGGAGCGCAGTCTTCTGGTCCAGTTTCGGGTCAGGCAGCCGGAGGAGCTTCTGCCCCATGTTCTCAGCTGGGGAGGGGACGTCGAGGTGCTGGAGCCTGAGTCCTTCCGTAACCGGATTCGTGAAGAAGCCGAAAAAATGCTAAAACGCTACTGACACGCTGTTGTCAGTAGCGTTTTTTTATATTGGGTATATACCAGATGGAAGAGGAGATATCATGATGAGAAATACAGCAGAAGCTTTGCAGGCGTTTGAATCAACAGTAGCGGTCTATTTGAATGAGCTGGAGCACCTGAAGCTGGAGCAATTGCATATCAAACCGAACGAAGAAGACTGGTCCATTGGGCAAATGTACATGCATTTGATTCAATCGGCTCAATATATGCATCTGCGCAATGTCGACCAATGTTTGGCCGGAAACGAAACGCCCGTCGAATCCCCTGGGGAAAAAACGGAGAGAGGCAAGGCGGTGTTCGAGCTAGGAAGTTTTCCGCCTGTCAGGATTCGAATACCGGCGTCTCCGCAGTACACGCCGCCGCAGCCGGCGAGCAAAGAGCAGTTAGTTGAAGGTCTTCACGGAGTAGTGGAACGGATGAAGCGTACGGAAGCGGATTTGCACCAAGCAAACAGCAGCAGTACGATTCCTCATCCCGGATTCGGAGCCTTAAACGCCAAAGAGTGGTTTCTGCTGGTGGAGATGCATTACAGGCACCACCTGCTGCAGCTCGATCGGTTAAAAAAGGAGCTGTCCCTCTAAGGATTCCCCTAACGGTTTGATGATCAAGCGGGATTGACAAAAAAGCGTCTCTTTGGAGACGTTTTTTGTTGTCGATCGTCGTCTATCAATCTCAAAATTTGCTTGATAGAATTAGAGATATTTGGTATGATGAACTCACATAAAGCTACTCACGATAAACGGCAAACTTGTCGAAAGGCAAGGACGCAAAGCTACAGGGCCTTCTTGATGAACCATCAATGGCAGCCAGCTACCGAACGAATACGCTTTTTTTGTTTTTTTATAGGAGATTTTGATTTGTTTCATTCTTTGAAAACTCTATCACGATAATGGCAAACTTGTCGAAAGATAAGGACGCAAAGCCACAGGGCCTTCTTGATGAACCGTCAATGGCAGCCTGGCTACCGAAGGGAGTTTACAGTATGCGCAACATGGTGTTGGCTATTGTAGGGTTTATTGCGTTTTTCGTATTGGCTCCGGTTGTACAAGCTTCCCAAACGGGAGATTGGCTGGATCTGGAGCAGCTTGATCGCGGAGTCATCGCCGTTCGCTATGACGTGAAAGCGGATGTGAAGACGAAGCTCATGATTGCAAAAGGGCAAAACAAGTATACATATACGCTTTTACCGGACAAGCAGCAGGAGTCCTTTCCGCTGCAGATGGGAAACGGCCGTTATACCATAACAGTGCTGGAGCAGGTCAACGGTACCAAGTATAAGATCGTGCAGGAAGCAGAAGTTACGCTTCAACTGACGAATAGCAGCAGGGTGTTCTTGAACTCGGTACAAAACATCGATTGGCGTTCAAGCGACAAGGCGGCTCAGCTTGCAAAGAAGCTAACCCGGTCTGCTAACACCGACGAGGAAAAAGTAAAGCTGATCCACGAGTATATCGTCGATACGATCCGGTATGATAAAGCGCTTGCCGCCAGCGAGCTGACGGACTATCTTCCCGATATTGACCGCACGCTGTCCGGAAAAAAAGGCATGTGTTATGATTACGCCTCCTTGTTCGCATCCATGCTGCGGAGCATGGACATTCCGACCAAGCTTGTAATGGGGACAACGGATTATGTTGACGTTTACCACGCTTGGAATGAGGTTTACCTGAACGGGCGGTGGGTCACGATCGACACGACCGTCGATGCGGGATGGAAGAGCAAGGGTGCCGGTTTCAAAATGATTAAAGAGGCATCCCGATATTCTGCAGCTAAGTATTATTAAAATAATTTTATAGCTAAAACCTTAAGCTTTGGACCATTGTCCAAGGCTTATTCGGGTTTATATTCAGAAAATATTCAGAACAGGGCGTTACAATGCTAGAAGCTCAATTGGTTCTTAAGGAAAATACAGGCACCAATGAATCGTGCGCCAAAAAAAGTAAGCGGAGGTGATGGACGAACAAATCTCTTATCGGCATATGATCCGAGAGATGGTTGGCTCGATTTGCGCACGCAAAAGCAACATCGGAACCAAATATATTGAGGGTAATGGAGAGGCTGAGGGAGAGATCATGAAGAAAAAAGTAAGTGGAATCGTATTGGCTCTGCTGCTTATGATTCAAACATTGTTTGGAATGTCGGGCTGGACGGTCAATGCATCGACCAATGTCCCGGAACCGGTAAGCGTGCAGGATTCAGTGTATGGAGTGACGGATGATGTTTATGGCCCGTCCGAATCAGAAATCAATAATGATAGCATTATAACCAAAGTTGTGTTAACCGACATCGACGGCACTGTCATTGATGCCGTTTATAATCCGGGCAGCAGCCTGGACATCGGCGCAGCCGTGAATCTAAGCTATGAATGGGAGCTGCCGAACGGTCACAACTATAAGAACGGGGACACCTTTACCTTCGATCTGCCGCAGCAGTTTGAAATCTTCACGGACATTGACTCGCCGCTCGTTGCCGGTCAGGGTGAAGTCGGCCGTTTTACGGTGGACCGCAGCGGCAAGGTTGTGATGACCTTCAACGATTACGTGGAGAGCCATTCCAACATCAGCGGCAAGCTGGAAATTCGTACAGAGTTCAAGAAGGAAGTTCTTAAAGGAAGCACGGAAATCATTATTGCTATTCCGATAAAGGGCGGGGTTCAGACCGTCGTCGTGAATCTGAAGCCGCAAGGCGGAAAGCTGATCGAGAAGCAAGGAAAAGCGATTGGCAAAGACCGGATCGATTGGACGGTACAGATCAACAAGTCGCTCAATAAGGTCAAGCACGCGGTCATCACCGATGAAATGCCTGAAGGCTTGGAGCTCATCGGGGATTCCGTTGAGGTATACAATCTGCAGGTTAACGGTGACGGCTCGGCGGTTCTTGGCGAACGGCTGGATGCCGGCAAGTACACCGTCCAAACAGGCGGTGGCGGCAAGCTGGAGCTTGCATTCCAGGATGAAACAATCAGCAAAGCCTACGAAATTCGCTTCTCGACGAAGCTTATCGGCGATCAGTCCCGTTTTGAGAACACCGCTGTTCTGTCTGGCGACGGGATGGAAAATGCCCAATCGACGGCTACAGTAACAGTAGATCGCGGCAGTTTCTTGGATAAGACATATAGCCAGGACAAGGACACGGGGATCATCACTTGGACGGTGAAATACAATTTCAACGAGAAGAAGATTCCGAGCGCTCAAGCCATCATTACGGATGAATTTAGTGAGAACCATACCTGGATTTCCGATTCGCTGAAGGTGTATAACGGGAATTCAACGAATGACCAAAACCTGGTTCCAGAAGATGAGTACACCGCTGTAGCGAAAGGTAAGCACGGATTCGAGCTTCGATTCAACAAGGATATCGATTCGCCTTATACGATTGTTTACCGGACGGAGCCTGTCGATCGCTTGAGCTCCGAGGGGAACGCAGTCAAGAACAAAGTCGTATCGGGTGAAGCGTCTAAGGAAGTAACGGCTCCGGGCTACGGAAGCCGTGCCCTAGTAAAAGGATCCTCGAACGTCAATTTTGACACAAAAACCGCGAAGTGGAAAATTACAGTCAATGGCGATAAAAAGCCGGACGGCACCAAATACATCATGGAGAATGTAATTATCACGGATACGTTCCCGCAAGGCGGACTTGAATTCATTCGGGATTCAGTGAGCGTGAAAGCGGACGGGAAAGCCGTTCCAGCGAGCGAGTACACGGTGAAGTACAATGATTTACGCGAAGGCTTTATCATCGAGTTCTCCAAGATTGACACCACCTATACGATCGAATATGAAACGAAGTTTAACATCAACTGGCTGAAGGATCGCAAATTGGACTTTTTAAACAGAGCCTCGATGACATGGGTTGAGGAAGGCAAGGAGAAAGGCCCGATTGTGCGGGATGCAAGCTTCTCCGCCGATGGTTATACGAAAAATAACGGCGGTAAAGACGGCAGCTACAATCCGATCAGCAAACAAATTACGTGGAACGTCAAGATGAACTATAATCTTGATTCGCTTCAGGAAGCGATCGTTACCGATGTTCTGAAGCAGAATCAGAAGCTTGTTTCGAATTCGGTCAAGGTATATGAGATGAAGCTGACTGGAGGACGGAATGGCGTCCAGAAGGGCTCGCTAGTTCCTGCTTCGCAATACGAAGTGACAGAACCCTCAGAAGCTAACGGCAACAAATTGTCCATTCGATTTGTCGCCCCAATCTCATCCGCATACTGGATTGAATTCAACACATCGCTCGAAGGTACATTGATTGTCAACAAAATCGATAATACGGCGGAGCTGTCCGATGGCAGCACGAAAAAGGCAACATGGAACGCCAGCGTAACGATTCCTCACGGCGGCGAATATGTGAAGAAGAGCGGCTCCCAGAACGGAAACAAAATCGACTGGGAAATTCGCATCAATGAAGGTCAGTCGCATATTTCCAACGCAAAAATTATCGATAATCCAAGTCCGAACCAGATCTTGATCGAGGATTCCTTCCGCTTGTATGCGACCAAGATCAATGCAAACGGAAAAGCGGAAAAAGCCCAAGAGCTGACTAAAGGGAAGGATTATACCTTAACCATCCATAGGCTTGACGGTGATAAAGAGACATTCGAGTTGAAATTCACAAATGACATCTCGACGGCTTATATTTTGGAATATCAGTCGTTCATTATTGCTGAAGATAAAGAGGCTGTGCAGAATAAGGTGGCTCTCGAAGGAGATCAGCTGAAGACGGAGATTCGGGAAACGACGGAAGAGGTTATTGTCCGTACTTCCTCGGGTTCAGGCTCCGGAGGCGGCGTAACGGGCAGCCTGGAAGTAACGAAGGTAGATCAGGACGATCAGACGAAGCCGCTGGCAGGAGCCAAGTTTGCGCTCTATGATAAGGCAGGCAAACGGACGCCGATCGTTAAAACCACGGATGATGAAGGCAAGATCCTGTTTACAAAGCTGCTGTACGACGACTATGTTTTGGAGGAGCTGGCCGCTCCAGAAGGATATAAGATCGAGCAGGCGAAGTGGGACGTAACGATTGATTCCAGCATCAAGAATCAAGACAATGTTAAGAAAATGATCGTTACGAATCGAAAGGAAGAGCCTGTAATTCCTGGCGAGCCGACGGATCCGACAGATCCAACAGATCCAACAGATCCAACAGATCCTGAAAACCCAACGGATCCTGGCAATCCGACCGATCCAGGCAACCCGGGGAACCCAACAGATCCTGGCAATCCGACGGATCCAGGCAACCCGGGGAACCCAACGAATCCTGGTAATCCGACGGATCCAGGTAATCCAGGGAACCCAACGAATCCTGGCAATCCGACCGGTGAGGTAGAGGTGCCGGACGAGGATGTTCCAAGAGGTGAACCAACAACGCCTGAGACGCCTCAAGAACCTCAGACACCTCAAACACCTGAGACACCTCCAGCAGAGCCGGAAACACCTGCCATCGATATTGACGAAGAGGATATTCCGCGAGGAGGAGTCGATCCTGAGCCTCAAAAGCCGGATGCACCAACTCCGTCTGAGAACGCTTCGACACCGCAACCGACGGTTCCGATGCTTCCAAAAACGGGAGAATCGAGTCCTTATCCGTTCTATTTGGCGGGTCTCGGGCTGATCGCTTTCGGTGTATGGTTAGGTCGCAAACGGATGAAAATGAAACAATAGCACATTATACTTCGGCTCTTCTTGTCCAGTAACCTGGGCAGGGAGAGCCTTATTTCTTGAAGCATCCCGTCATATGCTTAAGCACTGAACGGCAAAGTTCGAGAAAAAAATTTTTGGTTTATTATTGACTGAACGATCTATAATTGATATGATGAAGCCATCAAAAGGAGGTGCTAATAAGACTATGCAGTTGAAGCACTGATATTTTTTTGATCAATACAGACCAAATGGTCTGAAAAGACGATTTCATGAACCCTCATTCTTGACTGGAATAATCCGATAACGATAGTATTATGGGAGTGAAGGAGGCAGACTAAAATTGGCAAGGAACAAAGAATTTGACACGACACTGGTCCTACATAAGGCTATGGAAGTATTCGGTCATTACGGTTATGAGGGCACGTCACTGCAGCTTTTGCTTGAAGGATTGGGTATAGCCAGACAAAGCTTGTATGACACCTACGGAACGAAGCGAGATCTCTTTATCAAAGCGGTTAAGTATTACCTGGACGAGAAATCGTCTGCCGTCATCACCCATTTAGCTCACCCAGGCCCAATCAAGGATACTATTGCCGAAATCTTTGCGATTATCGTCGATACATTGAAGGATGAGCAGCGCCGCAAGGAGTGCCTAATTCTGCACAGCGCAATTGATCAGGTACCTCATGATCCCGAGATTGCACAAATTTTCGAGCAAGATAAGATTCGTTTGGAGCAAGCACTATACGAGGCGCTAGCCCGCGCAGAGCAGGCGGGAGAGTTAGGATTGAATCAGGATCTTCGCTCGCTGGCACGATATTTATATCATTCGCGGTATGCACTGACACAAGTAGCAAAATTAACGGACGACCCTTTGGTCATCGAACAAGTTGCTGCAGTTACTCTATCTGTACTTGATCATAAATGAAGCGTTCGATTTCGCGCTTCATTTATTCATGCGAATAATAGAATGATCAGTCCGTAATGACGATTATTTTGTTCATTCCAGTCTATAATCGCGCATATATTAGATCGATTGGTCTATAATCTTGCACGCATTAGATCGATTGGTTCGTATTTATGGTTATATTAGATCGTTTAGTCTATAAAATTGGAAGGGGAAATTGTATATGAGCTCAAGTAAATTCAAAGGCTTGGCACTTTTCATTCTGGCCATCTCCCAGCTCGTTATGGCACTCGATTACACCATAATTTTTGTAGCAATGCCGTCTTTAGGCAACGAGCTCGGGTTTTCAGCCAATCATCTGCAGTGGGTCGTCAGTGCGTTTTCACTAGCTTACGGCGGTTTCTTGCTGCTTGGCGGGCGCTTATCAGATCTTCTTGGCAGACGGCGGATGTTTATAATCGCCATGGCGCTCTTTGGTCTAGGTTCGCTGCTTGGAGGATTGTCTGAATCGCAGCTGATGCTTATTATCGCCAGAGGGGTGCAGGGTCTTGGCGGAGCTCTGCTCTCACCCGCAACGTTGTCATTGATTGTCTCTAACTTTAACGAGGGAGCCGAACGTAACCGGGCCATGGGCATATGGGCTTCGATGGGCGGTGTCGGCTTGTCGCTTGGACTTCTTCTTGGCGGCGTGCTCACCAGCTATATCGGATGGGAAGCAACCTTCTTCGTCAACGTACCGATCGCGCTCGTCGTTATTCTTCTTGCACCTATTGTACTTGCCGAGAGCAAGGTATCCACGGCAACCAGGCATTATGATGCTGCCGGCACGATCTCCGTCACTGCGGGGTTGTTACTGATCGTTTACTATCTTATCCAGTCACCGGTGGAAGGCTGGTTCAGTGCATCGACACTTCCTTCTGTGCTGCTCGGAGCGGTTCTGTTTCTCGCTTTTATTATGATTGAACAACGTACGAAAGAACCATTGATTGCCTTCGGACTGTTCCGTAATCGTAATTTGACCGGCGCAGCGCTAACTGCATTTCTGTTGTCGGCTTCGTTCGGATCACTATACTACTTCCTTACGCTTTATACGCAAGGTGTGCTGCACTATTCGGCTATTCAATCCGGTCTCAGCTTCCTGCCGCTTACGCTGAGTGCTTTGCTTGGTGCCCGGTTCATTAACAGAATACTAACTAAGATCGGCGTAGCAGGTACAATCGCTGCCGGCATGGGTCTGGGAACGATCGGTTTTTTACTTCTGACAAGACTGTCGGAAACAGGGACAACGTGGGGGATCATACCAGGCACGGTTATTATCGGCCTCGGTCAAGCGCTGGTGTTTACAACGATGTTTATCGCCGGAAGCACGGGAGTGGATCCTAAAGTACAGGGCGTTGCTTCCGCGCTCATTTCGACCGGCCAGCAAATTGGAGGTGCAGTAGGCTTGGCCGTGATCATGGCCATGATTTCGGCTGGTATGGGTACGAACGAAAGCCTCGAAACCATGATGGCGACAGAGCTTAACCAAGCGATCCGGACCGCCTTTCAAATTGCGGCTGTCACTACGCTGCTCGGCATCGCAGTAGCTTTCTTGGTGCTTAAACAGCCTAAGGCATCGGAGAATACAGATACGAAAGTGACCATTTCCCATTAAAAAACGCATCAATATTGAGAATAAGCAAGAGGGCCGCGGATAACGCGGCTTCTTTTTTACGGCCGAACAAGGCTGTTATGGCATAAAGCACTCTTTTAACAGCACCGTAAAAGGCAACCGAAAGCAACATTTAATGTTAATGAGCATTGGTGGTGCGTTCCGTATAGATCGATATAATGAAGGCAAGGGATGTGAAAAATATGATTAGTATGAATTTAAAAAGCATGCGAAAGCTGCACCGACTGACTCAAGAAGAAGTTGCCGAAAAGATCGGCGTGTCCAGGCAGGCCGTAGCTAAATGGGAAAATGGAGAGACCGTGCCGGATATTCAAAACTGCTTAGCTTTGGCCGAACTTTATGATGTTGTATTGGATGACTTGGTCAAAAGTTCCGATCAGCATGTCAAAATAGGTATTCGGCCGAAGGGAAAGCACATGTATGGAATGGTAAAGGTTGGAGATCGGGGTCAAATCGTGATTCCTAAAAAGGCCAGAGACATTTTCGATATCCGTCCTGGGGACAGGCTGGTGGTTTTGGGGGATGAAGCGCAGGGAATCGCCATTTTCAAATTGTGGTCAGCCATTGAAAAGCTAAAGGGCGATATTACCATCATTTTAACCACGCATTATATGGAGGAAGCGGAAGCGCTCTCCGATCACATCGGAGTCATGTCGAAAGGTAAACTGAGGGCTGCAGGTACCACTGCTGAATTGACGGCAAAGACCAGCACGGGATCGCTAGAGGATGCATTTGTATCATTGGCAACACTAGAGGAGGCAGTTGGATGAAGACAGCAGCATTTTCCGCACGAAACCGGAAAGAAATGATTCGGGATCCGTTGAATATGGCTTTCGGTATTGGCTTTCCGTTAGTCATTTTGCTGCTCTTAACGACGCTGCAATCGAATATACAAGTTGAATTATTCGCTATCGATCAGCTGGTTCCGGGAGTCGCCGTATTCGGATTATCGTTCATCTCGCTTTTTTCGGGAATGCTCATAGCTAAGGACAGGAGCACTTCATTTTTAATGAGATTATTTACGGCTCCATTAACGGCTCCGGATTATATCTTGGGGTACACCTTACCTTTAATCCCGATGGCGATTCTTAAAATAACGATAACCTTTATCGCGGCAGCCTTCTTGGGACTGGTGATCCATTTCAATGTTCTGCTGACCATAGTGGTGCTTATTCCGGTAGCCATATTATTTATCGGCATTGGGCTGCTGGCTGGAAGCCTGTTTAACGATAAGCTCGTCGGGGGCGTGTGCGGAGCTTTATTGACGAATCTCAGCGCATGGCTGAGCGGGACATGGTTTGATCTTCATCTGGTGGGCGGTTGGTTTAAGGCGATTGCCTACATGCTTCCTTTTGCCCATGCGGTTGACGCGGGAAGGGCAGCCATTTCGGGAGATTATGCATTGATTTTGCCTCATCTTTGGTGGGTGATCGGGTATGCGGTTGCCGTGCTGATTGTAGCGATCTTTGTATTCAGGAAGCAAATGAGCAGTGATAACGATTAGACATTGGTCGAAACTCGATGATATATTTTGCGAATCGTGTAACAAGATGTCCATACGGCCTGTTGGAGGTCAAACACTTTTCCGCATGAAAGTCGCCGAACTGGCGGCTTTTCTTGCTGTAACGATGCAGACTCATGTCTAGAACCGAGGACACGATCTTATCGTATACCGGAAAGATAAAGAGGATTTTCAGCTTTTGTAACGAAACCAATAGTAACATTTGCAAAAGAGGGAGTGATATGCTTCCGTTATGAACAAAATCCTCATTATGGGTAGCGTTGCCAGCGGTAAGACAACATTGGCAAGACGTTTATCCGAACAGCTGCATATTCCTTGGTTTGAACTCGATGCCATTGTCCATCACCAAACATCGACTGGACGATATAAACGAACAGAGGAAGAGCAAATTGAAGTTCGACACAGTGAAAAACTCATCAGGTTAAGAGATAATGACAGCCTGAACATTTGGTAGCCCTATAAATCAATCTATGCATGTTCTGTGCTCCTTCCAATACGGATGGGGCTTATTTGTGTTGTGCTGAGCATCAATTTATGTGTTTACCATATTGGGATTTCTAAAAATCTTTGATCAAAATTAACATAGATCTTATATGATTGGACTGGGGAAGTAGGTATACAATGAATAGAATTTTTTTATAACAAAATGATTAAAAGGCGTATTTTTACGCAATGAAAGAAGCAGGAAAACCCTATTAATTAACGAAATGCTTGTTCAATAATCGGAGCATCTTGAATCAAAGCATATCAATGGAGGTATATCGCAAAATGTACACCGTTCTGATCGCCGAGAATGAACCATGGGTGTTGAAAGGAATCGTCCAGATGGTGAAAGCTGCCGGGGCGGAATTCCAGGTTGTTGGGGAATGCAGCAATGGCAATGAAGCGTGGAGTTTGATTCAAGAAGTGTGGCCCATGCTCCTGATCACGGATATCATGATGCCGGAGCTGGACGGGTTATCATTGATTAAAAGAATCGCCGAGCATCGGATTCCCATGGTATCCGTCATAATCAGCGGTTATGACAATTTTCAATATGCACAAAAAGCCATGAGCTATGGTGTTTCGGAATATTTACTGAAGCCGCTCGAATTTGAAATGCTGACTGAAGCGTTAAATCGATCCAAGGATAAGCTGGAGTCGTTAAAGGATCTGAACAACTATATCGTCAAGTTCCAGTGTCTATTGGAAAACAGTCAGGGCTTGCCGCTCGATACGATCATGCAGAAGCAGAGGCAATTGATTCAATCGATCTTAAGGTTGCAAGCTCTGAACAACAATGCCCGGGTCGGGCTGCTGAATATAATGGACAATAGAATGAAGAACCTGCTTAATGAGTTTGGCATTGAATTCAGGAATGTCCCAAAAACCAAGTACGGGGATGACGCCTCCATCTTGAAATACTATATGGCTATGCTGGAAAAATGGTATCTTGAGTATCCAGGCAAGATAAAATCGAGTATGCCCGACGCTATCGCCCGGTCATGTCGGTATATCGAGGAAAATTTCAAAAAGAACCTGTCGCTCACGGAAATGGCGAATCTAACCAATTTCAGCGTCTCCCATTTCAGTATGTTGTTTAAAGAACATACGGGCAGTTCATTTGTCAGCTATGTGAACCGATTGCGTGTTGATGAAGCCAAGCAACTTCTGAGGACAAGCACCTACGCTGTATCTGACATTGCGGACATTGTCGGGTACGCTTCCGGTCCGTATTTTACGCGAGTGTTCAAAGCACATACCGGCGTGTCGCCCTTGGAATACAGAAGGAGGATGGGGTCATGAAATGGCGCAACTGGCATTATCGATTCTCATTCAAAACGAAAATCCTCGGGCTGGTATTGTCCGTTAGCATAATATCCATTTCACTGATGGCGATGTTCACATCCTATTATTATACCGAATCAGCTAAAAATGATTTCTACATGATTGCCCAGGATTCTACGGCGAGAATGAACCATCAGCTTGACCGGTATTTCACGCAAATGGCCCAATCGACATATGCATCCATTGCCGGTCCACTACCTTCGAATTCGATGCTTGGCGACAATCCGGAAAGCGGGCTGCTGCAGAAATGGCTGATTAGCGGTCACATGTTCAGTCGGGAGCAGGAGGCACTGGTCGAAGGGATCATGTCAAAGTATATTGCGATTAATTACTCAAATGTACTGGGGATTGTCCTCCGTTCGATAGACAACCGCCTGATCTATTCAAAGGACCATTCGTTAAGTCATCCCATGATCGACTACTCACCTTGGCTAAGCAGTCCGTTGGCCGATAGATTAACCATCGTTCCCTCTCATTATCGTCCTCAAGATACGCTCATGGCTGCGTACCCTTTTATTACACTGAGCGTCCCCGTCTTTAATCCCAATTCACTTAAGCTCATCGGTAATTTGAATATCGCCTTATCCATGACTGAAATCGAGGACATTCTTGGACAGACGAGACTCGGTAAAACCGGATTCTTTTTTATTGTCGATTCCAATGGGAAGATCGTTTATCATCCGGACGTTGCCTTGGCAGGACGCCGTGTTGAGGACACCGTGATTAGAGCCCTCCCGGTTGGAGGACATGGAACCGTCGTCAAACGTAACGGGGAGAAAATTCTGATGTCTAGCAACCGTTCGGATCTGACAGGCTGGATTCTGGTTGCTTCTGTACCTGTGCGCGAGATGGCGAGCGGTCTGGACTTTGCGCGCAAGGCAACGATGTATGTGATGAGCGGCATAATTGTTATTTCCCTGTTCTTAATACCTCGAATGGTCGACCAAGTAGTGCGTCCCATTCTTCGGCTGCGGAATCTGATGAAACAGGTGGAGAACGGTGACACAAGCGTCAGAGCTGAGGTGATTACCGGCAAGGACGAGATTCAGCAGCTCAACGGAAGCTTTAATCAGATGACGTCCAGGCTTAACGAACTCATCCACACGGTCCATCGTCTGGAGATCAACGAGATGCAGCTTCAGCTCAGGCAAAGGGATGCGCATATTCGGGCGTTGCAGAATCAAATCAACCCTCATTTACTCTACAATACCCTGGAAATTATCAAGAGCATTGCTTTTATAGAAAAGGTGCCCACGATTGAGAAAATGGTGACCAGTCTCGCAGCGGTATACCGATATTCATCAAAAATGCCCGGGGCCGAAGTGCTGCTAAGGGATGAGCTGAAAAACCTGCAGCATTATTTGGAAATCATACATATTCGATTTGATCATTTTCATAGCAGCATATCGGTGGATGAGGCTTGTATGGATTGCCGCGTGATCAAGCTATCCCTGCAGCCGATCGTCGAGAACAGCGTAAAGTATGCCGTAGAACCCAAAAACGGAAATGCTCGAATCACGATTACGGCATATGAGCATAATGGAGACCTTATCATTGATATTTCGGATAACGGGAACGGGTTTCCTGAAGAAGACCTTGCTCGGATTACTCATGGAATGAAGCTTGTGGAGCAGCACTCTGAGCCTGCCGAAGAGGAATCGGTTGGTATCATCAACGTCCATTCCAGAATGGCATTAAAATATGGCTCACCCTATGGCGTGAGTGTGCACTCATTCCCGGGAAAAGGGAGCAAAGTGTCGCTTCGATTCCCAAAAAAGATAAATTCATGATCAGAAAATCGGATAAAAAGATCATCCATTTGTGAAAAAATGACCCCCGGCAACAAGCTATATTAAATGGCATAAGGACAAATCAAAAATTGAGTAATGGAGGTCACCCGAAGTGAAAAGAATGCTATCCATGATCATGATTGTGAGCGTCGTATTAGGGTTGATAGTTGGATGTACACCGACGGGGCAACAGGATGCCGGCACGGCTTCCGGAGATAACGGAGACAAGGACAAGAAGATCAAAATTGATATGATGATCGCTTCTTGGAAAGGCGGGGGCTGGCCGGATAACAACCATCCGATTATTAAGCATATCAATGAAAAATTTAATGTGGATTTGCAAATTCAGTGGGTACCGAATGCAAATTTTGCCGAGAAGTTGAACGTGATCGCTGCATCCGGCAAGCTGCCGGACGTCATACGGATGGATAGTCCAAGCCTGTACTTGAAGTGGGTAGAACAGGGAGTATTCCTGGATTTAAAGCCCCATTTAGCCGAGTATTCAAATTTGCAAAGCATCGCTAAACCAGAGGAATGGGCTTTGCTGAACCCGAAGGATCAGATTTTCGGCATTCCGATATACGCCACAGCTCAGAATACCATTTACGTAAGGGAGGACTGGCTTGCTAAACTGGACATCCCTATACCGACCGCAGAAGAATTTACGATCGATAAATTTTATGAAATCGCCAAGGCGTTCACCACTCAAGATCCGGACGGCAACGGAAAGAATGATACCTATGGGTTTTCAGCGCTCGGTAATTCGAGTCTTCTTGGCATTCCGGAGTTGTTCGCGGCATTCGGACTGGCGAATGGCTGGAAGGAAGAGGGCGGCCGGCTGATTCCAATGCAAATACAGTCGGATGAATGGAAGGCGTTCCTGTCCTTTATGAGTCGTGCATATAAGGAAGGCGTACTTGACAAGGACTTCATTACCAACACAAATTTCAACGAAAAATATGCGCAAGGTAAAGTAGGTTTTGCCGACATGCATTATCAGTTCAGCCAGCAAACGAACCAACAGCTGCAGACCATTGCCCCTGGTGCCAAATTTGTGGAGCTTGCCCCGCCGATGGGAAATGACGGGTCAAGGGGCAATTCAACGCCAACGAGCGGAACGATAAAGGTCGTGTTAAGCAAGGACGTGGATAACGAGAAGCGGGATCGCATCCTGCAGCTGTTTGATTGGTGGGTATCTCCAGAAGGTGAAGACATCCTAAAGAACGGGATTGAAAATATTCATTACAAGAAAAACAGCAGCGGAGCCTATGAGATGACCGATGAGTTGAAGGCTGAAGGCGAAGGGCGCCAAAGCCTCTTATGGAACTGGGTATTGCGGAACAACAATAATACGTTTAACACGTATAAATGGAGTGATCCTACTTGGGCAAAGGAAATGGAGCAGTCCATTCATAATGCCGGCAAATATCCATATAAGAACGCGTCGGATGCCTACATATTCTCGTCAAAAACCTATCTGGAGAAGGGGGCGTCATTGAATGAAAGCTTCCACAAAACCGTGATCGAAATCATCGCAGGGAAGAAGCCGATCGAGAGCATCGATCATGCGATTGCGGAGTGGAAGAGTAACGGCGGAGATAAGATCGTAGAAGAAGTGAATGCCGCGTTTACGGCGAGCAAATAACGTTCGTCTGAACATCCCGGGCGGCAGCAGCCGTTCGGGAGTATTATTTTCCAGACAGGCTTAAATGGAGGAATGCATGAATGAATGCGTACTGGAAGAGAGCATTTCCGATCTATTTCATGATCTTGCCGGGCCTTCTCTTTTTTATCATATTTAAGTATATCCCGATGATCGGGATTTCTATTGCATTTATTGATTATAGCCCGTTCAAAGGGATAACGGGAAGCGAGTGGGTAGGACTTCATTATTTTCGCAGATTATTTGCTGAAGGCGATTTCCTGGTGCTGCTCAAAAATACGCTTCTGCTCAATCTGCTCGATGTCTTGTTCTTTTTTCCAGCTCCCATTCTAGTTGCCTTGCTGCTTAATGAGGTTAGAGTGAAGCGCTTCAAGACGGTTGTTCAAACCATTCTGTATGCCCCTAATTTTATTTCCTGGGTCGTGATCGTCGGTATTACCATTCTGCTATTTGCCACCGGCTCCGGAGGGGTCAATCAGATTCTGGAACATTGGGGGCTCGGTCCGATAGAACTGATGACGGATCCCCAATACTTTCGGTGGGTCTGGCTGCTGCAGAATATTTGGCAAGGTGCGGGCTGGGGCGCGATTATTTTTCTCGCTGCTTTGTCGGCCATTGACCCGACCTTGTATGAGGCGTCAATGATGGATGGGGCAAACCGCTGGCGCCAGGTCTGGCATATTACGCTCCCCGGCTTGCGAAATGTTATCGTCATCATGTTCATCTTACGGTTCGGCCATATTATGGATCTCGGTTTCGAGCATATTTTCTTACTTCAGAATCCATTGAATCAAGACGTATCCGAAGTGTTTGAGACGTTTATATACAAAACGGGCCTGATCCAAGGCGACTACAGTTACTCTACAGCAGTCGGATTATTTAAATCGGTCATCGGATTGATGATGGTATGGTTCGTCAACCGGCTGGCCAAGCGGATGGGGCAGGAGGGAGTTTTTTGAGATGAGGCACGAAAAAGGCCTTGATCGATTATTTACGATTCTTGTGTATAGCATGCTTTTACTTGCGTCAGCATTGGCTATTTTTCCCTTGTTTTACGTGCTCTCCGTTTCCTTCTCAACAGAATTCGAGTATTTAACGCGCGGGTTCTTCGTGATCCCGAAGCAGTTCACCTTGGATGGGTACATGTATTTATTGGCACATCCCGGGTTTACTTCCGCATTTCGCAATGCGGTTATCATTAGCGCTGTTGGAACCTTGCTGAATATTGTGCTGACCTCTCTCATGGCTTACGGCTTGTCCAAGCGGTGGCTGAAATTTCGGGATTCATTGAATTTTATGGTGTTCTTCACATTGTTATTCTCGGGCGGAATGATCCCAACCTATCTGGTCGTCCGTTCTCTCCATCTTTTAGACAGCTTCTGGGCGATTTGGTTAAGCACCGCAATTGCGCCGTTCAATGTCATTGTGATGAGAAGCTTCTTTCAGTCCATGCCTTCCGAAATTGATGAATCGGCGAGAATTGACGGAAGCGGGGAATGGCGTTTGTTTTTGTCGATTATCGTCCCGCTTTCCAAACCCGTGATAGCTACCTTTACCTTGTTTTATTTGGTAACCAATTGGAATACATATTTTAGTGCGATTCTTTATTTAAACGATGCCGACCTGATGCCGCTTCAAGTATTTCTAAGACAGATGCTGGTCGAGGATGACCCGACTATATCCAATGCGTCGAACGTCATGTATAAATATACGCCTGCGGCCAAGATGGCGGCGATTATTTTAACGGCCTTGCCGCTGCTGGTGATCTTTCCGTTTTTGCAAAAGCACTTCAATAAAGGGGTCATGCTGGGTTCGGTTAAAGGATAAATTGCAGATTAAATTAAAATCGCTACGAGGTGATCAATTACATGAATAGTAGACCGAAATATGTGGCACATCGAGGATTAAGCATGTTCGCACCTGAGAACACCATTGCTGCATTTGAATTGGCGGGAAAGTCGGGCTTTTGGGGGATTGAATGCGATACCTACTGCACGACGGATGGTCGCTGGATTGTCCATCATGATCGGACCGTCGACCGAATGACGAACGGGATGGGGAGGACTAAGGATTTCTCATTCAAGGACATTCGCAAATTGGATATCGTTGCAGGCAACGGAATTGGCGACTACACCGGCTTGTACATTCCAACGCTTGAGGAAGTGCTGTCTGTCTGTGTATCCTATGGTATGCACGCTTTTATCGAAATCGAGGAATATCATCAAGACGGTGATCTGGATGTGCTGGTAGAGCTTGTGCGCAGCACGGGCATGGCGGGACAAAGCAGTTTCATATGTTTCAATGCCGATGATCTGATGAAGGTGCGTGCGATTGATGAAACGGTGCCTCTTGGCTATTTGTCAGCCAAACCACCTACTGCTGAAGACCTGCAGCTTATTAGCCGGCTGCAGCCGGCTTTTCTAGATTACGATTATCGGACAACGACACCCGAAGACGTACAAAACTGCGCCAGGGCTGGATTTGACGTCTCGATTTGGACGGTTAACGAACAGGAAATATCAAAGCCGTTTGAAGAAGCGGGAGCCGCCTATATTACAACGGACACGATTTTGTGGAACACGAGGGAGCCTGGTAATCTTTAGAAATGACGAAAACAATAACATGCTTAAACAGCTAGAAGCCGTGGATCCGCGGCTTCTTCTGATTAAGGAGCAGCCAACTTAGTCTCAGGGCGCTTTATCACGCATTATGTTGGATATGGGTCGCTGGTGATAATGAGCAATCAAGAAGAAATATCGCCAAGCGATACACGGTATAATAAAGCATATTTCGCATGAAAGAATACATACGAAAGGGTGGGACGATGTCAGAAACCGAAGATGCTCAGAAAATCCATTGGAAAAGAAATATCATTCTCTTTTTAAGCAGCCAGACGCTCTCGCTGTTCGGTTCTGCCTTGGTGCAGTACGCTATTATGTGGCACATTACGCTGACGACACAGTCAGGCATCATGATGACGCTGTTCATCATCTGCGGTTTTATACCGACGTTTCTACTATCGCCGTTCGCAGGGGTTTGGGCCGATCGCTTCAATCGGAAGTCGCTTATCATCATTGCGGATGCCATGATCGCGGTGGTTACGCTCATCTTGGCCATCACGTTTTTGCTCGGTTACCAAGCCGTATGGCTGCTGTTTGTCATCGCCGCGGTACGCGCACTTGGTGGAGGTATTCAGACACCCGCTGTCGGAGCGATATTGCCTCAAATCGTACCTCAGGATAAGCTAACCAAGGTGAACGGCATTAACGGAAGCTTGCAAGCACTCATGATGTTTGTAGCGCCTATTGTCAGCGCTGCTTTGCTAACGATGGCTACGATCGAAATGATTTTTTTCATCGATGTCGTTACAGCGGCGATCGCGATCTTTATCTTGTTCTTTTTCCTTAAAATCCCGTTGCATAAAAAGGCAGCTGACACGCAAAACACAGGCTATCTCGACGACTTCAAACAGGGTTTGGTGTATATTGGACAACATGCCTTTTTAAAGTCATTCTTCATCTTTTTTGCCATCTTTTTCGTGCTTATGGCACCTGCGGCATTTTTGACTCCGCTGCAAGTCACGCGCACTTTCGGAGATGATGTATGGCGCTTAACCGCGATCGAAATCGCGTTTTCGGTAGGCATGATGGCAGGAGGGGGGATCATTGCGTCTTGGGGCGGCTTCAAAAATAAAGTCTACACGATGGCGATTGCCAGCCTCGTGATGGCATTGTCCACATTCGCGCTTGGCATCGTCCCCGTCTTCTGGTTGTATCTAGCCATTATGGCTGTATTCGGGATAGCCATGCCAGTCTTCAATACGCCGACGACCGTCATGCTGCAGGAGAAGGTGGATGAAAATTATTTAGGCCGGATCTTCGGCGTCTTCGGGATGATCTCGACTTCCATGATGCCGATCGGAATGTTGATCTTCGGACCGCTTGCCGATGTGGTCAAAGTCGAATGGCTGTTGATCGGTACCGGATTGCTTATGCTCGTGCTGACTGTATTCTTCGCTCGCAACAAGCGATTGCTCGAAGCCGGGAAGCCGCTGGTGGTCGAGGCATCAACGGATTAGAGGCTTCAGCATTATGGTGAGCTTCGTGTTGAGGCTTTATCGAGATTTAGGAGACGCAAGGTTTTGATCAAGTATTTAGCCAGCTATTAAGAGTCGCGGATAATCGCGGCTTTTTTATTTTGGTTTTTTTGTGAACCAAACATATCCCCAGATGATCTAATTAATAGAGGACTTGAGAGGAAAGGGGGAAGCCATGCGTGGATTTATCAGAGAATGCAAAGCTTGCAAAGCTAGGAGACAAGGAAGCTTTCGTGCTATTAATACGAACAGTCCAACATAGCCTATTTGTTATAGCGAGAACAATGCTTAAAAACGACGAGGATTGTGCAGATGCAATACAGGAGACCATTGCCAAAGCTTTTTCTAATGTACATACACTGAAAGAGCCCTCTTATTTCAAAACATGGATCATTCGGATTTTGATACACGAGTGTAATCGGATAATTAGGAAAAAGAAGCGAGTGTATCCTGTCCCTTATGATATGAGAAAGACATCTTATCAGGGCGATTTTGAACAAATCGAGCTGTTTGAAGTGATCGACGAACTGGATGAACAGCTTCAACCCATTGTGATGCTTTTTTATATTGAGGATTTATCTATCAAGGATATATCAAAAGTGCTGGGCGTTTCTGAAGGAACTGTAAAATCACGTTTATTCAGGGCAAGACAGCAATTATCCGAGCTCGCCCTATGGGAAGGAGAAGCAAAGTATGAATTATCATGATCCGATCGATCGGGAGCTTCGACAATTCTTTAAGTCCAAAACACAAGATTTGGTCATTCCTGATACTGTGCAACTCGCTGTGGAGAACACTCTTTCCTCACTTCCTAAGCGGAAAAAGATGAATGGCAATCCTCTCAAACGATGGAGATGGGTAGCAGTAGTCATCGCCCTCCTATTCGTTCTTGGTACTGTTTCAATTTTTACAGTGCCGACATTTGCCGAAATGTTAAGATCTCTTTTTGCCAAAGACAACCCTGATATCGGACTCCTGCGAGCCCAGGAATTGGGACTGGTACATAATCCTCATGTTAAAGTGAAGGACGGAGGCTATACGTTGGTGATTGATGAAGCTGTTGCCGATCCAACCCGAGTGACTCTCGCTCTTCAACTGTTTGATCGAAAAGGGAATCATGATCGGGACAAGCTGGTTCTTATTGAACCGAACAATATTATGATCAAAGATGATAATGGAAACGCAGTAGGCAGCATGTACGATATGGGGCGCACGAATGATTTTTACTATATGGTTGCATTCTTTAGTGAACCGCTGCAAACCGACAAAATAACGATCGAGGGGAATATTAAGGTGCTAGGACATCAGGACGAACCATCAATAGAAGGAAACTGGGATTTTAGCTTTCACATAGATATGAAAGAGGCAAACAAACAGACCCAAATAGAGGAATTATCAGGCAGCTACACAACTCCGAACGGTATGACAGTTACATTAAAAAGGCTCACGAAAATGGTGCAAGGAGTACGTTTCGAAATGGAAACTGAACTTGATGATACGGCCATGGCGAGATCACCCGGCGATTTATGGGAAAAGCAGATGCTGAGCTTTCATTTCGAAACCTTAGAAGGAGAAGAACTTCATTCGGTGAATCCGAGAAAATGGGGTTATATGGATAGTTTAATGACATCCGATCATAGAGTGATCGGTAAAGGGAGAATGCGTTGGAGCTATACTTTCAAGTACTTGCCTGAGGATGAACCGTACCTTTTTATTCTGGATGGTTACTCGGTCGCGGAAAGGGACGGAAGCAGAATTTCCTTTAAGCCATCGGAGCTGAGGAGGCCGGAAGTTTTTAAGATATTGAATGATAGATACGAGTTGGTTAGGGCTTCGCTTGAGAAATCGCTAAGCGGTGATGACACATATGAAACTACCGTCTCATTCTACGGAGAATTGGAAAATGAAATGAGACATGAGAATTGGAGAGCATACGATTCAGGAGGAAAGCAATATGATATAACTATCAGGGGATCGTACTCAAACATTAATACCTCGGCTGATAATTGGAGAGAAGGACGGATCGGTATGGGGGATCGTATCACACATCAGCCCAATGAATTTCGGATTACGGGGTTATATCAGATTCCGGAGGAGCTTACCCTGGTAAGGGAAGTGGTGGATAAACGATATATAGATACTGACTGGTCCGTACGTCTAAAATAGCAGAAAAAACGAACTTTTCCTGTTAGGGGAGAAGTTCGTTTTTTTCTTCCGCCTATGTCCCAATGAAAGCGGGCTTCATTACGTTCTCAGTGATAGGCTGGCGTTTCGATGCCGCAGGGACCTCCGTCAGGATTGCCTTCGAGCTCAAGCGCGGTCCCGTCGGCACGGTAAAGCGGGTTATACCAGCGCGAAATTTTGTCGGCACTGGAGTTGGCGTAGTGACAAATGAACGCCCGGCGGAATCGGTCCTTTGATTTGTTGCGGTATGAGCCATGAATCAGGTTTCCGTTAAAGAACAGCACATCACCTGGATCCATGACGGCCGGCACCGGCTTCTCGTCTTTTGGCGGCTTGACATAGTGCGTTGTGAACGACTCCTTAGAATCCGACACATCCGGGCAGACGATCTCGTACGTATTCGTTTTCGGCACAAGCAGCATACAGCCGTTCTCCTCGTCGCACCGGTCGATCGCCGTCCAAGCGGCGATGCAGTTGCCCGGCTCGACCTTCAAGTAGAAGTTGTCCTGATGCAGCGCCTGTCCTCTGGATCCCGGGGGTTTGTAATAGAACATGCTCTGTGCTGCGTAGGCTTCCTCACCGTACAAGTCCTCTAGAATCGTCATGACGCCGGGATGAAGCATGTACTTCATGGCAACCGGATTGAACCGATGCGGATGCATGACACGGGGGAACCGCTTCAGCGGGTCGGACCGGTCCGTGCTTAGATCCGGTTCGAAAAAACCCGGGATCGTTGTTTGTCCGATCTCATCGAAAGTCATGCGGATCTCCTCAACCTCCTCCGGATGAAAAACCTCTTTTACAATCAGATAACCTTCGGTTTCAAATTGCTTCATTTGCTCTGTGGACAACGCTTTGAACACCTGCGACATATCAAATGCTCCTCTCCGTGATGAATTATCTACAGTTTAATGGAAGGGGGCGAAGCCTTGAAGTCGCATTCATGCTCATAACTGGCTGGATTCTGCTATGCTGCTGGACATAATGGGCAGAACCCCTTATTTTAACAGGAGAAGGAGTCAAGGGATATGATTATAGGAGGAAAGCGCATTGGTTGATAACCTTAAGCAGCATGGAGCCCAAGACAGAGGCGTATTGATCGGACATTTTCGGGAGAACGAAAACTACGCGATGACGCGCCCTAACGGAATCGATGACTGGCTGATCTTTTACACGATCGAAGGAGGCGGATATTTGCGAACCCCCGCGGGTGAGAAAACCTGCGGTCCAGGTGATGTCGCAGTCATACGGAGAGGGGTGCCCCACACGTACGGGACGATCGCGGGCGGGGTATGGCATTTCATGTGGGCGCACTTTCAGCGGCTGCCGGAAACTACGCTGATGCCCGACGACGAAGCATGGGTTTGCAAAATGCCGAACGGGACCATACAGCGACGCGTGCTGCGGATATTCCGGACGCTGCTGCATGATTTCCGCGATCGCGGGAAGCTGTGGCAGGAGCTGTGCGAGAATCAGCTGAGCAGCTTGCTCCTGCTTGTCGCCGAGCAGCTTGCAGACCGACATGACCCTAGGGTTAGCCAGGTGCTGCGCATTCTATCCGTGCGGATGCAGGAGCCTCTGACCATCGATGAGCTCGCAGCTGCGGTGAGGCTCTCGGCTTCTAGACTTTCTCACTTGTTCAAAGCAGAGACCGGACAGACGATCCTGGAAACGTTGAATGGCATGCGTCTTGAGCAAGCTGCGCTGCTCATGACCCACGCCGGCCGCACGGCAAGTGAGGCCGCAGTCGATGTTGGCTTTCAGAGTTACAATCATTTTGCCGCACTGTTCCGCAAACGTTACGGCGTCGGCCCGGCGAACTTCCGCAGAAAAGGAACGGCTGCAAACTAAGAAAGAACTGGGACATGCTCACTTCTCCCTTGCTCCATGAGGGCATATTTGACCATCGTCAGCATACGATTAGGCGAGACTGCTTCTGAGCAAGGGAGGATACCCAAATGACCGTTAACGATCAGCAGCTGGCGCAAATCGCTAAAGCCTATCTGCCCCACGGTGCTGAGCTTGTCACCATTGGTAAGCCCATGGATCATGCGGCAGTTATCGCTGCCGACATCACGGGAGATCGGATTCCCGAAATAGCCGGTGTATACCGACTGAATGATGAGCTTTATCTGTTTGTGCTAAATGACCGCAATGGCAGCTATGAGGTCATTGCCAATATCATGGGACAGGGATATGCGGTCACTTTATTAGGTGCGGTTCCTGTGATGGCTCCCGGCAAGAACCAAATTATCGTTGGTTGGCAGGTTGGGTCCATCTGGTCCAAATTGTCAATTTACGACTGGACATCGGAGGGACTTAAGGATATCGCACCTCCTGAAATGAGTTACAGCTATATCGATGTGTTGGATATCCCGGGGGTTTCGGGACCGGATGGCCAAGCTGAAATTGTGTTATGGATACACGATACGGGCGAAGCCTATCGAGTCGAAGTCGTCAGGTGGAGCCAAGGGAGGTTTGTGACCGCGCCGGATGTTTACCCTCGTTACTTTCCTGTCGTCGTAAAATACTACGAGAGGCTGACGCAAAAACATCCGGATTATTCCTTCTATTGGTATTACCTGGCGGATGCGCAATACCGGGCTGGAATGCCGGAGGCGGCTCTGGCGTCGGTTCGCATGGCACTCCGTTTCCGGGAGCCTTACCCTGCACGCGAAACGCTGTTAGAGCTTGAGAGCCGGATCAAGCGAATGCTGGCCAGCAGGTGGGAGCCCCGGCAGCCGGTCGGATTATTTCCGGCTTCCGTAAAGACCACGAATAGAACCAAGTGGGGATATATTGATCGCAGCGGAAAATTAATCATACAACCAAAGTATGAAGATGCACAGGATTTTCAGGATAATGGCCTTGCCATTGTAGGGATGCGCGGCAATTATGGTCTTATTGACAGATCTGAACGTTATGTAGTAGCGCCCATATATCAGTCCATCAGTCCGTTCTCGGAGCATCAGGCGATTGTGATCGATCATCAGGGATTTAAAATGATTGACGAACATGGAAATGTGCTGACGCGACGAGCATATCCGTACATTTCGGCACTTAAGGAAGGCAGGGCGGTTTATTATGTAACCGATCAGGGCAGCGGTAATGGAGCGGCCAGCCGATACGGATATCTTGATGCAGAAGGCCGGGAGGTGATTCCTGCCCAATTCGAGGAAGCGAATGATTTTGCCGATGGGAAAGCCGTTGTGAAGATAAAAAACAACCATTACGCTCTCATAGATTCCCATGGCCGGCGATTGGCCGACTATCCATTTGCCTATGTCGGACCGCTTGGCGATGGGCTGTTGGCTTTTCAGCAGGATCCAAACGGTAAATATGGTTACATCAACGAGCAGGGGAATATCGTTATATCGCCGACGTACACCTCGGCATTTCCGTTTCATCAAGGCAGAGCGATCGTGAACACGGCGGAGGATTACAGGTGGAAGTACGGGGTCATTGATTCACAAGGTAAATGGATCATCCAGCCGGAGTATAACGATATTCGGGATATGAATGAAGAACGGTTTGCGCTTGGGCGTGCAGTTGATCCCGACCAGCCATATATTGGCTCGATCTATGCCATTGCCGATTGGGGAGGGAAGAGACTTACTGAATTTATGTATCGTGATGTCTCCGACTACCAGCACGGCTTGGCTTCGGTTTATGACGGGAAGCAGACGTATTTCATTGACCGTACAGGACATCCCGCCCCAGGATATCCCCGAGTGGACGGCAGCGGTTCGCTCACGCTGGAACCCGGAGGGCTAATTAAAGCATTGGTCGATCAGCGCTTGTCTTACCTTGACCGGTCAGGCCACGTCATATGGAGGCAAAACACGGTTATTCCGCTGAACCCGCCCTATCAGGTCATCGAAGAGAAGTATAAACCCAATCCGGATTACTTAGTTTATTATCCACAGCTCGCGGGAATGAGGGATCAAGCAGCTCAGCAAACGTTGAATGCGAAGCTTAGGGAAATGTCGCAGGTCAAATCTATTCCTCCGAACCAACAGCTGGATTACTCGTATACGGGTGATTTTGACGTTATTTTCTACAAGCAGCAGCTCCTTGAACTGGAGCTCACCGGATATAACTATCCCTTTGGTGCCGCGCATGGCATGCCTACCAAAGTGTATGCCGTGATCAATCTTGACAAGGGGACGATGTATGAATTGAAGGATTTGTTTAAGCCGGGCAGTGATTATGTGAAGGAGCTCAGCCGTATCGTCGGCAAGCAGATTCAAGAGGATCCGCACTATTCGTATGTATTTCCGGATAGCTATAAGGGAATCTCTGCCAATCAGCCCTTTTACGTAACCGAGGACGCGCTGCATCTGGTGTTTGCCCCCTATGAGATCGCTCCTTATGCTGCTGGTTTTCCGACATTCACAATTCCATTCACTCAGATCATGAACATCCTAAATACCGAGGGGGAGTTCTGGAAGGCATTTCATTCATAGGACTTTATGCTCATATATCAATTGGGTGCGCCGTGTTAAGTGCATTTTCCAGATGGAGGATTGGAGGAGGGATTGTTAGAGTCCAGTCATAAAAACACAAGGGATTCCCCTCAGGCGCTGACTTGCCCGATCGACCCATTCCTTCTCCGCTCATGCGTATGTAGGACCACCCGCCATTCTGAATACTTTGTACCTACCGCTTCCTTGCTTTTCCAGTGTATCATGTAAAGATGGTCATAATGCTGCGGCGATAACGATAAGTTAATGAAAAGCTGCATCCTTGCAGAAAGAAAAGACACGTAGATTTTGCGGAATAGCAAGTCCCATACTCTTGTTCAATCGGCGAATGAATGTGTTTATCCTTTCGTTCGCCGATTTTTTTTGTTTTCATTGGGTTGTCTGTTTATTGAGCGGAGACGGTTGATTTACTGTCATTTAGCGCACGGAAAGGAGGTGATGAAGATGAACACCATTCATATGCTGGCCGGCATTCCCGGCAGCGGTAAGAGCGAATACGCAAAAGAGTGCTGCAAACGGGAAAGAGCCGTGCTTGTGGCGACGGATGCCATCCGGGAAAGATTGTTCGGGAGCGAGTCGCGTCAGAAAAACACCTACCGGATTTTTGATGAAGCTTTTGCCGAGATTGAGCAGGCGCTGGGGTCGGGAAGAAACGTCGTATTTGATGCGACCAATGTTGCCCGCGACCGAAGGATACAATTCCTGAAGCGGTTTAGCTCGTTTCCGGTGGAATGCCATGTCTGTATCACGCCCTACGAATTGGCCAGAGAACGGGTACAGGCGAGAAAGCGTAAAATCGAGGAAAAGGTGCTTGAGAAATATGCCAAAAACTTCGAGTTTCCCTTGCTTGCCGAAGGCTTCAATAAGCTGCATATCGTCCATACGCCGGCAGATGCCGGTATAGAGCGGGCCGCACTAGAGCGGCTTCTTGAACGGAACCCGGGTCATGACGAGCTGTTCGCTTACCTGCGGCGCTCTCCATATTTTAGCGTGATGCTGGGATATGACCAGGAAAATCCCCATCATTCCAAAACGCTGTCCGAGCATACGCATGCCGTTTTGGAGTATGTCCATACGTTTTACGAAGGGGAGCATCTGTTCGAAATGCAGCTGGCAGCCTTGTTTCATGATACTGGCAAGCCGCTGTGCAAGGTATGGAAGCCGAACCGGGGGTATTACTCCTACTTTGGACATGAGCATGTATCGGCCATTATCGTCTGCCATGTTTTGAAGGAACTGGGGTATGGCGATGATTTTATTTTGCATGTAGTGAACATGGTGAGCTTCCATATGGAGATTCTGCACGGCGGTGATGCCGGTGCTTCCAAGATCTATCATTTGCTTGGCGACCGGATGCTGGCAGAGCTGTATTTCTTCGCGGAAGCGGACACGTTTGCCAAATAGAGGTGATGAGATGAATAAAGTGAAATATCCGAAAACGATGCACTTGCCCTGGTCCAGAAGCTATACGGACGATGATAAAATTTTGCGAAACACGGACCATTTTGCAGGACAAGAGGTTGTGATTACCGAGAAAATGGATGGAGAGAACACAACGATGTACTCGAACTTCATTCACGCCAGGTCGCTCGACAGTAAAGATCACTCTTCCCGGCACTATGTGAAGACGCTGCACGGAGGAATCCGGTATATGATTCCGGAAGGGTACCGGCTTTGCGGAGAGAATGTATATGCCAAGCATTCGCTGCTGTATACCTCCTTGCCCGGCTATTTCATGCTGTTCTCGGTCTGGAACGACCGCAATATCTGCCTGTCTTGGGATGAAACTGAGGCGTGGGCGGAGAAATTAGGAATTCCGCTTGTTCCGGTTCTGTACCGCGGGGTGTGGAGCGAAGAAGCTGCAAAGCAGTGCTACACGAAGCAGTCCCGTTGCGGCGGAGAGCAGGAGGGGTACGTTGTGCGGCTCGCCTCCGAATTTCCTTATGAGGACTTTAAGCGCTCGGTCGCCAAGTTTGTCCGGAAAAATCATGTGCAAACCGACGAGCACTGGCTCAGTAAACCGGTTGAACCCAATGGCTTGGCCTAGGGTGTAAACGAAAGAGCTTAAGCTCGAATACAGCAAAAAAACACAAACGGTGAGGAGGGGTTATCATGTAATTCGCCCGGAAGTCCCTAAGATCATTGGATCATGCATCAACATAATTATTACCGACATACATAAAAATTGGGGTTATTGCCTCTTTTCCACGATTACCGGATGAAAGCTCTGGGCTCCATTTCCTTATGTCATATAGAGCCTTAGAACGTATTACATACTACATAACTTTAACAATTGCGGTATATATGCAGGTGGCATCCTTGAGTTCTGGCATCGTGATTTACGATACGGAGAAAATAACCGCGCCCAAGTCATTCAAGCTCGAGTTGTCTTTTTTTGAGGCAATCGACGTCAGTGTGACCTTTGCCGCGTATTATAGACTTTCAAGCAAAGGTGATCAACGAAAGCTGCCTTTGCCCGCATTGGGGCTAATACGAAATAAACAAAGTTGGAGGGAACAAGATGAACGAAGAAGCAGTTACAACCGGTTGGGATGCAATTGAAGAGCAAATGAAAAAGCTATATGGGGCCCAGGAGCCTAAGCATTACGGTACGGTTCTACCTTACATGCTTGGGGGCAAGGACCCGCTGGACGGTCTGAGTGCCTATAAAGCGGAGAAGCCGCTGCCGCATTGGCATATCGTGACGTTCGGATTCTCCGAGCTGTATGAGAAGGAATCGGAAAATACGGAGTACAGCGGTTATGGATTTGAACTTACGTTTCGAGTGGCGCGCACGGAAGATGAGGAGGAGCCGCCAATGTGGGCGCTGAACCTGCTCCAGAACATGGGACGCTATGTTTTTGGCAGCGGGAACGTTTTCGCTTCCGGCGATTATTTGGACGCAAATGGTCCGATTTGTTTAGGGGCTGATACGCAGTTAACCGCGCTCGCCTTCGTAGAAGATCCCGAGCTCCCTGGTGTCGGCACGCCCAATGGAAAAGTTGAATTTCTGCAAATGGTCGGGATTACGGAGGATGAGCTGGAGGCGATGAAAACATGGAGCACTTCGGGCGTATTGGAAGCCAGCCAAGCGGACCTTCCCGGCTATATCACCGATTTGTCCCGAGATTCGCTCCTGCGGATTCCTGCGATAGCGGAGACCGTCCAGAACGGCATGGAGCGGGACGGTTCGAATACCGGTTTCTTATTTGTGGATCAATTGGCTTGGGAGCCCGGCAGAAACCGTCTATTTAGCAAGACGCCGGCCGTGCTCACCTTGGGGGCAAAGCAGGCAGGAACGGTCGGCAAGCTGCTTCGCGGCCGGCTGCTGAAAGGGAAGGACTTGATGTTGGCAAGCCAAGATTTAAGGGTTGTATTGGAGCCTGGGGCGGAAACCGGATACGAAGCGGGGGAGCAAGGCGTTCTACTCAGGCTGGATGAGGCGACCGCGGACGAGCTTTCGCGAAAATTGCTGCCGAAGGAAGATAGAATCGAGTTGGCGGGTTATCAAGGATTTACCATTCAAGTCGTTAAAACTCATATCAAGGACCAAGACGGCAATGTTGTATCCACCATTGGGTAAAGCGTGCAATCAGGAGTTGAGGTTGTAATGAAATCACGTCGCAAAGGGGAAGCCCGGCTGAAAGTAGTCAGCATCGCGGAGGAACCGGTCGAGCAGCTGCCTTATACGGCAGCCGCTCCGGGGAGCAGGGGGGTCAACTATGAATATCTACCGATATACTTCGGAGAGATGGTTGGGCTTCCGGATGAAGTAGACGCACTAATCCTGGCTTCCGATCTGCAAGGCGCAGCAGGGCATGGAGCCATTGATGGAGAGCAGCGAGTGAGGCAGATTGGGGAGGAGCTTCCTGAATTTCTGGCCTTACTGCTCGATAGCTATGGTGCCCGGTTTGATCCGGAACGTGTCGTCGTGCTCTTGTGCGGTGATCTGTACGGAGACCCGGCTCATAGAGGTTCAAGCGGCGATCCGCTTCCCGTGTGGGAAGCCTTCCGCTCGCATTTCGGCACCGTGCTGGGCGTAGCGGGAAATCACGATATGGTTACGTCCGCAGGGAAAGCGAGGCTTGAGGCCGCCCCGGGCGTTGATTTTTATGACGAGCCTAGAATGACGCTGCACAGCGGGCTGAATATTGCCGGACTGGGCGGGATAACAGGAAGAGCGGACAAGCCGAATCGGATGCCGGAGGAAGATTATTTGCGTGCTCTGCAAAAACTGCTGCGGCGCAATCCAGATGTGCTCATGCTGCATCAAGGTCCAGATGTGCCTGCATGTGGGCTTCCCGGCCATGCCGGGATCCGGCGAGAGCTTATCGCCGGGCCTCCGTTGCTTGTTTGCTGCGGACACGTTCATTGGGACCGGCCATTGGCGGAGCTGGACAACGGCACGCAGGTGATCAATGCCGATGGGAGAGTGCTGGTGTTTGCCGCTGCAGGGGTGGATTAAACCGAAAATGCTGGTACTCAAGCGGTTCTCGAGATTTATCCACGCGCAAAGCTGCAAGCCTGTATGAAAGTATTGGCGATGCTGAAAAAATGGCAGCCTGTATCGACATCGCCAACGGAGGTCAATCGCCGCCGGAAATCTTGGATGCTTTTATTGAGCTAGGTCAGGGACTGGGAGATTTAAGAATGAAGGTTTATACTCCGAACGTTGGCAGCAACTACACCAAGATGACATATTCGGAACGTGAGCTGGAGGAGTTTGGAAGAAGAACGAATCTTCATGTTTCAAAAATTTTCGCGGAAGGGTGCATTTTCGATTCATTACTTCCTAAACTTAAAGAACTGACAATGCCTGTACTTTTGATCAAAGGCCGGCATGACCCCATTATTTGCGAAGAGCAGACGTATTCATTCGTAAATGACGTTAGAACAGGGCAATTGAAGGTATATGAAGAAAGTGGTCATATGCCTCATTTTGAGGAACCGGAAAGATTTGCGACGGACGTGATCCATTTCGTACTAGAACACAATCATAGCTAGTTATATACCGCAGCGGCAGTCTTAAGGAAATGACTGCCGCTGTTCAACTTTTACCTGCGGTACTCGTTTGTTAGAGAGGAAGAACTGTTCAATGGGTGCCGCTTGAAGTGAAAATAATTTCTGCCGATTTAATCCTGACAACCATGTTGTCAGAATTCGCCATGTAGGATTGAAGGCAGATGATCCGATAGAGATTCATCGACAGAGGAGAGGATACCCGTGAGACTGGAGCGTTTGCTTGGAATGACGCTTGAGCTGATGGCCAAAAAAAGAGTGACCGCAACGGAATTAGCAGCCAAGTTTGAAGTATCGGTGCGCACGGTCTATCGTGATGTCGAGTTAATTAATATGGCTGGTATTCCGGTTGCATCGTTCACCGGCGCAGACGGCGGATTCGAGCTGATGGACGGCTATTTTCTGACACGGCAGCATTTCTCAGTCGACGACTTGTCAGTCATCTACACGCTTTTGAAGGCGATGGAAGGTTCGATGGGAGGCGCTGTTGCGCCCGCGATGCGGAAGCTGGTCAGCCTGCACCCGGGACTGGCAAGCGAAGGCAGCCGTGAGGCAGTCATTTTGAGCATGAGCGCGGCGGAAAGCGAACGTGATAGGATTCGGCGGCTGTTTCAGGCCATACGGCAATCGCGCATCGTTCGGCTGGCGTACACGAGCGCATCCGGCACACCGTCCGAGCGCAGTGTGGAGCCGGGAAATTTGCTCTGGGAGAAAGGTGTCTGGTACCTGGAGGGGTACTGCAGGTCACGCCGTGGGAAACGGTATTTTCGCATCTCGCGGATTACGGAACTCGAGGTAATGGAGGAAACGTTTATACCGCAGCCCCTGCTAGATGAGCCGGAACAGGAAGAAGTGCAAGGAATTCAGGCGCATCTTCGTTTCGACCTGTCGGTACGTACTCGCGTACTGGAGCAATTCCCGGGGGAATGCACATATCAGGGCGATTGCGTTGAAGTTCGCACGACCTTTTATAAAAAAGAGTATGCATTATCGGTCATCACGAGCTACGGGACGAACGTTGAAATTATATCGCCGGACGACCTTCAGCGCGACGTCATCGCGCATATCGAAGCCATTCGCCAACATTACGCGAAACCACGAGGAGGAGATCGGAAATGACAATTCTGGTAACTGGAGCAACAGGTACGGTTGGGCAGCATGTGACGGATCTGCTGTTGAAGCAAGGCGCTTCCGTGCGCGCATTAACGAGAAATGCGGAGCGGGCGAGAAAGAAATTGCCGGACGGCGTGCAGATCGCCGAAGGCGATTTGATGAAGCCGGATACGCTGAAGGATGCATTGCTAGGGGTAGACGCAATGTTCCTGATCACTTCAAGTGACGAACCGAACGCGGATCTGAATACGAACCCGGGAGTGATTGGGGTTGCTAATGAAGCAGGCGTTAAACGCATAGTCGTTCTGGTAGGCTATGAAGAGGGGCCGGTCGAGGCAGCGCTTAGAACAAGCGGCATGCACTGGACGCTGGTGAAGCCTGCAGAATTTATGGCCAATGCCTTGGTGGATTGGCGCGATACGATCCGTTCGGAAGGCGTTGTACGGGAATTCTATGGAGACGCTTTGAGCGCGCGGGTACACGAAGGGGACATCGCAGAGGTTGCAGTCCTGGCCCTGCTGGAGGATGAACATCATGGGCGCAGTTATGCGTTGACCGGACCCGAAGCGCTTACACGCAAGGAGGCCGTACGGACCATCGCTGCAGCGATTGGCAAGGAAATCCCGTTCGTCGAACTGACAGAGGAAGATGCAAGGCAGCAGTGGCGGCAGCAGGGGTATGACGAGGAGAGCGTCGAATTTTTCGTGCAGATTGCGAAAAATCCGCCGGAGGCAGGATATACGGTGCTGCCGTCTGTCCAGCAGGTGCTCGGGCGGCCGGCGCGTACGTTCGCCGATTGGGCAGACGAGCATAAACGGGAGTTTCTATAATAGATTGGAGGAAGGGCCCATGACGTACGCCATTGAAGCGAAAGGCTTGCGCAAATCCTTCCGGGGGCATGAGGCTGTGCGCGGGGTGGATTTGGCGATTCGGCACGGAGAGCTGTTCGCGCTTCTTGGGCCAAACGGAGCAGGGAAGACAACAACGCTGCACCTGTTAACCACCCTGCTGCGTCCGGATGGGGGAACCGCGTACATCTGCGGCAGCGATGTTGTCGCCGAAGCAGCCGATGTACGCAGGCGAATCAGCGTAACCGGCCAATATGCGGCGCTGGATGAATCGCTGACCGGCCGGCAAAACTTGAGGCTGTTCGCCGGGCTCCACGGCTATTCGCATAAAGAAGCCGGCGCGCTGGCATGTGAGCTGCTGGAAGCATTCGGGCTGGGGGATGCAGGCGATCGAACCGTCGGAACCTACTCCGGCGGCATGCGCCGGCGCCTGGACCTTGCCGCCGGCATTCTCTCGCAGCCCGAGGTGATGTTCCTCGACGAGCCAACCACCGGACTCGATCCGCAGAGCCGGCGCGAGCTGTGGGAGGCGGTTCGCCGGCTGGTGAAGACGGGGACAACCGTGCTGTTAACGACGCAGTATCTGGAAGAGGCAGACCAGTTGGCCGATCGGATCGGCTTCATCGCAGACGGAAGGGTAATCGCAACCGGCACGCCGAAGCAGCTCAAAGCATCGACCGGCGGCAAAACACTGACGATCCGCATATCGGCAGAAACCGATCCGGATGGGGTCTGTCGCCTGTTATCTAACGAACATGGACTTAGTGCCCATACGGGTGAAGACGGGGTAATCGTTAAAACGGCCATTCGGGAAGCTTCGCTGGCACACGCTGCGATCGGTACGCTTATGGAACACCAGACGGCGATCGAGGATTTCGCCTTGAGTGATCCAAGCCTTGACGACGTATTCTTCGCTTTGGCCGCCACACCCGGAAAGGAGGCGACGCAATGAGCTCCATGTTAGCAACCCGTGCGCGAAAGCCTGGCCAGAGCCCTGGCGGCTTGAGAGCGACAGGTCTGTTCATGCGGCGAACGCTGTATCACATACGTAATAACAGCTTCGGGCTTGCCGTTGAAGCCGTGCTGTCGCCAATCATCATGCTGCTTATTTTCACCTTCCTGTTCGGCGGAGCGATTGCCGGCTCCGTCCGGGGCTATATTCAGTATGTGCTGCCGGGCATCCTGGTGCTGACGGTGGTACCCATGACAGTGTACAGCGGAACAACGATATGCACGGATATCGCCAAAGGCGTCTACCACAGGTTTCGCACGATGCCGTTCTGGCAGCCTGCCGCCATTGTCGGCTCGATCATCGCCGATAGCTTGCGTTATGCAGCGGCACTTCTCGTTGTCTTGGCAATGGGGTTGGCGCTCGGATTTCGTCCGGAGGTTGGTATCGGGGGCACTTTGGCAGCAGCATTTTATGTCCTCTTCTTCGCCCTGGGCGTCAGTTGGGTATTTGCGTTCATCGGCAATGTGGCCAAGCGCCCGGAGACCGTGTCGGGGACAAGCATGATGATGGTGTACCCGCTCCTATTTGCCAGCAACGTGCTTGTCGACACTTCCACCATGCCGCGTCTTTTGCAGGTGGCAATCGACGTGAATCCGATCAGCATTGCCGTTACCCTCACGCGAGGACTGCTGGACGGAACGGTGGATGCCGCTCAACTGGCGGCTGGCATCGGTGTTGTGCTGCTGTTGATCGCGATTTTCTCTCCGTTGACGATAAGCGCTTACCTGAGGAGGCAGATACGAGGGTAGAGGCTACAAAAAATATCAAAGAAAAAAACAAGAGCATGCCCATCCAAAAAGGCAAAGTCATGAATATCAAGGCTATCATCGTTTCCATTCATAAGGCCAGCCAGAATCTTCTGGTTGGCTTTATTTAGGTCGTTACCGCCTCTAACCCGGCCGGACCTTGGATCGAGCCGGCCAGCTACATATTTTTTATAGCGATGAACGTAGTGGTTTCCAATATGTGGTATGCTAAGCGTATGTTGAACATTATCGATACGGTTATTTTCGACCTTGACCAAACCCTGCTCAATAAGACCCAGTCACTAGTCAATTTTTCCATTTATCAATATGAGCAATATTCTTTGGACGAATTCATTCCGGATATGAACGAATTCACCCTAAAATTTTCGGAGCTTAACCTTATGATTATGCCGAAAGAAGAAGTGTACCGAAGGTTAGTCGAGTTCTTCAAGATTGACGGGAATTTATATCATGAGCTGCTTGCTGATCTAAACCAAAATTTCCATCATTATAGTGTTGGATATCCTGGGCTGCATGAGATGCTCCATTCGTTAAAGGAGGATGGGTATAAGCTGGGAATCGTCACGAACGGCCGAGATTTTTATCAACGAAACAAAATATCAGCTTTAGGCATTCGCGATTATTTCACCGGCATTGTTACTTCCGGTTCTGTGAATATCAAGAAGCCTGATCATGCCATCTTTCAAATGGCTCTGAAGCATTTGAATTCCATCGGAAGGCGTACCGTATTTGTTGGCGACAGCATCCAGGCAGATATCATCCCTGCCAAGGAGCTTGGAATGTATACGATCCTTAAAGCAAAGGAGGTTTCGTCGGAGCTGCCCGATGCCATTTGCGATGAATTAATTGAAATTCCGAGCATCATTAAATCGCTAGAATCAAACTAACCTATATGGAAAAAGATGAATGGTTCCTGGAAAATGATCCGTTGGTATGAGGAGAAGGGAAAAGCGATGCTCACCGAATAGCACTTTTAGTGCGGAGCCTCCGTCGGTAAATGAGATCATTTTCATTTTTACCCCCTTATCATGTTGTTTTATATATCCATAATACTCCACCCGTATAATAGAAAGACTGTAATGTCTGAAAGATAAGACGATAGGAGGACACGCGGAGTGGAGTCGAAAGAAAAAGTAGTCGTAACGATATTGGAAACCAGCGATATTCATGGCCATATTTATCCGACGGACTATCGGGGGCCCGGGGACAAGCCCATTGGGCTCGCCAAGCTGGCTGAGATCATTCACAGAGAACGGCTGGAAGCCCCGCAACTTATACTGCTGGACAACGGGGACCTTCTTCAAGGTACGCCGTTTATGTATCATTACGCCAAGTACGACAGAACCGGCATGCACCCCGCGGCAAGCGCGCTGAACGCACTCCAGTACGATGCGGCGGTGATCGGCAATCATGAGTTCAATTACGGGCAGGAGCTGTTGAATCAAGCGATCGAGGACGCTGCCTGTCCCTATCTGTGCGCGAATATTATGAACGAACAAGGCGGTCGTCCGGCATTCGGGCAGCCTTACCGGATTTTTGAGATGAAGGAGGGGATTCGGGTAGCGGTGCTCGGCGTCACGACCCATTATATTCCCCACTGGGAAGAGCCTAAGCACATTTCCGGCTTAATGTTTGAGGATGCCCTGGAGTCCGCCCAGCGGTGGATCAACCATATTCGAGACAGCGAGCGTCCCGACGCGGTTATCATATGCTACCATGGCGGTTTCGAGCGGGATCCTGCTACCGGAGCCCCTACTGAGCCGCTGACGGGGGAAAATCAGGGCTACGCGATGTGCATGCATCTCCAAGGCCTAGAAGTGCTGCTGACCGGGCATCAGCACCGGATGCTCGCCGGGGAGCTGAACGGCGTTCTATTCGCTCAGCCCGGTTTCGCCGGACAGGCGATCGCCAAGGTTCAACTGACGTTCGAGCGGGAGCAGGAGGGGGGATGGTCGATCGGCGGCAAAAGCGTGCGGCTGCTGCATGCGGAGCAAGCCGAGGCGGATCGTGTCATGCTTGCCATGTTTGCCGAGCAAGAACGGAAAACGCAGGCCTGGCTGGATCAGCCGATCGGCAGGGCCGAGGGCGATCTGTCCATCATGGACCCCTTCAAGGCAAGACTCGGGGATCACGCGTTCACGGAGTTCGTCAATCGGGTGCAAATGGAGGTTACGGGAGCAAGTATATCCTGCGCCGCGATCTTTACGAATGAAGCCCGGGGCTTCGCTGGGGAAATTACCATGCGGGATGTGGTGTCCAACTATATCTATCCCAATACGTTGAAAGTGATCCTGCTGACCGGAAGGGATATCCGGGACGCGCTGGAGCAGAACGCCCGTTATTTTACCCTGGACGAGATGGGGCAATTACAGGTGTCAGAGAGCTATCTGGAGCCGAAGCCCCAGCATTTCAACTACGACATGTGGGAGGGGATTGACTATGAGCTTGACATTTCAAGACCCGAAGGCAAACGGGTTATTAAGCTGCAGCGGGACGGACGTCCCTTGGATCTCGACGCCACGTTCGAAGTGGTGATGAACAGCTATCGGGCGGGAGGCGGCGGAAACTTCCGGATGTTGATGAACAAGCCTGTCGTCAGGGAGATTCCGACGGACATGACGGAGATTTTGGCCGATTATATTTTGAAGCACCAGGTCATCCATGCCGTCTGCGATCATAACTGGAAGGTCGTCTACTAAATAGATTCGCACAAAACAAAACCAACCATCGTATGACAGTATGACATCCTATGAAAAAATCCTCCCATCCTATGCTGCATCAGGGTCGGAGGATTTTGCGTTTCCGGATGACCGGAGTGTTATGCTAGGACCGCCAGATGAGCTTTGTTATCCTTGGACCAGCTTGGATCGAAGCTTGTTCGAGAACCATTCGATAACAAGGATAAGGATGACCAAGCCGATTAAGATGGAGCCGACCTGATTCCACTTATAGCTGTTCATAGCGAAGATCAGCGGCGCTCCGATCCCGCCGGCTCCAACGAGTCCAAGAATTGAAGCCTCGCGCATGTTCATGTCGAACCGATAAATGGTAACGGACAGGAACAGCGAGAACAACTGCGGAATAATTCCATAGCGGATTTTCTCAAAGGTGGTACAGCCGATGGATGTCATCGACTCCAGGACTTTCTTGTCCAGCTCCTCGATCGCATCCACGTAAAGCTTGGACAGCATACCGATCGAGGTCAGCCCGATCGTGAGCACCCCGGCAAACGGTCCCGGACCTGATACCCGGATGAACATCAGCCCATAGACGAGGGCAGGGATCGTTCGGATCAGAATAAGCAGCATTCTTGTAAGCCAAGCGATCGGCTTCGGCACGATATTGGAGGCAGCCAAAAAGGCAAGCGGAACAGACAGCACGGCACCCACCAGCGTACCCAGAAATGCAATGGCCGTCGTTTGAACGAGCAGGTAAAGCACACTCTGCTTCGAGACGCTGAACAGCAGGTCCAAATCCGGATGGACAATGCCTTTCAATATGTTAAGGGCGATTGCCAGTCCGCTTTGATTCACGTCTTTAAAGCTTACCGCGCTTAATGACCAGGCGAACAAAATCAGAACGATTGCCGCCACGGTCAGCAAATAGCGATGATTGCGGGGGGAAGCAAGCAGCTGCTTCTCAATTGTCGTCATAGCATGGATCTCCTCAAGTTAACTTTTTTCGAAAATGCTCGCTGATCGTTTCAATCACGTATACGGTGACCACCAGCGACAAAATGATCATACCTACGCGCGGATAGTCGCGCCATCCGAGATTTTCGTTGATCAAGAGTCCGATTCCGCCTGCCCCTACATAACCGAGAATGGCTGCATAGCGCACGTTCCCCTCGAAGCAAAACAAAGTGGTGGACAGATAGCGCGGGAGCACTTCCGGAAAAATAGCATAGCGAAAGGCTTGAACACGGGTCATGCCAATCGACTCCATGGCTTCGAAGGAGCCCATGTCGACGTTTTCGATCTGCTCGTACAGCAGCTTCCCGACGTACGATAGGGTAAAGAGCAGGATGGCCACCAGGCCCGCCGTCGGTCCCAATCCGAAAACGAAGGTGGCAATCAGCGCCGTCACCAGCGTCGGCAATGTTCGGAGCAGGCTAAGCATAACTTTAAAAATAGTCACGACCGCTTTGTTGCGAATGACGTTGGACGAAGCAAGCAGGGCGAACGGTAGAGCCAGAAGGGCGCCGATCATCGACCCAAGCACGGACATCTGCAGCGTATCCAGCAAGGCTCCCCACAGCTGTGGCGTATAACTCCATTTGGGGGGGATCATCTCGCCTAGAATGATAAAAAACTGACGGATCCTCGAGAACAGAACATGCAGGCTGAACCCCGTCAAATTGACGGATAACGCGGTTGCGGCTGCGAGCGTGAGCAAGATAAGGGGAAGCCGCGATCTTTTTTCCAGGACGATTTTACCGTTTGGCAGAACCATTTTTTTGGGAGGAAACCATTTATCAAACATGCGCCTATTTCGCCTCCGCCAAATATCGAGTTTCATTGGACTTGCTGCCGTAAATGTTATCGAGGATTTCCTTGGTCACCTGATCGGCTGCCCCGTCGAAGACGATTTCGCCTTCGCGGACTCCGATGATGCGATCGGCATACTCCAGCGCGATCTCCACATGATGAATGTTCATGATCACAGAAATCTTCATGGTCTGATTGATGGTTTTGAAATCGTCCATAACCAATTTCGACGTTACCGGGTCCAGTGAAGCAATCGGCTCGTCCGCCAACAGGATATCCGGATTCTGGGCGAGTGTTCGCGCCAGCGCTACACGCTGCTGCTGCCCGCCCGAGAGCTGGTCTACTCGCACGTATGCTTTATCCAGAATGCCGACTTTATCGAGAGCCTCCAATGCTTTGAGCTTATGTTCCTTGGTAAATACACCGGTCAGCTTGCGCCACATCGGAAGGTCAGGCACGAAGGAAACCAGAACATTCTTGATGACGCTCATTCGAGTGACCAAATTGAAGGACTGGAAGATCATCCCGATCCGTCTTCGGAAGCGGCGAATTTGTTTTCCTTTCAATTTGGACACATCGACATGATTCACGTAAAGCTGGCCGCTGGTAATATCGTGCATGCGATTAATGCAGCGGATCAGCGTCGACTTGCCTGCACCGGATAAACCGATTACGGCCACAAACTCTCCTTGTTCGATCTTCAGATTAATATTTTTGAGCGCATTCGTGCCGTTGTGATACGTCTTGTTTACATGGTTAAACTCAATCATGGCTAAACCCCAATCCTCGCATATTCAGCTGCTGAACAGAAAAAAAGGAGAACATCGGTTAAAGGCTTGATGCTCTCACATTTAACAAAAGATAAGTCGTTGACGATGATGCGGCGTTTATTATTTTTTCAAGTTTTTAATAATCTCCTGCGCTTTGCGCTCGCCGTCGTAATCGGATGGCTGGGCTTCCTTGTAGCCTTCGTGGCTGTATACCGCGATTACGTTCTTCCCCTCCTCCGTCTGGGCGATGGCGATAAAGGCTTCTTGAAGCGCGGCCTTCAGCTCGTCGTTCATGGTTGGGCTGTTCTTGCTGACGCTAATGGTGTCATTGTAAATTCCTTGAGTGACCCCGATAATATTCGTTTCGTCCCAAATCGATTGTTTACGGCCGAATTCATTTGTCCATTGCTCTTCATAGTCGCGTCTTGCGTCCGCGAATGCAACGATAATGTCGACTTGTCCGGCCGCCAATCGGGCGAAGGAGCTGCCGTAAGAGTCGGATGTTACGATATGGGAAAGGTCGGTAATGCTTTTGTTATAGTTGTCTTGCATCCACAGCGTAGGGTAAATGTATCCCGCGGAGGAAGAGGTGGACATCACAGCCCAGTTCGCATCGTTCAACTCTTCCCATGTCAGTTTTTCTCCGTTGTTGATTTTGGCAGCCAATGCTTGACCTTTATCGGATGGACCTGCAATGAACAGAGCTCGATAATACGTTGCCTGATCGCTTGTCGGCTGGGTCGGCTTATTATCGTTCCAGTCCTTGGCCTGGTCGGAGTCATTGGATAATCCGGCCCGGGTGGCGGTCAAAATGACTTCGGCTCCGTCATCGTACAGAGCATATGTGCCGCCAGGTATAAAACCGACATCTGTTGTACCGGCGGTCAGTGCTTCGCCGACGGCTTCATAGGTGGTTCCTACATCAATGCTGACTTTTCCGACATTAAATCCCTCGGATGCCAGCTGGCTCTTCAGCAATTCCTTGAGCGGATCCGTTGCCGTAACGATTTGATCCGGGTCCTTGGACGGGACGAAGCTGATTTTCAGCTCTTCGATTGTCTGAGCCGCTGTGCCCGAACCGCCTGAATCGTCTGTGGATTCGGAAGTCGAAGTCGGCGATGATGGGGCATCAGGCGTTGAATTGCCCGAGCCGGAGCTGGAGCCGCAGCCGACAAGCAGCGCGATAACCAAAGCGAATACGGATACGAGCGTCATTTTTTTCTTCAACATAAGTCCCCCTGATTATAATAGTGAATTCGAAGGCACGGGCTTGCCTGGGCCTTGAAAGCCAAACCCATTGTATAACCGCTTTATTATCGATGGATTAACCTAGTGTTAAAACAGTTATAAATATGCAGGATTTTCCATAATGTCATAATATATATTATGTAAACCAATAAACTCGATTCCCAACACTTATCCAATATCATCCATGGGTAACGGCTGAATATAATTGATAATCATTCTCAATAAATCTATAATAGGATCAAATCCAATTTATGAGCTCGGGAGGATCAAACCAGCATGTCGATAAGGGATCAAATACTGCTCTGGAATAGTGCTTCCTTACATATTACCGATATCCGCCGGAGGCGTTTACTGCCGCACGAGCAGCTTGAATATGGTGCGCCCTCTAATTTGTTCCTTATCTTGGTCAACGGGAACGCCCGGCTTGAGACGGAAGAATCTAACTTTCATTCGCAGGACGCGCCGGTCATCCATGTAGGCAAGGGAGGGCGTTTGCGCATCGGATCTGCCACGTCAGGCTTCGAATTTCTGATCATCCTTTACAAAGCGAAGTTTCCACAGCAGCTTCCCGGGGAGATCAGTCAGCCACTGCATGCGATCAAGCAATTTTATTCCTCTTATTGCGTTCCGGCTGGAATGGAAGCGTCATACCGCAGCATGGCAAACGAGATGGATAATTTGTGGGGGCAGGACCATCCGATGTATCGACTGGAAGTGAAGCGGCAGTTTTACGCTTTCGTCCAGTTATTGCTATCGGAAATGGAGCGGCGGGAGGAAGCAGGGGGAGGGCCTGAGGAAGGGATCGTAACAGCGGCTGTCCGCCATATGCAAGCCCATTATCGTGAACCCTGGACATTATCATCTTTAGCCGGGCGGCTCGGGACGAGCACCCGCCAGCTGCAAAGAGGATTCAAAGCCCGGTTCGGCCACAGCCCGTTGGAACACTTGATCGGAATCCGTATGGAGCAGGCGAAGATACTGCTGGAAAAGAGCGAATATCCAATCTCAAAAATCGCTGAAGCGATTGGGTATGCCGACAGCTATTATTTCAGTCGATTATTCAAAAAATACAACGGCATGTCGCCAACAACTTACAGGCAGTGCCGGATGCAAAACGGTCTGGAAAGAAGCACGGCGTGTCGGATTTCTCCATCTCAGCCGTCGCATTCGATCATTGTCCCTTTCAGCGAGAATGGTTATCATCATAAAGAGAGCGCTACACAGGCGTTTCGTGCTTTGATGGCGCTGACCTTGATGTGCACCGCCGGTATCGCTCATGCGGAAGGGAAAATAAACGTTCCCCATGTGCGGGGCATGCTTGTACTTGAGGAAAAGCCCCAGCGGATTGCCGTGCTCGACTATCAATATGTCGACCAGTTGCTGGCGCTTGGAATACGGCCCGTAGGCAGCGTTACCTGTAAAGTGACGGCAGCCGGCCTTCCGCCAGAGCTTGCTGCTCCCTTAAGCGGAATGGTCCGTTTAGGCACCAAAGAGATGCCCGATTTGCAGGCACTGAAGGAGCTCAAGCCGGACGTTATTCTTTGCACCGCCTTCCAAGACTTTTGCTATGAAGAGCTTTCGGCCATCGCGCCGACCATCATGCTGGATCGCAACGAAGACTGGCGGCAGACATTGCTGCGGCTTGGTATACTCTTCGGGCGCCACTGGCAAGCGCTGCGTGCGCTGGATGACTACAACGCCAAGCTGGATCAATTGCGACACAAGCTGGCGGCACACGGAACTGCACAGACGGTTGCCCTTATCCGGCCGCGCGACGGAAGCATTCGTCTGCATAGCGAAAAGCACCGTACAGCCCGTCTGCTGTACGATGATCTCGGCCTCGCCGCTCCACCGCTTGCAAGGATGCAGCAGGGCACCAGCACGATGATACCGCTGGAGGCGCTTCCGGCACTGAGAGCTGACCGGCTGTTCGTGCTGACCGATGATACGAACCGGGAACAAACGCGGCTTTACCAGCAGAGCCCTGTGTGGAAAGAAATGAACGCGGTCAGGAAAGGTCAGGTCCGTCATTGCCATACCGCTCTATGGATCGGCTATTACGGCCCGCTGGCAATGAGCCGTATCGTCGACGAGATTGCCGAGACGCTGCTAACACCGATTTGATACGGGCGGGCGTTACTAAGAAAGAGCGGCCGCAAAAAACAGGTTGTCATCGGCTCCTTCATTGATAATGATTATCGTTACCATTGGAGCTGGAATGGAATTCACATCGGAGGAGATATGCCTATGTTGATGTCAAATGTCAAGCATATTCAGGTCGAGCTGCCATGAATCGGCCGCACCCCCTGAATGCGGATGAAGCTGCAACGCTGCAGGCTCAATACCGTGTGCAGGCAACTGTGTCGCCCATCGACGGTTACGATGCCTTATCAGCTTCAAGGCTGGTCCGCGCCTCGGCGCTGCTGGAGTCCGACGGCTGTGACGCATTCCTGGACGACCTGGCAATCCGCCTGGGTACCGATTCACGCCCGATTGCGGCTTCGATGCTGGCCAAACGCTACGCGGCCGTCGTTGCGGTGCCGTTCTTTCATGCGCTTACTTGCTTTGACAAAGAGCTGGACCTGCCGCTTGGGAGCGTGCTGCTGCGGAGCGGCGAAGAGCCCGGCGGTCATTGGCTGGAAGGGATGACAGTGGATGGCCTGCTCCGTGCTCGTGCTGTGACCTGCGCCGAATCCAGGGAATCCTGGCGGCTCCGGGCAGCGGAGAACTTTGTTCGCTTCCATTTAACGCTGCTGTGGCAATCGCTCTCGCGAAGCTCGGGATTGCCCGCCATGATTTTATGGGAGAACACGGCGGTGAGGCTCTTCTCGCTCTACGAAAAAAAATTACCGAAATTAAACGCGGTGCCTGCAGCAAAAATCGAGGACGATCTGCGATTTTTGCTGCACACGCTGCCGGCAGAGGCGTTTGGTCAGCGGCAGCAGCCGTTCGCACGTTTTTACAGCGGCAGCGATGTATTTCAAGCTTTTCAAGAGCAGAAGCCAGGGATATCTCGTACCAGACTGACCTGCTGTTTATACTACCGGGTGCCTCGCGAAGGGGGATACTGCGAGGCCTGCCCGAAGGCTGTTCGCCAATCACGGAGCAAGGCGGTCGACCCGGAAAGGAAGCAAAACTGATGGATTGTTCCACAGCTGATGAATTTGGAGTGGATGTCGGATATGTCCGGATCATTGTTCATTTTCATGAAAACCGGTTCATGCAATAATGAGAATCAATATCAATTAGAGTCATAGATCAATAAGGGAGGGTCCTATTTCATGTTTCACAATTTTACAAATATCCGTCGCAGTAGTATCGGAATGTTGCTGCTTTCGGCATGGCTGGCTGTATTGACGCTGCTGGCCGGATGCGGTCAGACCGGGGGAGAAGGCAGTGCTTCTTCAACCCGGCAGCCACAAAACGCATCAACATCCTCAGGCGAGAAAACTTCTTCGGCCGTGGCGGATGAAGGCAAACGAACGATCAAGCATGCGATGGGCGAGACGGTTGTCGAAGGAACGCCGCAGAAGGTCGTGACGCTGTTCCAAGGAGCGACGGATTCAGCGCTGGCTTTAGGCGTTAAGCCGGCAGGCGCGGTGGAGGCATGGATTGAACAGCCTTGGTACAATTATATCCGCGTGCAAATGGACGGTGTCGTGAATCTTGGCTCGGAGAACCAGCCCAATCTGGAGAAGATCGCCGCGCTGAAGCCGGATGTCATTATCGCATCCAAAACAAGGCACGAGGAAATCTACACACAACTCAGCGGAATTGCCCCAACCGTCATGACGGAAGAAGTACATATCTGGAAGGGTTCGCTTGCACTGACAGCGGAGGCTTTGAACAAGCAGGAGGAGGAAACAGCTTTTCTCGAGCGCTGGGAAAACGAGGCTGCTGATTTCAAAGCGAAAATGGGAGATAAGCTGAAACTCGAAGCCGGCATTGTTGATTTCCGCGCCGACCATGCGCGCATCGTATACACAGGCTTCTCCGCCCTTGTATTGGATGAACTCGGCATAGCGCGTCCGACGGAGCAGAAGGGCGAGGACTGGGGCGTTAAACTCGTCTCGAAGGAGAACATCCCGCAGATGGATGCGGACATTCTGTTCGATCAGACAAGCGCTACAAGAGACGACGGACGGCTGGACCTGCGCAAAGAATGGACGGAACATCCGTTATGGAAGAACCTCAGGGCGGTACAGAACAATCGGGTGTATGAGGTCGACACGGCGGTCTGGAATAACGGCTCCGGTCCGCTAGCGGCTGAAGAAATGCTGAAGGATCTCAAAGAATTTTACGATTTGGACTAAAGCGGTTTATGGGGGGCGTCACTAGCGGTGTGAATCCGATGCCGGCACGGTACAGACGGCTATTAGCCCGCGCTGGATGCCGCTCCATTACGGATGCCGCCATGCCGCCAAGCCGCCAAAACAGACAACAAGAGGGGGATTACGGGTGAAGCCTCTATTTCAACATAACGGCAGCAAGCTGCTGGGGTTGGCGGGTGCGCTGCTGCTGTTGGGGATCGCGTTCGTGGCCAGCATCGCGATCGGTACGACGCAGATCGATCCGGCCACCACAGTGGATGCCCTGATCCGCTACAATCCGGCGGATAACGAGCATGTCATCATCGTCACGACGAGAGCTCCGCGTGCAGCGTTCGCACTTGCGGTCGGGGCGTCGCTGGCCATGGCGGGGGCGTTGATGCAGGCTTTAACACGCAATCCGCTTGCCTCGCCCGGGCTGTTCGGCATCAATTCCGGTGCCGTGCTTGCAGTGGTTCTTGCGCTGACGCTGCTGCCGCTTACCTCGCTGTCCCAGCTGGTTTGGGCAGCTTTTGCCGGCGCCGCAGCAGCTGCGCTGCTGGTATATGGCTTGGCCTCCCTTGCCGGCGGAGGCATGACGCCGGTTCGCTTAGTCTTGGCCGGGTCGGCGCTGAGTGCGCTCTTCGGCGCATTGACCCAGGGTGTGCTGGCATTGGACGAGTCCGGCCTGCAAAATGTGCTGTTCTGGCTGGCAGGCTCGGTTGCCGGAAAAGAAATGTCCACACTCCAGCAAGTGCTGCCTTATATGGTGCTGGGCGGAACGACGGCACTGACTTTGTCCTATCCGCTAACCATTCTCGGCTCAGGAGAAGAGGTCGCCAAAGGACTCGGACAGCGTACCGGCCTGGTGAAGTCGATGACCGCCGCCGCGGTGGTGCTGCTCGCCGGAAGCGCGGTTGCGGCTGCAGGCGCGATTGGCTTCGTCGGCCTGGTCATGCCGCATTTCGCCCGTTATTTGGCTGGCACGGACTATCGCTGGATCGTCCCGTACAGCGCCGTGCTTGGCGCGATACTTCTGCTCCTGGCCGATCTCGTCGCCCGCTTTCCGGTGCAGCCCGGGGAGCTTCCGCTCGGCGTTGTCACCGGCTTGATCGGCATTCCGTTTTTCATTTATATCGCTCGCAGCGGGCTTGGCGCGAAGGAGGCAGCAGGATGAACCGAATGGCTCCGTTAAATAGCCGCAAACCGCGCTCCTCCATACGATCTGACAAACGGCCTATGCTAACGCTGTTACTTCTGTTGGCGGCGCTGATAGCGTCATTTATCCTTGGAGCCTGCTTAGGCAGCACATGGGAATCACCGCTGGAAGTTATCCGAACGATAGCCGGCGCGGGCGGCGATTCAGCTTTTGTTATCGGCATGCTGCGGCTGCCCCGCCTGGTACTGGCCGGATTGGCGGGAGCAGGACTCAGCATTGCCGGCGCGATCCTCCAGGGCCTTATTCGGAACCCGCTCGCCGCGCCGGATGTGCTCGGTATGACCGGCGGCGCTTCGGTTGCCGCCGTCGCGTTCATCGCCTTCGCGGGAGGGGGACTCGGGATCGGCTGGCTGCCGGTTGCCGCGATGGGAGGCGCTCTGGTTGTTTCAGGACTGGTCTACATTCTGGCCTGGAAGAACGGGGTTTCGCCGATCCGGCTGGTGCTGATCGGGGTAGGCATTTCCGCAGGGGCAAGCTCGCTAACGATGCTGCTCCTCGCATTCAGTTCGATCACATCCGCCGGGAAAGCCTATATTTGGCTGACCGGCAGCGTTTATGGCGCGACATGGGAGCAGGTGCTAACCCTGCTTCCCTGGACGCTGCTGTTCGGTGGAATTGCATGGGCGAACGCCCGGCACTTGAATGTTCATGGACTGGGCGAGCAGCTTGCGACCGGCATTGGAGCAGCCGTTCAGCGGCAGCGACTGTGGCTGCTTCTCGTTACCGTTGCGCTTGCAGGCTCCTCGGTCGCGCTGGTCGGCGCCGTCGGTTTCATCGGCTTGATCGGGCCTCATATCGCCCGCAGGCTTGTCGGACCTTCCTACGGCGTTCTGCTGCCGGCGGCAGCTTTAATCGGTGCGCTGCTCCTGCTGCTAGCCGATATGGCCGGCCGAACGATGTTTCAACCGCTCGACGTTCCAGCCGGCGTGTTCACGGCAGCTATCGGCGCTCCTTTCTTCATCTTGCTGCTTGCACGCCATCGTCGCCATGAAATCTGACCTGGACAAATCCCAAAAAATGGATTTGATTCTTTAGAAGTCGCCTTGCAGGCGGCTCTTTTTTTTTGCATGGCAGAAATGGAATCTTCGAATCCTGATGGTTCTCTGATATTTTCCGATTAAGGTTATTTCACGACATCATATTTGACATGAAGCGTAGAAGGAGGTTTTTACATGAAGAAAACGCCCCGAGGCTGGATCCTCATTACGGTTAGCGCGCTGCTCCTGTTAACAGGATGCGAAAGGCTGGACCACTTCACCCAAAAGGTGGTTGAGGAGACGCAAAAAACAGCCCACTATACATTGGAGCTCGATAAGGAAACGGACCTAACGATCGAGGAGCTGATCGACGAAGGACGGCTGGACAGGGTAGTGTTCGACGGAAGACTGTATGAGCTGCAAGGGGAGGCTGATCCAAAGTCTAAAGGAGGCCATATCGGCTTTATCGGTGAGACGTATTATGTGGATCAGAAGGGGAAGAGGTGGACCGAGGACGAACTGAAGAAGCCTTATCTGTACCTTGATTCCGATGAAATCCGGGAGAAGAATCCTATGACGTACGGTTCCGTCTATCGGCATAAAGGTGAGCCCAAGGGAAGCTCCGAACGGATCATTATCGAACTTAATCGGAAGCTTCTGGAGGCAGAGCTGATACGCGAAGAGTAAAAGAATCCCATCAATTTAAACATATTTCACTGAGGAATAGGAATGATGACATTGGTTAACGGCCCATTATTAGAAATGCAGAAGGTTTCCAAGCGCTTTGGCAAGGAAAACGTCGTTAAAGAGCTCTCCTTGCAGGTTCCTGCAAACTGTGTTTATGGACTTCTCGGCCCTAACGGAGCAGGAAAGTCCACGACGCTGAAAATGCTGACCGGCATCATCGCACCGACCTCCGGCAGCATCTGGTTTGACGGTCATCGCTGGAGCAGGCAGGATTTGAAGCAAATCGGAGCGCTGATCGAATCTCCGCCGATATACGGAAATTTAACGGCATTCGAAAACCTGAAGACTCGCAGTCTATTGCTTGGACTGCCGGATTCCCGAATTCATGAAGTCTTGGATATGGTGAAGTTGTCAACGGCCGGCAAAAAAACGGCAAGGAATTTTTCAATGGGCATGAAGCAACGGCTTGGTATTGCGATTGCACTACTCAACCGCCCCCGATTGCTCATCCTTGATGAGCCTACGAACGGGCTGGATCCGGTCGGGATTCATGAGCTTCGTGAGCTGATTCGGTCTCTACCCCGTCAAGGGGTGACCGTCATCCTTTCCAGTCATTTGTTGTCCGAGGTGGAACAAACAGCCGATCGAATCGGCATCATTAACCATGGAGAACTGTTATATGAAGGGGAAATTCAATCCGGACAAAATTTGGAGCAGTTGTTTATGGATGTCGCCTCGACCCCTGATCGACGAAAGGAGGGGTACAGATGATTCCTTATCTTCGATCGGAGCGCCTAAAGCTCAAGCGCACGTTTTCAGCCAAGCTTATCTTCTTGGTGCCCATCGCGAATGTGGCGTTTTCGTTGCTTATGAATCCGATGTATTTCGTATCCAATACCGTCAATTGGTGGTCCATTCTGTTCCTGCCGCTGATGCTCGCTCTATGGGGCAGCCTGACACACCAGAAGGAGCAGCTTGCTTCGAGTTATCAAGGAATCTATCTGCTTCCGGTTTCGCTTCGAAATATCTGGCTAGCCAAGCTGGTCGTGATGGGGGGGTATTCGCTTGCAGCCTTCGGGGTGTATCTTCTCGTGATGGGGACCGTCGGCATGCTCTTTACGGGTGAGAATATCCTGACAATGGTTACGCTTATGTCCGCCTTGGTACTGTGGATAACAACCCTCTGGGAAATTCCTTTGTTTCTGTGGATCGCAAAAAAATGGGGGGCAGCCGCAGCGATCGGAATCAACATCGTATGTGCCATGGGATTGGGGATTCCGTGCTCCACGCGGACGTTCTGGTGGGCTTGCCCATGGAGCTGGTCCATCCGCCTGATGGCTCCGATGGCCGGGGTTCACCCGAATGGGACATTGCTTGCCCCGGGGCATGCACTGCTGGATATGAGGGTTTTGCCGGTAGGGATTGGATTGTCATTGTTACTTACGGTGGCACTCAGCATGTTAACGATGCAGCGCTTTGGTCCGCAGATTCGAAGCGGCGAAGGGGGGCGCTGACAGGGAATGAACCTATGGAGATGTTTAAGAGCCGATCTGCTGAAGCTCAAGCGAACCAAGCTGATGTGGGTTCTCGCGGCCATTCCCGTCGCTTACGCAGCCCTTTTTCTGGCGTATTTTACTGGCAGGTCAGAATCTTCCTCACAGATGTATTTGTTCTACACGGAGAGTATGGGCATTGCGCTGCCCTTTTTCATAGGACTTGCGGCTGGCTTCATGATTGACCAGGAAAGACAAGCCGGCCATTTCCAAGGTTTGCTCGGGGGAACGGCATCCAGGATTAGCGGATATATGAGCAAGCTGCTTTTGTTGTTGGTGCTGCTTGGAGCCATGATACTCTTTGCCGTTATCCTTTGGATCGGGGGTATGAAATGGGGAATGGGCTTGACCGATATTCCTATTTGGAGTTACGTTTGTGGATGGTTCTTGCTTACTTGTTCCAATTTCATGCTGCTGATGATGCATTTATTTATTGCGTTTGTGTTCGGGATGGGCGCATCGATCCTTATGGGAGGAGTCGGATTGCTGATGGCTGCGCTCATGGCGACCGGGCTGGGCGACCAGGCATGGATGTATGTGCCGTGGGCTTGGGGAGTTAGATTCAGTGGTTTAACCGGCATTGCACGGGACGAATCCTTGCCGGCGGAAATGGTGAACTACGTGCAGCACGAGCTGGCGCTGGGCGTAGGGGTTGCGGTATCGTTGACTGCACTCTGTTATGCGATAAGCATCGCCTGGTTTTGCCGATGGGAAGGAAAGACGGCGCATGAATAAGGCGCTTGTACATAGAAAGAGGTGTAAGGATGGCAAAAATACTGGCAATCGACGACGAAGAGGACATTTTGGCTTTGATAGCAAATATTTTGCGACGTGACCGGCATGAGGTGATCACCCGATCCGAAGTAACGGAGATCCGTCCGGAAGCATTCCAAGGCTATGATCTGATCCTGTTGGACGTCATGATGCCTCACGTGGACGGCTTCGAATTATGCAGGAAGATTCGCGGATATGTCAGCTGTCCGATTCTGTTTCTCACAGCCAAGTCGGATGAGGAGGATGTCGTGAACGGGCTGATGCATGGAGGAGACGATTACATCGCAAAGCCGTTTGGCGTTAAAGAGCTCAGTGCCAGGGTGAATGCGCATTTGCGCAGAGAAACACGGGAGAAAAGCTTGTCCAGGCTTACCGTATCGGGTATCAGCTTTGATTTTGACCTGAAGGAGGTATGGGTAGGCGACCAGCCGGTGCGGCTGACTCCGAATGAATACAAAATCTGTGAGCTGCTCGTTCGGCGAAGAGAGCGGGTATTCACCCGGGAGGAAATCCATGAGGAGATTTACGGAATCGATGGAGAAGCCTTATTTACGACGATCACGGAATTCATCCGGTCGATTCGCAGCAAGTTCAAGGCATATGGGGTCTCTCCCATTTCAACGGTGTGGGGAGTAGGCTACCGATGGGACAACGATTAAGACAATCCAGCCTCAGGCGAGAGCTGCTGCATTATGTCATCCTCTTATCCGTTTGTCTCATTGCCATGGTTCTGTTGGGAGTTCTCCTTAACAGGCTGGCCATAAATGCAGGTCTTGTCGTCCACGCCAATTATGACGAACGGCGGGTACTGGATGCCGAGCCGGGTATCCAGAACGCAAGCACGTTTTCACCTGAGCTGATACCCGAAGATATTCCTTATGCCGTGGTGGATAAAGACACGCTTCGGGTGGTTGAAGGCACGCTGGATCCTTCCCGGGAGGCGGCGGCCGTTCGAGCGATTCAGAACAGGTCATCCTATCAGGGGCAGGCTGTTTACCGTGTGGTCGAAAGAGAGCAAGAATATGTGGTGCTGCACTATAAGGTGCGTTCGCGCTTTACATTGCCTTGGTTAAGAGCGCATTTTCCGGATTATGAGGTAACGACGCTTATCATCGGGATAATATCCATTATTAGTATCGTATTAGCGGTGACCACGATCTTTGCCAGGCGATTACAGCGGCAATTTGATCGCATTCAGAAGCTGACCGTGCGGATTCGGAACCGGGATCTAAGTATGGAGGAGGAGCGGTCGCCGATAAAGGAATTCGATGATGTTCTGGCCTCTCTTCAGGAAATGGCCAAAGCGCTGGAGGAATCGCTTCAAGCTCAATGGAGAACGGAAACCCGAAAACGGGAACAGATTAGCGCGCTGGCTCATGACATCAAGATCCCCGTAACCATTATTAGAGGAAACGCCGAGCTGCTGAGCCTTGACGATCAAAGCGAAGAGCATGCCGGATACACCGAATATATCTTAAATGCCACAAGCAGGATCGAGGAATATGTTAGCCTGCTCATCCATATCTCGAAGACGGAACAGGACATGGCCATTGCGCTCAAGCCCACCAGCCTGAGGGATTTTGCGGCTGAGCTGATCCAAGACGTTTCGGGTTATGTCGGGCAGCGCAGGCTCGAGATTGTGCTAGACCAGGAAGAGACAGTGACGCTGGAGCCGGCTTTTGATCGTGAACTGCTTCTCCGTGCGATTATGAATATTTTGACGAATGCGGCGGATCATACGCCGGACGGCGGGGAAATTCGCTTGGCGGTCTCCGCTTCGAACCGGATCGTGTCATTTCGAGTGACAGACAGCGGGCCCGGTTTTACGAGGGAAGGATTGGAGCAGGCTACCCAGCTGTTCTATATGGGGGACAAAAGCCGTTCAGCTAAAGGACACTACGGCATCGGGTTAACATTTGCCCATAACGTAGCCAGGCTCCATCAGGGCTCCTTACGGCTTGCCAATCGGCCGCAAGGCGGGGCGGAGGTCACGCTTGAGATTCCCGCCCGGCAGAATTAAAAATCCCGCTACTCTAAAAAATATTTTATAATATCATCGCTTTGCCCATATATCTCAGTTCTACAAAGCCACTGATCAAGCTCAGTGGTTTTTTTTGTTTGACCTTGACACTAGTGTCAAGGTCTAGAATAAAGGTCGAACGCGGCCAACAGGTAGCGGTTCTATATGGTTCGATATTTCTTTCGACAAGGGAAAGGGGAAATCTAATAAGATGAATACCGATCAAAGCAAGAGAAATGCCCTCTCTCCAGTGACCATCATCGGTCTTGGCGAGATGGGGCAGGCATTAGCAAATGTATTTTTGCAAAACGGTTATCCTACGACGGTTTGGAACCGGACGGCAGCGAAAGCAGAAGCTTTGGTGAAGCAAGGAGCTGTGCTTGCTGCCACACCTTATGAAGCCATACAGGCTAGTCCAGTCGTGATCCTGTGCGTTCTGGATTACGATGCCGTACATGAAATCCTTGATCCGCTCGGTGATGCACTTAAGGGTCGTGTGCTGTTCAACCTAACGAACGGAACTCCAAAGCAGGCACGTGATACCGCCCAGTGGGCTAAGGATCTAGGTTACGATTATATGGATGCCGGTATCATGGCCGTTCCGCAAATCATCGGAACCGAGGCTGCTTTCATTCTCTACAGTGGAGGAAACAAGGAATCCTTCAATTCCAATAAGGAATTGTTGGATGTCATGGGCGCGTCCACCTACTTAGGCGAAGATGCCGGTTTAGCATCCTTGCTGGATCTAGCGATGAATGGAGCGATGTATGGGATGCTCGCCGGTGCCATGCACGCTATCTCGGTAGTTGCCACAGAAAGGATCAAGGCACAGGATTTCTCGTCAGAACTCTTGATTCCCTACCTCACTGCAATTACCGGCATCATACCTAATCTAGCCCGCCAGTTTGACACGAAAGAATTTACGGTTGGCGTGTCGGCCAAACTTGCCATGCAGCAGGTTGGTTTCAGAAATATCCGGCAGGCCAGCAAGGACCAAGGGATTAGCACCGAGCTGCTCGATCCCATCCAATCCCTAATGGATCGACGTGTCGCTGCCGGGTTCCCCGATGACGACTTCTCGGCCGTTACCGAGCTATTTAAAACACCTAAGCAATAACACAATACATTGGTTACTCGTTAATTTTTAGTCCCGTTCTGTTTAGTGACAATCCCATTAAAGGAGTTATTCCAATGAAAAGTGATCATATTGAAAACATAAACAAGACTGTCAGTCAGGGAACTGAAAAAGTGGGGAGTCATTTATCGGTTACGGTTATCGGTCTAGGGCCTATGGGGAAAGCGATCGTCAGTGCTTTCTTGGATAAGGGCTATGGGGTGACTGTGTGGAATCGGACTTTAAGCAAAGCCGATGATTTGATGGCTAAAGGTGCGATGAAGGCATCCACGGTCAGCGAAGCAATTACGTCCAACGATTTGATCATTCTCAGCTTAACGGATTACCGTGCGATGTACGCTATTTTCGAACCGATCTCGGAGCAATTAACCGGAAAAGTTATCGTAAACCTGAGCTCGGATACCCCTGAAAAAGTCCGAGAAGCGTCAGAATGGTTAGGCGAACGCAACGCCGTACAGCTCACCGGCGGAGTATTGGCCTCGCCTCCGGGCATCGGTAAAAAAGAATCCGTCACTCTATATAGCGGCCCTAGGAAAACCTTCGACGATTACCAAAATATCCTGGAGGCGCTGACCAGTGCACGCTATAAGGGCGAGGATCCAGGGCTTGCCATGTTGTACTACCAATTACAAATCGATGTCTTCTGGACCGCTATGGTCAGCTACCTGCATGCAGTTGCAGTGGCAAGAGCTAACGGAATAACGGCTGAACAGCTCCTGCCCTATGTCTCGGATATCCTATCCACTATGCCGCAGTTGTTGGAGTTCTATGCCCCGAGGATTGACGACGGCACACATACCGGCGATGTGGAAAATCTTTCAATGGGACTGGCGAGCGTCGAACACGTCGTTCAAACGTCAAACGAAGCAGGTATCGATACTTCTTTGCCGGCCGCTGTCCTGGATGTCCTCAAGCGCGGTGTTGCCAGAGGACGTGCCGGCGATAGCTTCTCGAGCCTGATTGACATGTTCTAAAAACACTAGGATAATCAGTTCGGTTTGCTTGCCTCGTGGTCGAATACTTTTTGTGCTGCGGATGGAAGGATTAAGAAGATCGGCATGATTGCCCAACAGGCTCGTATGCGTCAGCACGGCATTACAGTGTTGAACGATTGACTGGTGCAATCAGAACGTGCACAACTTCTCAATTGAAAATGGTTTAATAACGCATTGTCTAGACAATGCGTTTTTGTGTGCTTATCATTCGGATTCGTTACATTCCTTGATGAATGAAGGGCAAAGATCCAGGCCGGTGACCGAATCCTCCGCCAAGTCGATAAACAAGCTGGAACAGGTGATGATCAGTGGAGGCTATGCATTTTGTGCACCCCTGCAAAATTGTTCGGCAAAGCTATGTAATTTCTAAGGCTGCACCATCTTTTCCACCACTCTATTTTTAGAGTTCATCACAAAACTGTTTCTCTAGACCCACCAGTTTTTTACATTGTATGATGGGAACGGTTGCGAATAGGTGAGAGCCCGGCATCGGTAAGGGGGGAGCAGCGCAATTCATATTGGATTGAATCCTAATCCTGATTGAGACACTCGTTTCATAAAAAATCATACAGAAAGGAAGTTGTCCAGCTTGTTGGAACCATTCTTGGACTATTCATTTCGAATCATGCCGGGGCTCCTGTTGTTAATCCTGGCGTATTTGTTGCTGCCAAAGCAGACAGTAGAGGCACGGCTTTTCATTCTCGTGTTGGGATTCATTTTAATCCGAGATGCCATGACTCCTCTCGGCTTTTGGAAACTGGGGGCTGCAGGGCAAACCGTATGGCTCCGATTCCCTGACGACGGATGGTTGCTCGTTACGCTTGGCGTGATGTCGCTCATTCTTACTTTCGGGATCGTTTTAGCGAACAAGCGTTTATTAAATCTCCTGTTCTGGTGCGGCAAAGGCAGGACGGCTTCTGCTATTGCCGGTTTGCTGGGTGCTCTGGTTGTCGTCGTGCCTTGTGCTTTGATCTATTCCTTCATCGATATGGAAGCGCGGGGAGGGGCAGTTCCTGCTTATGTTTTGCTTCCGTTACTCTTTATGGCATTGGCCGGCAACTTCATGGAAGAGGTGCTGTTTCGGGGTTATTTACAGGGGTATTTCGAACGAATTAGCGGCCCCCTGAAGGCAGCCCTCATTTCAGCAATTCTCTTTGCATCCGGCCACATCTTTTTGGCGCTGACAGTAACGGATATTGGGGCACCGATTTTAATATTTACGTTGTACGAAGGGATCGTCTGTGCTTATGTCCGCATGAAATACGGTATCCTTCCATCGACATTGACACACGGGCTCGCTATATTCACTTTATCCTCCGGACTAATATAGCGCGGCGTTTAGGGGCATTGACAAGATACCGGTTATAACAAGGGGGACAGCACTCACAATATTAAACTTATCTGAACGATTAGCATAGCGGATATAAAAATTAATCCTGGTGAAATGGCAACCGTGGGAGCAGTGCCATCAATACGACGTATCGAACGGCAAGCATCGTTACATAATTAGCCATAAACTTTCCGCTGGGAACTGCAAGGCGCAAATACCACACATCGGCTAAAGCATCAATGGCTCGATGGAGTGGTTTTTTTGTTGTTCACCGAGTTGTCGAAAAGATTCGATGCTTTCATGAACGAGACGCTTTCGTGATTCATTTGAGAGATTGCTTCGTTATAATATCGTTTAAATATCGGGTAGGTATTGGTTAGGGTCTATCCCGATCAACGAAAGTGCAGGGTTTTGAAAGGAGGCAGTTTATTTTGGTTATAGATACCGTGCTTTGGAGCAAATGGCTAACCGGGCTGACGCTTGCGTTTCATGCGATCTTCGCAACGGTTGGCGTCGGGGTGCCGCTCATGATCGCCATTGCCGAATTCGTTGGAATTCGCAAGAAGGATCCGCATTACCTGCTCATGGCCAAAAGGTGGACGCGGGGCTTTGTCATTTCCGTGGCAGTGGGCGTGGTGACCGGAACGGCGATTGCATTGCAGCTTGCGCTCGTGTGGCCGAACTTTATGCGTCTGGCAGGGAATGTTATCGCGCTTCCTTTGTTTATGGAGGTTTTTGCATTCTTTTTTGAGGCCATCTTCCTCGGGATCTATATGTACACGTGGGACCGGTTTCGCAATCCGTATATCCATTGGCTGCTGACGATTCCGATCGTAGCGGGGGCCGGCATGTCCGCATTTTTTATCACGTCGGTGAATGGATTCATGAATCAGCCCGAAGGCTTTGTCATGGAGGCTGGCCACTTTACGGCCGTCGATCCCGTGCAAGCGATGCTGAATACAGCCACTCCTTCAAAAGTGTTCCACGTCCTAACCTCGGCCTATTTGACAGGAGCCGCACTCCTGGCGGGAATTGCAGCCTACATTATTCTGAAGAAAGGGGCTTCGGCCTATTACAAAAAAGCTCTGAAGCTCATGATGGCGGTTGTTCTGGTGTTCAGCGTGCTGACCACCTTAGCCGGGGATCTGTCCGCCAAATTCCTGGCGGAGCATCAACCGGAGAAGCTGGCCGCCGCGGAATGGCATTTTGAAACGGAGCACGGTGCGGATTTGATTTTATTGGGCTGGCTGAATGCGGAGCAGAAGATCGTGGGTGCGCTCCACATTCCGAAAGCGCTCAGCTTCCTCGCCTTCGGAGACTTTGATGCCGAAGTGAAGGGGCTGGAGGAGTTTCCCCCAAGTGAACGGCCGCCGCTGCTCGTGCACTATTTGTTTGATTTCATGGCCATGATCGGTTTTGTAATGCTGGCCGTCGCGATTTTGTTTTTCTTATTCTTGCTCTGGAAAAAACGCAATGCCTTCAACAAGTGGCTGCTTCGGGTTATCGTCACGAGTTTGCCGCTTTCGTTTCTGGGCGTTGAGCTAGGCTGGTTCTATGCGGAGCTGGGGCGGCAGCCGTGGATTATTCGCGGATATATGCGCGTAGAGGAGGCCGCTACGACATCACCGAATGTAAGGATGCTCTTTTTCCTGTTCCTGCTGCTGTATATCGTACTCGGAACGATGAGTGTCTTGGTCTTGAGACGCTTGTTCCGTAACAAACCGGCAGAGGCCGAACTCGAAACGTTAAGGCAAGAGAAGCTTATTCAATCCATGGAAAAGGGTGAGCCGGTATGATCAGTTACGAGTTGATAGGGATCTCCGTGCTTTGGCTGTTTTTGTACGGCTACTTAATTGTAGCTTCCATTGATTACGGCGCGGGCTTTTTTGCCTTCTACGCCCGTCTGACCAAACAGGATCATCTGATCAATCGATTGATCTCCCGCTATCTATCCCCGGTCTGGGAGATTACCAATGTGTTTTTTGTCTTTTTCTTTGTCGGCATCGTCGGTTTCTTTCCCGATACGGCCTATTATTATGGCTCTTCGCTGCTTGTGCCCGGGAGCATTGCCGTAATTTTGCTGGCCGTTCGCGGCTCCTTTTACGCGTTCGAGAATTACGGCTCCAAAGAAAACATCGTCTATCTGTTTTTGTATGGGGCTACAGGCTTGTTAATACCGGCTTCCTTGTCGGTGGCGCTGACGCTTTCCGAAGGCGGTTTTATCTCGGAGGCAGCAGGCGCGGTTACGCTGGATTATTGGGCGCTGATGACAAGCCCGCTGTCATGGAGCATTGTGGCGTTGGCCATCGTATCGGTGCTGTTTATCAGTGGTACGTTCCTGGCCTTTTACGCCTCCCGGGCAGGTGATCAGCCAGCCCTAAAGCTGATGCGGACCTATGCCATGTTTTGGAGCACGCCAACGATAATAGCCGCGTTTACGGCATTCATATATCTCAGCCAGCATAATGAGCGGCATTTTCAGAACATGATGGATTTATGGTGGCTGCTCGCGCTTTCCGTTGGTTTTTTCATGATCGCCCTGTGGCTGCTGTACAACGGACGCCGCTATGGTCTGGCGTTCATTTGCGTCATGCTGCAATTTTTCTGCGCGTTCTTCGCATACGGCATCGGGCAATATCCTTATATATTGGATCCATACATTACCATTCAGAGCGGAGCTACGCATGAGTCGATGGGAGCTGCGCTTGTCGCGGCCTTTATCGGGGGACTCTGCCTGCTGATCCCGTCCCTGATTCTGGTCTTCCGGCTCTTTCTGTTTGATGCGGATTATGTTAAAGGGAAAAAATAAGATGGGCGCTTGTCCCGCTTCTAATCATTGTCTTGGAAGGAGTGCGTATGAAGGAGGTGGACGTTCTTGAAAAGAAAAAGCAGTCTGTTGTCTGAACAAATGTCAGCGCAGAGGAAACGTCTTATCCTCATAGGGTTCACGTCGCTTGCGCTCGGTGCAGCCATCACAGGCCAGGCGGTGCTGCTCGCCGAAGCAGTCGAGAGGATTTTTGTTCAGAGGTCGTCCTTGGCGTCGGTTTCGGGTATTCTTAGCGCATTGCTTGGCGTGATGGCAGCACGGACACTGCTAGCGTATGGAAACGGGCGCATCGGCTTGCAAATGGCTTCCAGCGCCAAAACGAGCATGCGAGCGGAAGTGCTTCGCAAGCTGTCCAATGCTTCGATGCAGATGTCCCTTCGTGGGCAAACGGGCGGAAAGGTGAGCGTGGCGCTGGATGCCGTGGACGAGGCGGACGGTTATTTCAGCCAGTATATGCCGCGAATGATGGAAGCAGCCATCATCCCTGTTCTCATCTTAATCATGGTTTTTACCCAGCATATGAATTCCGGCTGGATTATGCTTGTGACGGCGCCATTCATTCCGATATTTATGATTCTGGTAGGGCTGCAGACGAAGAATAAATCGGAGGAGAAATACGCGCAGCTGGCCGAATTATCCGGCACGTTTCTAGACTCGCTTCAAGGGCTGGTCTCGCTCAAGCTGTTCGGACGGGCCCGTCGCCAGCAGCAGGAAATTGAACGCAGCAGCTTAGGCTATCGCGATGCCACGATGGGGATTCTGCGGATTGCGTTTACCAACACCTTCATGCTGGAGTCCATCGTCATGCTGAGCATAGGCATTGTCGCGCTTGAGCTGGCCCTGCAGCTGCTTGTTTTCAAATCGCTGTCCTTTCACAAGGCGTTCTTGATCCTGCTGTTGGTGCCTGAGTTTTACAGCCTGTTAAAAAACACCGGAACGGCTTTTCACGGCGGGCGTACAAGCATGGGGGCCATCCGCAAAGTAGAGGAGCTGCTTGCGGATTCAAGCGAAGCTGTAGCTTTAACTTATGGGCAAGCTGGCCGCGGAAATACGGACAAAATGCAGCAGTCGGAGCAGACGGATTCTGCTGATCGTCCAGGATCTGCCGACTGGAGGACGATTCGGACGCCGCCATCCATCGAGCTGAGAGATGTCCGATTTCGATATGCACCGGATTCGTTCAAGCTTGCAGTGGGCTCCATTTCGTTCGGGGCCGGAGAGCAGATCGCCATTGTAGGTAGAAGCGGGTCCGGCAAGACCACCTTGCTGCATCTTCTTGCCGGGCTGCTGAAGCCGACGTCGGGGGAAGTGCTGATCAACGGACGCCCGCGTGCGCAAATCGACGAAGCAGCCTGGTTTGATCACGTTAGCTATATTACGCAGCATCCCTATATTTTTGCCGGTACGTTTGCCGAGAACATTGCAATCGGCGCAGGCTGGGAAGTTTCACGGGGCGAAGTCGTGGAAGCGGCTCAAGCCGCCGGGCTTGCGGCAGTTGCAGACGAACTGGAGTTGGGCTATGACACCCCCGTCGGCGAAGGAGGCCGGGGATTATCAGGCGGCGAGAAGCAAAGGCTGGCGCTGGCGCGCGCTTTTTTAAAGCGGCCCGCGGTTATTTTGTTCGACGAGCCTACGGTGGGACTGGATTTGCACACCGAACGCGTGCTGCAGCGGTCCATTGCCGAGCTGGCAAGCAGCGCAACCATGATTACCGTAGCCCACCGATTGTACACGATCCGGCATGCTGACCGGATATTGTATATGGACGACGGAGTGCTTCTGGACAGCGGGAGCCATGAGGAGCTGCTTGCGCGATTGCCCAAGTATGTTGAAATGGTCAATGCGCAGCGGAAAGGGGGATATGCATGAAGGAGCTGGCGATTCTAACCAAAGCCATGATTCAGGAGCGGAAGGACATTGCCATCGCAATCGTCGGCGGATTTATTGCCGGCATCGCGGGGGTGAGCCTCTTTTCCGCAAGCGGATATTTGATCTCCCAGACCGTATTTGCCCCGCCGCTCTATACCTTGATCGTCCTGACCTCTCTCGTGAAGATCCTTGGATTGCTGCGGGCGGCAAGCCGCTACGCCGAGCGCTTGTATTCCCACCGCGCGACATTCTCGCTGCTCAGCCGACTGCGCACCTCATTTTTTGCCAAGCTGATTCCTTTAACTCCCGGCATTTTGGGCAGAAACCGCAGCGGAGACCTGCTTGCACGAATCGTCGGGGATGTAGAAAGCTTGCAGCACTATTTTTTACGCGTCGCCTATCCTCCGGTCATTGTTGTCCTGGTGTTTCTGGCTACGGTAATATTCACCTCCGTCTTTTCGATCTGGATTGCCTGTTTGTTCGTGCTCGGCATGCTGATTACGGCTTTTGTGGTACCTGGAATCGTGCTGCTGGGGCAGCGCAGAAGACAGGGGCGCGTACGCGAGAAAAGGGCCGAGCTGTCCACGGAAATGGCCGAAATGCTGTACGGTTACCGCGATCTAAAAGTATACGGGCAAATGAAAAAGCGCGAGCAGCTGCTGCAGGATGCCTCCGCCGCATTGGCGGCCGAACAGGAGGCGGCAGCGCGGCACTTGCTGCTCGGTCAATCGCTGCATGCTTTCGTGGCCTATCTCATTTCCTGGGGAGTGCTGATCCTTGGAGCGGTATTCATCGTGAACGGTTCGCTTGCCGGCGTATTTCTCGCTATGCTAGTCATGGCTTCGCTGACTGTATTTGAAGAGGCGGCTCCTATGGCCGTGCTGCCTGCCTATAAACAGGATAGCGAGCATGCGGCCAAAAGGCTGGCGGAAACGGTTCTTGATGCTGATCGCAGCGAGTCCCAGCCTAGCACGGCTTTATCCACCGATAAAGCCGTATCAGTCGAGCTGTGCGGTGTTTCGTTTCAGTATGAAGATGAATGGCGTCCTGCGCTGAAAGACATCACCCTGTCTATTCCGCCGGGATCTAAGACCGCGATTGTCGGTCCGAGCGGCTCAGGGAAATCAACCCTCATCGAATTGCTGCTCAAGCTGCGCGTGCCAACAAGCGGCCTGATCCGCTTGAACGATGTATCCGTTCGAGAACTGAATGAAGCGAGCATCTGGCAGGCTTCGAATGTGGTGCTGCAGCACAGCCATTTTTTCCGGGGCACCATTCGGGACAATCTGCTGCTGAACGAGGAACGATATACAGACGAAGAATTGTCGGCAGTATTGGAGAAAGCGCAGCTTCGGAATAAGTCTCTTGAGGACCCGGTATATGAAAAAGGAGAGAATTTGTCAGATGGGGAGAAGCAGCGTCTGGCCCTGGCCAGAGTGATGCTGCGCAAGGGACGTTTATGGCTTCTGGACGAACCGACGTCGGCCCTGGATTACGTGACGGAGCAGCGCGTTCTCTCGCATTTGTTGACGGAAGCCGCAGATGATACCCTGCTGCTAATTTGCCACCGGCTGACCGGCTTGGAGGATATGGACCGGATCGTTGTCCTGGACCAAGGAAGGGTTATCGAAGCGGGAACGTATACGGAGCTGATGGAACAAAAGGGATATTTTTACGAGATGAAGCTCATTGAGCGGCAAATGATTGACGAGGCGTAATGATAGAATAAGACGAATCACCAAGCGTACAACGCTGATTTGTTCAGGCCCTGGCTGTCAAGAAAGTCTCGGCAGCCATTTTTTTGTCTGGCTGGCCATTTTTTCTTCAATCGCAAAATTCACAAAAGCGACTCCAATGCAGGCTAGCATCCTCAAACCATAGCCCGAAGGAGCCATTTAAAACGATAACCAATCGAGAGACAATGAGAAGGTTAATGCAACGGATTAAAGTTGAAGGGAGGGGCGTCATGACAAGAAGCGGTATTAGACTCATATTGACATTGGTGATCGTAGGATGGTTGACAGCCTGCAGCGGTCAGAAGAGCGGCGAAGTGGCGGAAAACACGGAAAGTTCGATCCCGGCTGTCTATAAACAGCGCTGCTTGTCCTGCCACGGGGATCAGCTCGAGGGAAGAGTCGGTCCGAACTTGCAAGCCGTGGGAAGCCGTCTTACCGAGGAAGAGATCGCCGCGATTATTTCCGAGGGAAAAGGCGGCATGCCGGCTTTCGGAAAACGGCTGAGTGAGAAGGAGCTTGCATCCATTTCCGCATGGCTGGCCGAACATCAATAGAAGGGAGGAGACACGTAAACCAATGAATAAGTCGGGAGCATGGTTATTATTCGCATGGCTGGTTGCGGCCGTCGCCACAAGCGGCAGTTTATTTCTAAGCGAAGTATGGCATTTCACGCCATGCGTCTTATGCTGGTATCAAAGAATTTTCATGTATCCATTGGTTGTCCTCTTGGGCATCGCAGCTTACAGGCAGCAGACATTTATAGTTCCCTACATCCTTCCCCTGATAGTCATTGGCGGAGGCATATCGACTTATCATATCATCATTCAAAAGCTTCCCCGCTCGTCAGATGCGGCCTCATGCGGGCCGGTGTCTTGCCTGAACGATTACTTGAATTGGTTCGGGTGGCTGACCATTCCGATGCTGGCACTTGCAGCATTCCTGCTGATCGCAGCAGCTCTTTGGCTCGCCCGGCGCGCGCAAAAACAAGAACAGGCTAATGAAGTAGGGGCCGTGCATGCCTAGGGTCTTTTGATATATCATCCTCCTTAAGAGGAGCCTACGATACATGGATTAGTGGACGTAAACAATGCGACATGATGTGAAAGGAACAAGAACAGCAGCCGGATTAGGATTTCCGCTGCTGTTCTTTTAATAAGGTCTGGATATCGGCCAAAATCTGATCATTGTCCATATCCTCGCCCATCCGGTAAATACGGCGCACTCGCTGCTGGCCGTCAATCAATAGGAGTGATGTGACGGAGTGCGCAAACAAGCCGTCATCCAGGCGTACGATGGAAAAATTATATTGGGAAGCAAGCTCCTTCACCTTCGCTTCTTCTCCCCGAAGCAATGTCCAGCCGCTCTGATCGATTCCCATTCGTTCCGCATATTGGTGCAGCACCTCAGGCGTATCATTATCCGGATCGAACGTGATCGACACAAACTCAACGCCGTTTCCAAACCGCCCCAGTTCTTGAAGCTCAGCCTGAAGAGCAACCATATTCGCGGTTGTCGCGGGACAAATGTCCGGACATCGTGTGAAGATAAATGAGGTTAGGCGGATCTTCCCGTCGAAATCGTTGTCCGTTACGGTATCACCTTCAAGATCAGTGAACGCGAATGACGGGGATTCCATTTTGACCGGCAGCGAATCCGGACGGAACAAGGATTGCAGCACCAAGTAACCAGCTGCAGCGATGCAGAAAATAACGATTGCCATGACATATCTGCGCATTGAAGTTTTGCGAGCATGAGTCATTCCGTTTATCCTCCCAATGGTTTGGTAAATAACGTTTTCATTGTACTGGTCATAATGCTGCCTTGCCATGACTCCTTAGAGCTATGAATTAACCTCCGGAGGATAGCTCGTTCCTTTCCCGACACAAATATGTCGATGTTCCATGTAGAAATAGCTCTTATGAGTTATAGGAGCGAACGATTGAACTTGCTACAATCTGGGATATTACATCGGCACAGGAGAGGGAGGGAAGTAAGCGTATGAAGCAAAGGATCGTTACGCTCGTGTTGGTTTTATCGCTTATCGGAACGATGATGGCTTGTTCGAGCGAAGAACCGGTTGATCTGGAAGCTGTTCAAGCGGAGCTGACGACAAATCCGGAGACCGTCATTGCAGGAAGCGAGGCGGATATGAAAGTAACGGTTACGGGAATGAAGGTATCGGACACGGCACGGGCAACTTTCGATGTGCGGATTGGAGATGAGCCGGTGCTTATGGATGCCATTCATGAAGGGGATGGCGTATTCAGCGGAGCATTCACTTTCCCGGGCAAGGGCGTTTATACCGTCTATATTCACTTGTACGAGGACGATATCCATATCACGAAGAAGAAGCAGGTCGATGTCCAATGACAAGCTCAATCGCGAAACGGGTCTTACTCGCACTAATAGTTGTACTAGCGATGTTGCACGAAAGTCCGGTCAGGGCGGAGGAGGTGCTAACGAGCTTGCAAGCGATCGTGGACCAGGCCGTACCAGGGGACACGCTAGTGCTGAAGCCTGGCACATACCAGGGACCAGTTGCCGTTAACAAGCCGTTAACGATACGGACGGAGGGTGAAGGGAACGTCGAATTAATGAATACAAGTCGCCTTCCTGCCTTAACGATCGATGCCGACGGCATAACGGTTACAGGACTGCACATTACCGACGAGATGGTTAAGGAAACGCCAACGGTGCTCGTCAGAGGTCATCGGTCTGTTCTGAATGGCCTGTACATTCGAACCGGCGGCGATGGCATTGCGATCCGCGATGCGAATGAAGGAATGGTGACGGATACCAGAATCGAATGGATCGCAGACGGTGTACGGCTTGCGGACAAAGGGAACGGCGTGGATGTGTTCAATGGGCATCGCTGGAGCTTCATCGGCAATACGATTCGCAATGTCCATGACGGCATCTATATGGAAAACAGCGATGATACGCGTGTCACCGGAAACCGGATTGAACGTTCCCGGTATGGAATCCACTGCATGTACACGAATCGAACGGTCATCGAACGAAACGAAGGCAGCTTGAATGTGACCGGTGCCATGGTGATGACGGCCAGGCAAGTATCCGTTATCGGGAACTCGTTCTCCAAGCAAAGCGAAAACGTGAATTCACAAGGGATCTTGCTGTATGACGCGCATGATTCGATTCTGGCAGACAATACGGTTGATGGTAATCGGGTCGGCCTGTATGTTGAGCTGTCGACGGGCAACCGATTGGAGAATAACGAGGTTCGTTACAATTTTGTGGGGATCCAGCTTCTGGACTCCAGCTCCAATTCCATCGCCCGCAACCGGTTTACCGGCAATGTTGCGGACGCCCAGGCACGGAGCAGCGAGGACAATCGGATCTCCGGAAACTATTGGGACCAATTCCGAGGCATCGATGCAAATGGAGACGGGACAAGCGATATATCCTATGCGATTAACCCGCTGTTTCAGGGACTTACGAAAAAGCGCCCTGCTTTTCAATTGTTCTTCCAATCGCCCGGGATGGTATTTCTCGAAGGGCTCTATCAAAGCGACAGGGATCGCTGGACTACGGATTCGGCTCCGTTAATGGCGCCTCCGATGAGTGAAAACCAGATCGAGGATGCGGAAGGGAGAACCCTGACAGGGATAGCCGGACTTGTGTTATTAGGATGTACCGGGACACTATTTTTTTGGATGAGGAGACGAATGTCATGAGCAAAGGAATGAAACTGACCCCAATCTTCTTAGCATTGCTGCTGCTTCTGTCCGCATGCGGGGGAGAAGCCTATGAGCCGCAAGCTATAAACGAGGAGACGGATGTATGCGTGATCTGCAAGATGGCGGTTAAAGACGATCAATTTGCAACACAAATCATAACCAAAGACGGTCAATCGCTTAAATTTGATGATATCGGCTGTTTGAACACATGGAAGACCGAGAATGGAACCGATACGATCGGAGCCGCCTTCGTCCGGGATTACAACAGCAAGCAATGGCTTCGTTACGAGAAAGCTTTCTATGCTTATGATCCATCCTATAAGACGCCGATGGCATACGGAATCTTGTCATTTGAGAAGGAAGAGGACGCCAAAGCATTTATAGAAAAACAAGGAACGGGAACGCTGATGACGGCCGATGAGCTCCGTGATCATTCGTGGGAGGTCAATCGCGACATGATGGATATGGAAGGGGCGCATGATCATGTTCACCCGCCTGTTGAGGGGCAAAATGAAACCGTTGATCATGATCCTCCAGCGCATCAAGAGGGGCATTCGACAACTCCGGAACATCCCGCATCCGGAGGTCATGGCTCATGAAAGACATGGGGTACGTGGCCATACGGGAGATGAACATCGGGCTTCGCAACCCATGGGCATATTCATTCATGGCTCTTTTCACGGTATTCATGCTCAGTTTGCTAATCATACATACCCAAGGAGTGGTGAACGGATTTTCCGGCACCAGCGGAACCATGTTAAACCTGGCGTTGTACTTGCTCCCGTTGATGGCCCTGATGCTGGGATCATTCTCCTTGACCGGCGAGAAGGAAGAGGGCAACTGGGACCTGCTGTCGACGTATCCGCTTGGCACTTGGCCGTTTCTGGCAGGAAAATATATCGGGCTGTCTGCAGTGCTGATGTCCATCGTCGCCTTCGGATTCGGGCTGTCCGGGGCGGCAGGCTGGCTGCTCGGCAGCGGATTTGATTTTATAACGTACGGACAGCTGCTGGTTTTCTCAATCGGGTTATCCGTTTTATATCTCGGCATCGCCATGTTGATCGGTACGCTCGCCAGCAACCGGTGGCAAGCGCTAACGATCTCGGTAGGCGTCTGGTTCTTCACCGTCATCGCATGGCCATCGATCCTTATAGCGATCCTGGGCATGATGCCGTATCTCTGGATTAAGCCGGCGATAACGACACTTACATTTCTGAATCCAGCAGAATTGACGCGATTGTTTACCGTCGTCAAGTTAGGTGGCGGCTCAACGCTGGGACCGGAATATTACAAATGGATGATTTGGATCCGATCTCCCTGGGGCACGCCTGCTTTTGCGGGTGTGATGCTCGTATGGATCGGTGCTGCTCTTACCCTTGCTTATGGTATATGGGAAAGGGGGAGAGCTCGTGGGTGATCAACTCGTACGGTTCGAAGCGGTTCATAAGGCATTCAAGGGGAAGGTCGTTATTGACCAATTGGATTTGAAGGTCGCTCACGGCGAAGCGGTCGCTTTGTGCGGAGGCAACGGAGCTGGAAAAAGCACCTTGCTGCGGATGTTGGCGGGAATCTTGCACCCGACGAAGGGTGTTATCACCGTCAACGGGCAAACATACCGGGACAATCGGCGGGAATATGCCCGGCACATCGGTTATATGCCGGATGATTATCGCTTTAGTCCAGGATTAACGGCACTGGAGACCATGCTGTTCTGGGCCCGGCTTCGCGGACTCGGGCAAGCCCGTGCACGGGAAGCGTTATCGATGGTTGGTCTCTCGGATACCGGCAGCAAACCCGTGGCCTCCTTCTCTAAGGGCATGAGACAGCGGGTTATGTTTGCGCAAGCGATAATGGCACGGCCGCCGATCGTCATAATGGATGAACCGACGAATGGCCTTGATCCTTACTGGATGGATACGTTCGTCATGCTCGTTCGACAGGCAGTCGCCGAAGGCCAGACGATCCTCTTCTCCACGCACCAATTGGAGATCGCCGAAGCTTTGGCAGATCGGATCGTTTTTTTACGTGATGGGAATGTGGTGCTGGACGGGAATACGGGAGAGCTTCGACAAACATATGGAGCTGAGGGGATGCGCAGAGCATTCCGGGAGTTGTTTGGGATAAACGGAGGAAGCCCGAAATAGCGAAGCAGGCAGCGAGTCCGCAGGCGAACCGCTGTCTTGTTTCACTTTACGTGAGGCGATGGCCGGCGTTCAAGCCGCCCGTAAGGCTATCATTTAAGAGCTAAACGGCCAACATGTATGTCTAATTTGTGAGCAAGGAGATGAACAGGGTGATCCGCAGAATGATTCAGTATATGCTATTGATAGTTGTTCTTGCCGGAGGCGTGTATGCCGTGTCACGGTTTTTGGAAGCGCCGCATGAGGTTCCTGCAATTCCAGGGAAAGCTGCGCCAACATTTTCAGCCAAGGATCTGGAGGGAACGGAAATCCGCCTTGCTGATTACAAAGGGAAGGGCGTAGTTCTGAATTTCTGGGCCTCCTGGTGCAATCCGTGCGTCAACGAACTGCCGCTTCTTAACGAGGCGCATAAGTTAACAGGCGTGGACATGCTGGCGATCAATGTGGGGGAGCTCAAAGAAACGGTGCAGCATTTCGTTGACCGGTATGACCTCGAATTTCCGATCGTATTGGACTCCGACCTGAACATTAAACAAAGGTATCAATTGGTCGGAATGCCCCTTACCGTCATCATTGATGCGGACGGGACTTTGGTGGAACGTCACGAAGGGGAGCTGACAGAGATGGGGGACATCCTATCCCTGATGAATCGGATCAAACGCGACGATTAACATTCGCTAAAGGTTCCCGATGCAATATAATGGATCCATACATCCATCAGCTAGAAGGGGGAAATGATTGTGACCTATAAACAAAACAAATGGCTGATTCTTACGATACCTACCTTGACCATCGGGGTCTGGGAGTATGTCCGGCATGAGTTTCTGCTGCCGTATATTTCGATGGAGCTTGGAAACTGGCTTGCCCCGGTCATTGTGCTGCTCGTATCCTTGCTGTTTTTGACCAAATTATTTGCCATGATCGAACATAATCAGGAGGAGCTTAATCGTGCAAAAGCGATCCGCGCCGTGCTGGAGGAACGAGAGAAAATCGCACGGGAGCTGCATGACGGCATCGCGCAATCCCTCTTCTTTTTGAACGCGCAGATCTCGCAAATGGACCGCATGAATCAATCAAACGGACTTCCGCTTCATAAATTGAAGGAAAGTGTTCATCGCACCAATGATTACGTCAGACAAGCCATCGCCAATTTGAGGCATGAAGCCGATGCGGATAAAAATCCGTGGCTGCAAGGCATTGAGAGCTTGATCGATGAGCTGCAGCAGGAAACCGTTCTTGAAATTGAGACGAATTGGCGCATTCCGGAAACGATGCTGTCTTCCAAAGAGCGAGTGGAGTTATTCGCAATCATCCGCGAAGCGCTGCTCAACATTCATAAGCATGCGGAGGCGAAGCAAGTCCGAATCGAAGCGCGACCAACAGAAACGGGCTGGATATGCCAGGTCGCGGATGACGGCAAAGGCTTTAGCCCGGATGATATGAGGACCCGTAATCGATACGGTATCCAAATGATGCGTGACCGAGCCAAGGCGATGTCCTGGCACTTCAGCCTGGAACGTAAAGATGGGGACACGCTGGTAATCGTCCGAAAGGGGGCATATTGAAATGTCAAAATTCCGGGTGTTAATTATCGATGATAACGAGATGGCCAGAGAAGGGATCCGAATGATCCTGGAAAGCGATCCTGTCTTTGAAATCGTGGCGGAGGGAAGCAGCGGCGAAGAAGCCATAGCCTTAAGTGAATATTGGATGCCGGACCTGGTGCTGATGGATATTCAAATGCCGGGAATGGGCGGCTTGGAAGCAACCAAGAAGCTTAAAGAAGCCTTCCCCTACATCAAGGTCGTTATGGTTACCGTATCCGACGATATTGCGCATTTATTCGATGCGCTTAAGAAGGGCGCCCAGGGCTATCTGTTGAAAAATATGGAGCCTGAAGCGTGGCACGAATATTTAAAAGCAGTCGCCATCGATGAGGCGCCGGTGACGCGCGAGCTGGCGTTTCGAATCCTGAAGGAAATGTCCCCGAAGCGTGCGGACGAGGTCCAAGATCATCCTTTAACTGAACGGGAGCATGAAATTCTAGTGCTCGTCGCCGAGGGAATGAGCAATAAGGAAATTTCAAGCGATCTGGGCATCTCCGAGCATACCGTGAAAAATCACCTGAAGAATATCCTTCAAAAGCTGCACTTGGCCAATCGGGTTCAGATTGCGCGATATGCTTATGAACAAGGCTTGGTAGGCAAGAAATAGCAATGAAGGAGCAACGAAGTAGCAATGAAGTGCAAGTTTACAATGAAGTGGCAAGTTAGTAATGAAGCAGCAAAGATGTAGCAGGCTTTGATGGAATAACGAATGGTGATAGGCTGCTATGATTGCGCTGCAGCTTTCTAACCTAATACATTCTTATCCTTCTAAAGGCTTCATATAATGAACAGGTAACTCCCATCAATGCGGGCTTATCCGATTAGGTCTTTATGTGACGATGGACGGTACCAGTAACTTGAAGCATGAGGCAGTTCTTAGAAGGGAGTAATCGTCTTGGATACAGCAGGAAACAGCTTGGCGCTCGTTGCCCTTACCGGATTGATGGGTGCACCGCATTGTTTCGCGATGTGCGGAGGCATCGTGTCGTCGGTTGCACTTCGCGCACAAGGCTCGCCAATGGCTTTGATACTCGCATATAACGCAGGCAGAGTAGCAACTTACGCGGCAATCGGCGCTTTTATGGGGTTGGTCGGCTCCTTTCTGGATACTGCAGCCGGATTCGTCGGGCTCCAATCTGCGGCCAGCATCATTGGCGGTTTGCTGATCTTGTTATGGACCTTTCGTCGGTACACGGTCCCGCTGTTTCGCACGCATCCGTATAAAAGTTCTCGCGTTCAGTCGAAGCTGCAGCGGCTCGGGCAACGTTATGAAATCCTTGCAACCTTTTTGACAGGAATCCTGCTGGGCTTTTTGCCATGCGGATTGACTTATGCGATGCACATGAATGCTGCCGCCTCGGGCAACGCTGCAGAAGGTTCGCTGATTATGCTGGTGTTCGGTTTATCGACGTTTCCGATCTTGCTTCTGACGGCGATGTCTGCAGGAAGCCTTACGAAAAGATGGCGCAGGGCGATGCGCAGAATCGGCGGATATCTGGCCGTCTTGGTGGGGATGCTGTGTATCCTAAAAGGTCTAAGTGCGAATGGATGGATTCCTTCCATACACCCCTGGTTGTGGTGATGGCAGGTTTTTCATTTTAATGAACCGCAAAAACGGTGCTCACTTTGACATACCGCTCCTTCCACTGTAATTCGGCTTCGGCTTGCCATTTCCCGCGCATGACGGGCACTACCGTCGCATGATATACCCCGGGTCGAATCTCCTCAATGGAAGCAGGAAAAACCCCGCATAACATATCCGGCATGGTAATGTTTAATTCGAAATCCGCGCCGGTTACGGGTATTCCGGATAACTCGTCAATTTGCAGCTCAAAGGTGGTCTCCTGCATTGATGCTGCCGATAAGTCTATCGGCGTTATTTCCATACGTATTTGATCATCGATATAAAGTGCCTCTGCTGATGGACGGTCTTCCACAATATGAAACAAGGTGAACAAGAGCGCAAAACCGAACAACAGCAGGATGAGCCATCTCGCCTTCATGCTTCGCCTTCTTCCTGTAATTCATAACGTTAATTACTGATGTTATATGTAGCTGAACTGCAGAAAATGCCGGAATATGTGCTGTAGTGCAGCTAAAGCTTACATAAGAACACAGAAGCAAAAGGGATTTTCTCATCATCTATGCTCTTGTCCCTAGGCGCATGAATGAACAAGGCTTAATATTGAAATCCTATGGAAGTGGTATACATTCTCGATTTCCGAAGGAGGAAGACTGACATGGCTCACCAGAAAAGAAGGAAAGAAGCTGCCTGGAAGTCGCGTAAGCAAGCACAGCACCCCCATGGAAAAATCAGATCGCTCAAGGAATTGTCCGGCGAATAGGATGAGACGTATACTGCTTGGAAGTAAAGGACTGTCGGTTCGTTTTAACTTACCGGCAGTCTCTTTTTTTTATAAAAACGGGCAGTCCCGTGACTATATTTTTGATCAATTCATGGCAAAAAACGAAGAAATCATGAGATTTCAAAAGAAATCAGAAGATTTTATGCATGGATTTCTAGCGGAATGCGAGACATTATGTCCTGATCAACTTGAAGATTCAAAGAACTATTCCATAAAATACTATATTATCAGCACTCGACCTAATAGAGTGCTAACAAATGAAGCTGAAGGAGGGAAGAGAAGGAACTATCAGCGTCAGTGACTAAGCTGGCGTAAGTTTGTTTGTCGAATCATTTTTTGGGAACAGGAGGATTTCGAAGATGAATGTACTGTTACTTGCCGGTGGATTGGGAACCCGACTTAGACCGATGACGGAGAACATGCCGAAGCCGATGGCACCGATTCTGAATCGTCCCTGGCTGGAACATCTCATTCTTCATCTGAAGGAACAAGGCGTTCACCGTTTCGTTATCGCCCTTAAGCATCATCCCGAAAAAATAAAAAACCATTTCGGCGACGGCCGCCGGCTGGGCGTGTCGATCCAGTATGCGCTTGAAGATAAGCTGCTGGGGACAGCCGGGGCGATCAAGAATGCCGAGGCTTTACTCGATGAACAATTTATTGCCATGAATGCGGATATCGTCCACGATATTGAACTGAAACCGCTGCTGGATTTCCATCGATCTCACGGAGGAGAGGTAACGATCGGTCTGACGGAGGTTGAGGATCCTAGCGCGTACGGGGTGATTGAGCAGGACGATACGGGGCGCATCTTGCGTTTTGTGGAGAAGCCCCGCTTGGACGAGGCCCCTTCGAGGCGGATCAACGCAGGTATTTACATCATGGATAAAAGCGTGCTCGCAGCGATTCCGTCCGATCGGGAGGTCTCCATTGAACGCGAAACGTTTCCACATCTCATCCGCGAAAATATGGGAGTCTTCGGTACGACGATTCAAGGCTATTGGGCGGATATGGGCACCAAAGACAGATACCGCAAAATTCACTGGGATCTCTTAACGGGACAGAGCCGGATCCAAATTCCCGGACACGTCCAGGATCAAGGCATCTGGATCGGCAAGGGCTCTAAAATCGGGGCCGGCGTCCTCCTCGTTCCGCCGGTATTGATCGAAGATCACGTACGAATCGGAGCGCGGGCCGTCATCGGGCCTCATGTGGTGCTCGGCAACAAGTGCACGATCGGCCCGAACGTCCGGCTATCGGAAACGATCCTGTGGGACGGCTGCCGTGTAAACGAGGGAGCGTACTTAAACAACTGCATATTCGGTTACAATCTCGAGCTCGGCTCAAGACATATTTTGCATGAAGCCGTAATGAACAGACTGGGAGTGATGCAAGCATGACCCGGGTGGCTTATATCAGTACTTACGTTCCGAAGAAATGCGGCCTGGCCACGTTCACGTTTCATTTGCGCCAGGCGGTCCATGCAGTGAAGGAGTGGAAAGCGAAGGACCCTGTCATCGTGCTTCACGACGGGGAAACGGACGGCTCGCAGGATCCGCTGCTGTGGCTGCTGCGTCGCGATTGCGAGAACGATTATGAGAAGATGGCGAACAGAATCAACCAGTCCGAAACCGAGGTCGTCTCTCTCCAGCACGAGTTCGGGATATTTGGCGGCGAGGCCGGCCGGCACATCTTGCGTTTCATCCGCAATCTGAAAAAACCGCTGGTGACTACGTTTCATACGGTATTTGAGCAGCCCCGTGAACCGTACGCAAGCATTCAGCGGGAAATCGCCGAGCGAAGCGACCGGATCGTCGTAATGAACCGCAAAGCGATATCTTATTTAAACCGCTCGTTCGGCATTCCGGAGGAGAAAATCGTCTTTATACCGCACGGTACGCCAGAGCCCGATTCGGAGCGGCGGCAGGCATTCCGCGAGCAGCTGGATTGGACCGATCGCAAGGTGTTGATGACGTTCGGTCTGCTGAGCCGCGGAAAAGGGATCGAATTGATCCTGAGAATTTTGCCTGACATTGTTAAAAGGGTGCCTCAAGTGCTGTATGCCATCGTCGGGCAAACACACCCGGAGGTCAAGAAATGGGAAGGAGAGAAGTACCGCGAAGAGCTGAAGGCCATGATCGCTGACAGCGGGATCGGTGACAATGTCGTCATGATCGACCGTTACATGGAGGAGAATGATCTGGTGCGCCATATTACGGCATGCGACGTCTACGTGACACCGTATCCGGGCATGGAGCAGATCACCAGCGGAACGCTGGCCTATGCGGTCGGCTTGGGACGTCCGGTGGTTTCGACTCCATACTGCTACGCACAGGATTTGCTCGCCGATGAGCCTGAGCTGCTGATTCCGGCTAATGACGAGGCGTTATGGCGGGAACGGATCGTGTCGCTGCTGACCAACGACGTGATGCTTCAAGATGTCGTCCGGAAAATGAAGCGGCTGGGGCAAACGATGCATTGGCCAAGCGTCGGGAATGAGTACAACCTTCTGTTTACCGAGGTGGGGAGACATGGAAAGGCGATCCGTTCGGTTTGACCATCTGATCAAGATGACCGACGATGCCGGCATACTCGAGCACGGGTTCGGGACGATCCCCCGCCGCAACGAAGGATACAGCACGGACGACCAGGCCCGGGCGCTATGGGTTTGTCTCGAATGGATCAAGCATTGCAATCCTGAAAACCAGCAACAGCTCGAGCGGTTAGCCGAGGTCTACATCGCTTTTTTGCTGTGGGCGCAAAAGGCAGACGGGCATTTTCATAACAATTTTGCCTATGACCGCAGCAAGGAGCCGGAAATGCCTTCCGACGATTGCCTTGGACGCTGCCTATGGGCTTGTGCGAAGGCGATGACAGCAGCACCCGCACCCTCGTTTGCGATGGTCGCTGAATCGATCTTTCATAAAGCGCTCCCGCAGGTTGACCATTTGCGGTATCCGCGCGGATGGGCTTACAGCATTGCCGCGTTCGGCGAGCTGCACCGTGCCGGATATGATATTGATCTGACCGCCCGTATTCAAGATCTTGCCGAACGGCTGTCCGCGCTCTATCGCAGAAATTCCGCTCCAGGCTGGTCTTGGTTTGAATCGGAGATCACTTACAGCAATGCCGTGCTGCCATGGGGGATGCTGTGGGCTCATGAAATGTTGAAACGGACGGACTTGCTTGACATCGCCTTGAATTCTCTTGATTTTCTTATTGGATTGTCGCAAAACGAAGCGGGACAGATCCGGCCGGTAGGCAGCCAAGGGTGGTGCCGTCCGGGTTATCGGGCTTTGTGGGACCAGCAGCCGATCGATGTGATGAAGCTGGCGTTAGCGTCTGCCAAGGCCTATGAGCTGACGAACATGCACAAATATAAATCGACCGTCAAGAAGTGCCGCGATTGGTTTTACGGCGGCAACGATCTCGGAGTCCCCATGGTTAACGAGCGGGATGGCAGCTGCTGCGACGGCTTGAGCGCCGATGGGCCGAACAAAAACTGCGGGGCGGAAGCCGTCATCTCTTACTTGATGACCGAAGCTATTTATGAAGAATGGATACAACATGAAGCGCAACTCGTCATTATCCAATAGACATCATACAAAAAGAGGTGGATCAACGATGCCTTTGACCAAAGAACTGCAAGAGCAGCGGATACCAAGCCGGGAAGGGAGAGCTTCCGTCCCCTCCCATGTATTCCGTGAATACGATATTCGCGGCAAAGCGTATGAAGACATTGACCTCCCTTTTTGCTATTGGCTGGGGAGAGCTTTCGGCGAAACCTTGAAGACGGCCGGCCTGGATACGGCCATTGTCGGCCATGACAATCGTAAATCATCCCCGGATTTTCACCGGGCCCTGATTGCCGGATTGCAGCATTCCGGATGCGAAGCGGTTGATATCGGCGAAGTGACAACACCGATGTTCTACTATGCGATGCATCACTATAAAGAGCCAAGCGGCGTCATGATTACGGCGAGCCATAACCCCGGCGACGAAAACGGCTTTAAAATCGCCATGGACTATACGACGATTTACGGAGAAGAAATCCAGAAGCTTCGCAGTCGCGTGCTTGGCTTGGCAGCCGAAGGCAAGCTGCCGTCCCGGTTCGATTATGTCGAAGCAGGTCTGCGCCGCGAAAGCGTCGAGGAGCCTTATTTGGACATGCTGGCAGACAAAATCCGGCTGAACGGCCGGAAGCTTAAAGTCGTGGTCGATTGCGGGAACGGAACGCCTTCGCCATTTGCTCCCAAGGCGCTCCGCCGCTGGGGCTGCGATGTGGTAGAGCTGTACTGCAAGTCGGATCCGGATTTCCCGAACCATCATCCCGATCCGGTGGAGCCGAAAAACTTGCAGGACCTGATCAATGTCGTGAAGAAAGAAAGAGCCGACATCGGCATCGCCTTCGACGGTGACGGAGACCGCGTTGGAGTGGTGGACGAACAGGGCGGCATTTTATGGGGCGATCAGCTGATGATCCAGTTCTGGCGTGAAATTCTGCCGAAATATCCGGGCTGCAAAGCGCTGGTGGAAGTCAAATGCTCGAAAGCGCTGGTCGAAGAGATTGAGAAGCTGGGCGGCGAGCCGGTATTCCATCGCACAGGCCACTCCCACATTAAAGCGAGCATGCGCAAATTGGATGTGCCGTTTACGGGCGAAATGTCGGGGCATTTATTCTTCCGCGATGAATACTACGGCTTTGACGACGGGCTGTATGCCGCTGGACGTCTGCTGCGCATCTTGAGCCGGGATTCGCGCCCTCTGTCCGAGCTATTCTCCGACTTGCCAAGATATTGCGCGACCCCTGAAACGAGAGTCCCATGTGACGACGATGCGAAACAAGAGATCATTCATAAGCTGAAGAACTATTTTGACGGGAAGCACGAGCTAATTGACGTGGACGGCGTACGCGTGCTGTTCCCGAACGGCTGGGGACTGGTTCGCAGCTCGAACACCCAGCCGATCCTGGTGCTTCGAGCGGAGGCTGATAACGAGACAGACTTGCAGGAAGTCAAAGCCCATATGGAGCAAGCGCTCCATGAGGCTGCGCCGGGATTGCAAATTCAATGGTAAGCACGAGAAGCTCCTGCGGCGACCATGCCGGGGAGCTTCTTTTTTTAATAAGGAAGGGGCTCTTTTGGGGACTAGATGGAGTATAGCAGCGCCATTCAAAGGAAGCGACATGAATTTTATTATTGCAAGATAACGTGTTCTTGTTGGATGTTATTCAAAGCTATGGCCGTATTTGATGATTCAATGTAAGTTTCTGCTAGTTACATCGCAAGATTCGGGAGGTACTATATTAAGTAACGCTTTGTCAGACATCAGACCAATAATAATCATTGTATTGTATTAAAGGAGGCTACCTGTGTATGAAGTCTCATCCCTCCGACCGCATTAAAATGCCGCCAGGCTTTTGGTCCGGCATTCGTCAATTAGGGCTCGCTGACCAAGACATCGTCGGAAAAGCGGGACTCCCGCTCACGATCATAAATGATTCAGAGGTAACGGCAGCTCAATATTATTCAATCTGGCAGGCGTATACCGATCTTATAGGTGATCCCGCACTAGGAATCATCAAGCTGGCGACGGTCTTTGAAACGGCGAAGTACCCGCCCACCGTCTTAGCGACCTACCATGCCCGTGATTACAGGGACGCTCTTACCCGAATGATCCGGTACAAACCATTGTGCCCTCCTGGAAGTTTGAGCATAATCGAGGATGGCGGGCAATGCACGATTGAACTGGATTGGCTGCACACCGAGGAGCCTGGCCCGCCGATTCTGCTTGGCATCACGCTGGCATGCCTGCTCGAATTGGGCCGCAGGGGAACAGGGCGTCCGTTGTCGGCACAAGCTGTTGAATTTTCGTTTTCGGATGCCGTTGGCGATGCTGAGGCCCTCGAGGCATACTTTGGCTGCCATATCCGGTTTGGAGGCGAGCGCAACCTCTTGACGCTGCATCGAAGGGACCTGGATCTTCCGTTCATCTCGTTCAATGAAGAATTGCTTGAGATCCTGACTCCCGTTCTGGACCATTCGATCCATGAACGGCAGTTAAACCTGTCGATAGCCGATAAAGTCAAATGGATCATGAAACGAAGCCTGGCAGGAGGGCGGCCAGATATTCTGGCTATCGCCAGGGAGCTCGGAATGAGCGGCCGTACCCTGCAGCGCAGGCTCGCCGAAGAGAATACAAGCTTCAAACAGCTGTTGACAGAGGTTAGACATGTGCAAGCATGCGAATACTTGACGGATTCTTCGCTGGACTTGAAAGAAATTGCTTTTTTGCTTGGATATGAGGATCTGAATTCGTTCTACCGGGCTTTCCGTCAATGGGAGGGGGATACCCCGACGAATTGGCGCTCTGTACATTCTGCTTCCTGGGCATCATCATTTGGCGTGTCGTGCAAGAATATTGGCACCTTAAACTAGTTACCGAATGCGCAAAACAAGGTATCCTAACTCTATCCTCAGTGCTACCATAGTCTAGCAAAACGTAAGGAGAAATGAAGGATGGAAATGGGATTAACCAATAAAACGGCTCTAGTCACGGGATCCAGCAAAGGAATTGGCAAAGCCATTGCCTTTGAGCTTGCCAAGGAAGGGGTTCATGTGCTCGTTAATGGCAGAAAGGCCGAAGACGTAGAACGAACGGTCCATGAAATAAAATCGGTATACCCGGAGACCTCGCCTCAAAATGCGGCAGCCGATCTGGTGGATCGGTCACAACGCGAAGCATTATTCGAAAAATTCCCGAACGTGGATATTTTAGTAAACAGCATGGGAATATACGAAATCATGCAATACGAAGACATTGATGACGCGGTTTGGGATAAATACATTTCCACGAATGTGCTTGCAGCAAATGCCCTGACGAAATTCTATATGCCCAGCATGCTGGAGAATCAGTATGGCCGCATTATTTTCGTTGCGAGTGAAGAGGCCGTTATGCCTTCGGGTCAAATGCCGCAGTATGCCGTGACAAAATCGATGCTGCTGTCCTTATCCAAAAGCTTGTCGAAATTAACCAAGGGAACGGAGGTTACCGTTAATACGATTATGCCCGGACCGACACTCTCTGAAAATGTACAGCAGATCATTGAGGGCATGTACGATGATGAAAATATGCCCTTCTCGGAAAAAGAGAAAGCCTTTATGGCATCAAACTTGCCTCAATCTGAAATTCAGCGCTTTATCAGGCCATTTGAAATTGGCCGGTTAACAGCATTTATCTGCAGCCCTTATGCTTCGGCGTTTAAGGGTTCACCCATACGGATCGATGGGGGAATGGTGCCGACGATCTTTTAACGCTACCTGCGTATCAACGAACAAACATGACATGTAGTTGTCCCAAATTTGAGAAAATGATGTTATACTATTAGATGCATGCCCGATAACCCTCCATTCACATGATGGAGGGTTTTTCATTTGGCGTATTCTCCTAACCGAGACATTCGCATACACGATGCGGGGGAAGTCGAGTTTTTTTACAGTATCCATGGGAATCCCAATTCCAGGTTAACCTCGAATTCACCATATTTTACAAAAATCTGCACTTTTATTATCATTCGACTGGTATACTATTTTAAATATCGCTCGAAAGGTGAAGATGCATGCAATATCTTGTCAGTTTCATTATCGCCGTGTTACTTACGTCCATATCCTATTTCCTCGGCAGCCGTTTGGTTACGAAGGGCATACATCTCTGGCAAGCTGTAGCCATCGGTGCATCCGTAGTTTCTGTGGGTGCTATTGCAGAAGCAATTGGACTTCCGATCTGGTTGATTGTGCTTTTACCCTTCCCGGTCGGCATGCTGTTGTTGTTTCTATTTTTGAAACAGCCGTTACGGATATGGTTCGCCACGTATTTGACCATTTTAGCTCTATATACGCTGATTCACGTCATAGTCAGTTACTTCTTCCAATTCCATTCGCTGATCCCAGCCTGGAAGTTATCGTAGCAGGAGAAGTGCCGATCGAGCAGCCAAAATTACGTGAACCCCGTATCATGTGCATTGACGGCATTGCTCTTGCCTCCGGTAGTAGTAGCAAATGGCTGCTGTCCCCAGAGCAATCCCCCAAATTGGCATAAGCAGAAGCGGCGTTGTGCCTCCCCAATTTTGAAAATCACCACTCATCGTAAACTCAAGAATGACTTGAATGCCGGTAACCGTTAAGAGGATTGCCACGAATCCGGCAGGAATGACGGCTAAGGCAGGAGGCACGCGTCGACCACCCAAGATTGGGAACCAACGGGGGAAGCTTTCCCCCCAAGGCTTGATAAGTCCATGCGTGAGAAAGGCACCTCCGATCGAGACCAAGGCAAGTCCGGCACCGGCCCAATCTGCGCCTGAAGCTTGCAGGCTGTACAGCATTTCATCGGTGATTCCAAAAGGAATACCGAACAGCCAGGCTATGCGAGTGATATCATAATAAAGTGGGGCAAGGATCGCTGCAAAGGTGGCCCATCTTCCCAAACGATTCACTGCGTTCATCCGCCGTAACGTATGCTCCTTGCTTCGTCCGCAATACCTGCAAGCATCGCGGGCGTGGCGCTGGTAGATCAAAGCCGATGCGGCCCATAACACCCCGCCGATCAAACAGATATATTGGTTCACGACCGGCCATATGAAGAAATCGAGATAGTGTAATGACTGTCCGAATACGGCTCCGATTAAAGATACTGGGGCATAAGCCAACCCTATCAGGGCGCGGGGATCAGGGATCGCAAAGCAAAGGACCATGGCTCCGCTCCAAGCGTATAGCAGCATGATTGCTCGGGTGATCCCGCGGGCTTTCCGATTTAATAAGAGCAGGGCCAATGCTCCCAGTAAACACAGGCAAGCGATAACAAGCCCGCCGTTAGCGGCTGCTGCATGCCGAAACAGAGAGTGGGCCGCACCTGGATCATTAACCAAGCCTAGCGGGAAGCCCGGGCCACCTGCCCACCAGTATAGTCCAAGCGCGCCGTAGGTGAGCGTCCAAATGATCGTCGCGTAAGGGACCCACTCCGGCCAGCGTCTCCACCAATGCAGCGCTGAGGTTTTCGGTTGATCCGGCAAGGCGGAGGATACATTCTTTTCATGTGCGGGATTCATTGATCACGCCTCCTTATACATCGTTACGATAAGTATAAGAAGCCTGGGTAAACACGAGGTAAACGGGAACAAAACTTCACCCTAAATGTGCTCTGCCTGCAGCCTGATCAATATTGAAGTCCCTTCACCAAGAGAGCTTTGGACAATGATGTTTCCACCGTTCGCCTCGATGAATTTCTTTGCAATGGATAATCCAAGCCCTGCATGTTCGTTTGTCGGTTGAATCGAATTTCGCTCCGTAAGCTGGCTGAATCCGACCCCGTTATCTTTGATTCGAATCTCCGCAATGCGATGATGTAGCAGTTTAATCCGAACCTCGATCTGGGTATTCTCCGGATTATGGACGACGGCATTGACGAGCAAATTCCGAATAGCACGTGTCATGAGTTTCGGGTCGCAGCTGATCGATAATTGTTCCGGCTCCGAATCCATGACAAATGCGTACCTGGCAGCCCAAGGAGCACTGCTGACATCCGCTACCGTTCTGCGCACGAGTTCAACGATATCCGTGTTCTCGGCATTTAGAGGAATCGGACCATTAACCGTTTCATTAAGATCCTCAACCAGTTCTTGCAGGTGCGCGGCCTTCTGCTGAATGACCGAAAGAAAATCGCTTTTCTCCGTTTCGCTCCACCGATAATCAGGGTGAACCAACATCGCGGAATAACCGGAAATATAGGTTAACGGTGTTTTTAGATCGTGAGAGATCCCTCGAATCCATTCCTTTTTCGATTGTTCCGCTTCACGCAGCGCCTTCTCGTTGTTTTGGAGCGTGCTGCCAAGCATTCGCAAGTGCTCGAACACTTCCTTGTAAATCGCATACGGAATTTTCAGCCTGTCTTTGTGATGGGAGCGAAGATTGTTCCAGGCCGTTGGCGGATCGAACCGCCCGCTAGCCAGCCGCCTGATCCAGACAATCATGATGTAGAGCGGCTTTCCCAGATACCATCCGATCACAAGCAAAGTAACAACAAAGAGAACGCTGCACAAGACGACCACGAAGATTTCGTAATGATTCGAAGTGTTACCGGTCCGAATCAGCTCCGGCCAGAATAACCAGGCAACCCCGATGATGATCACTTGAATACAAATCAATAGAAAAACGAAAGCCGCCAGCAACTGAAGAGCGATGCGAAGCATAAAGTTCATGGTGTTAGCCTCCCGACGGCGGAACGAACTTGTATCCGATTCCTCTTAACGTAACGATGATCTTAGGATTAGCCGGATCGACTTCCAGCTTCTTGCGTAACCTTGAAATATGAATGACGACCGTCTTCTCATCACCATGAACCATCATGCCCCATATTTGCTCGTATAGCTGCTGGGCTGTAAATACCCGGTTGGGGTGCTTGCAGAAATAGAGGAGAAGTTCAAATTCCTTAGCCGGACATGGCGTATCCTTTTGATTGATAATGAGTTGGCCCGTTGACCGGTTGACGGTAAATGTCTTGAATTGATAAAGTTCTTCGGCGTATTTATGATGGGATTCAACGATCATGCTCCGCCTCAAATGTGCCTGAATCCGCGCGATAACTTCTAAAGGGTTAAATGGTTTGGTTACATAATCATCCGCGCCCAAGAACAGCCCACGAAGCTTATCCAGGTCGCTGGAACGGGCAGTCAGAAACAAAACCGGAGTCGTGATGGTTTTGCGCATTTCCGTGCAGAGCGAAAATCCATCCATGTCCGGCAGCATGACGTCAAGAACGATCATGTCGAAACGTCTTGCTTGCACGGCATTGAGTGCTTCAACTGCAGAACCGGCTTTGACGATATCGATAAATCCTTCTTTTCGAAGCAAATTTTCAAGCATGACCAAAATACCTTCCTCATCATCCACTAACAATATGGCTTCGCTCCGCATGACTAAGGTCTCCTTTTTGAACAGGGATGCTGTTTGATTAACAATCCGATTTATATTTAAGTACGGCAATCCAGATAAATCTCCTGCATGCTCGGAATAGTGCCTTGCCTCTTTCTAGCCCGCGGTAAGCCCCAAGACGATCAGAATGCACGCCGCGCTCATTAAGATCCCCCCAGGATGAGCGCGGCGAATTGACCAAAACGCAATGATCGCACCATACAGAAAAGAACTGCAGGCAAGCAGACCGACCACAAGTCTTACGTCGTGCTCGAACCAGATGGCTGCCGCAATTAAGGCGATTCCGCTCAGAAGCCAGTTAAAAGTGCTAACATGCAATAGCAGTGCTATGAGCTTTTGCAGCGTTCCGGAGATCCGCCCATTCGCCGCAAAATCTGCCTCAATCGGCCTGATGATGATCCGCTGCATCACAACGCCGTGAATGACCGCCGTACCGCCGCCAATGACTCCCGCTGCCGTCAATGCAATGCTGTTCCAATCCATTTTCAAGCACCTCCATTATTTTTAATACGATTTCGTAGTAAATGATGGATCCAATGTATCATTGTGCGCGAAAACGTGTCAACGAGTAATTTTCGACGCCAGCTTTAATCGTGAAAGTGCCTGATTGGCTTGGTCTCCGCCCATTGCTGGATATGGTTACAAGAAAAATCGGAGGAGCTGTTGAAATTATTACGATATCGTATTAAAATAGGCGCAAGACATAATGATGTGAAGTCGAACCTAAAGGAGTGACCGGTATAAAACATCTATACGATCTCTTCCTGAAGACCGGTCTGCGTCCGTTCCCTTTTATGACCGATACGCTTCAGCTCGAACAAAAGGTGACCCGCTCAGATATGTCGACGCTGCTTATTTTGCTCCTGCGCGGAGATTTGACCATGTCGGAGCTGGCTGCGGAGATGGGGGCACCATTAAGTTCGATGACCAGCATTGCTAAGCGGCTTGAACGCAAGGGCTTGATCGCACGAGCTACATCTGCGCAAGACCAACGGGTGAAGCTCGTCACGCTGACGCAGGAAGGGCTGCAGCTGGCGAAAGAATGGGAACAAATCATGATGGCGCTGCTTGGCAGATTGGAGGAGGCATTTACGCCGGAAGAATTGGAACAACTCACGTCACTTCTGTTCAAGGCCGCTAAAGTCTTCCAGGATGGAGGACCTGTTACACCTCAAGAAGTAAAGCGCCAGCCAATAAAGATTCAGATTGAGGAATAACCGGTTAAATACCGGATTTTTCCGATCAATTACTACGAAATCGTACTAAAAAGGAGCGGGTTGACTTGAGGATCATCATCTACACGGGCAAAGGCGGAGTCGGCAAGACCAGCATCGCGGCGGCAACGGCAGTGAAAATGGCCGGGCAAGGCAAGCGAACCATGATTCTAAGCACAGATGCAGCGCACAGTTTAGCGGATTCCCTGGCAGTACCGATCGGTCCCGATCCGGTGCAAATCAGCGATAACTTGTGGGGGCAGGAGGTGAACGCGATCCGCGAGACGGAGCGCAATTGGGGAACCGTGCAGGTCTGGCTCACCCAATTACTCGACAAAGCGCAGCTTAAAGATGTCACGACGGAAGAAATGCTGGTTTTCCCCGGCATGGAGGAGCTGTTCAGTTTGCTGAAAATCAAGGAGCACGCTGAAAGCGGGAAGTTTGATGTCCTGGTGGTGGATTGCGCCCCGACCGGAGAGACGCTGCGGCTGCTAAGCTATCCAAACGTATTGAATTGGTGGCTGGAGAAAATCTTCCCGACCGAACGCAAACTGATCAAAATCGTGAGGCCGGTTGCCAAAATTGTTAAGGATATCGATCTTCCATCGGATGACGTGCTGGACAGCATCGAGCGATTGGCGCGGGGATTGGAAGAAATGCAGCGGCTCGTCCTGGATTCGGACACCACGTCGGTCAGGATCGTGCTCAATCCCGAGAAGATGGTGCTGGCCGAAGCGAAGCGCTCCTTTACCTATTTGAATCTGTTCGGGTTCAATACGGATGCCATTATCGTCAATCGGGTGCTGCCGGATGAGGCAGGAGAAGGATTCTTCGCGCATTGGCGGGACATTCAAAAGAAATATGAGGAAGAAATCGTCTCGAACTTCCAGCCTCTTCCGATTCTGAAGGCCCCTATGATGCAAAAGGAAATCATCGGCATCCCCGTTCTTAGAGAATTAGCAGATATCGTCTATGCAGACCGGGATCCATCCGCTATGTTTTACCACGGCAGAACGGAGTCGATTCGGGAGGAGGACGGAGAAATGCTCTTGGAGCTTGCGATACCTTTCATCGATAAGGCCAATCTGAATTTGACGCAGACGGGCGACGAATTGACGGTAGATGCCGGTGCTTATAAACGCAAGGTCATCCTGCCAAGAACGTTGATGAACCGCCAAGTGGCAGGTGCAAGATATGCGGAGGACCGGCTTGTTATCCGTTTTGGCAAACGGGATCTCGAGAAGCGTATGCAGGATTAATAAGAAGCGGGAGCGCAAAGGAGGAAACGAGTCATGGAAAAAATGCTTCGATTGGAGCTGTTGTTGGCAAACCTGGAGCGGCATCAAACGAAGGAGCATGTGAAAAACGCCGTCAAGGAGTGGCTGCTTGCTTCGCGATCCGTGATCGACAGCGTCATCGATACGATCGAGGAGGAAAGAGAAGCCCCTGTCGCCCGCAAAATCAATATTACGGACGAATAGGGAATCACTCGGGAGCATGAAGCTGTTCCCGCTGAAGGCTATTCCTTCCGGGATAGCCTTCAGTGATTATTCACCTTATTTCAATAACAATTTTTCCTTTCGCGATGACTTTCGCTAATGGCATGGGCCTCTCTGATCCCTTCCTCGGATAATGGGAATCGGTGCCCAATGATAACCTTAAGTTTGTTTCGTTCTAAAAGCTCAGCCATCCTTGCTAATTGCGAGCCATTCGGTTTCAGCCAGACATTGCCTGATTTTATGTTTTTCTGCGCCGCCTTTTCTGGATCAGGCTCAGACACGATCGATGCCAGTTTGCCGCCGTTTTTCAAGACGGTAAAGCTCTTCTCTTGGTTTTCGCCTCCCAGCGAATCAAGGACAAAATCATATTCGCGGAGAACCTTCTCAAAGTCTTGTTTTTTGTAGTCGATCACTTCGTCGGCACCCAGCGACTTTAATAAATCCACATTATGGGTTCCCGCTGTGGCTGCTACATAAGCCCCAGCCTCCTTGGCGAGCTGGATGGCGAATGTGCCGACGCCTCCTGCTCCGGCATGAATCAGAACCTTTTGGCCTTTTTGAATATTACCAAAGTCGAATACGCACTGCCATGCCGTTAAACCGGCCAACGGGACGCAGGCTGCCTCTTCAAAGGATAAATTCTCAGGTATTTTGGCGAGCAAATGAGCATCTACGGCAGTATATTCCGCATAGGTTCCCCGGTTCGTTGTTTCAGGACGGGCAAAGACCCGGTCACCAGCCTTAAATTTCGTCACTTGTGCGCCGACTTCATCGACGACACCAGCAGCGTCCCATCCTAGAATAATCGGGAAATCAAACGGCATCATGGTCTTGAGATACCCTTCACGAAGCTTCCAGTCGATCGGATTGATCGAAGTGGCATGAAGCTTTACGATGACTTGATGCTCTCCTGGAGCAGGCTTTGGAACATCCGCTTCTTTTAACTGTTCTTTTCCGCCATATTGTTCAATTATGATAGCTTTCATATCCATTCACACCTCGATTGTTGGGCAACAAGCACGGGCTTGAGCATATTTTTATAATTATGGGCAACTGCGATCCGGTTGATACCCTGATGCTAAACGGTGAAGCCCTGTCCTGTTGCTGGATAACAATTCATATCCCTGAACAGATAAACCCGATATAATTGAAATCAGACGATTTCGCGAGGGGAGAAAACATGTTAACTACACAACAATTAGTGGACATCGAGCAATTGCAAAAAGAGTGTGAAAGCCATGATCATGTACAGCTGAAGCTGAATTGGGAAATGCTCAGAGAGCGCACAGCCGACCCGTTGGATTATTTGCAGTATGAACAAGGCGAGCTTGTAGCGTTTCTAGGTTTGTATGCTTTTGGTTCCACCGTCGAGGTTTGCGGCATGGTAAAACCATGCGAGCGGCGTAAGGGATATTTCCAGCGATTGTTTGATCGCGCCATGGAGCACATCAAACTAAGCGGATACAAGAAAATTTTGTTGAATGCACCTTCAGGATCGGATGCGGCAAAATCCTTTTTGAAGAAACAAGGCGCTAAGTATGCGTTCTCGGAGCATCAAATGAAATGGCAGGAATGTCACCTCGAGGAAACGGGCGGCCTTGTTTTGCGGCAGGCTGCGATCGACGACTACGAAACGAGCGTACAAATATCCGTTCAAGCGTTCGGCATGGACGAAGCAGACGCCAGAGCGATGGAAAATAAAACATTCGCGGATCATACGGACATGCGCATGATTGTTGTGAATGAAGAAACCGTTGGTAAGCTGCGGGTAAGCCGGGAAGAAGAGGGGCAGGCTTGGATATATGGATTCGCGGTCCTGCCGGCATATCAAGGCAAGGGAATCGGGAGACAGGCATTGCGCCAAGTCATTAAAGAACTAAGCGCTGCCGGATATTCGGTACACCTAGAAGTCGAAACGAAGAACGAGCATGCGTTAGGGTTATATGAATCCGTTGGTTTCAAAGCCGTACATACACAAGATTACTATAGCTATCCGGGAAGGGAATAGCGGATGCTCATTTATTGTAACCATGTCTTAAACAATCGGACTGGCTTAAATATCAAGTTGTCTTTATCATTAAAAAAAGGAAAGAGGCAGCCAAGGTGAAATTTCGCCTTTGGCTGCCTTTTCTCTTATTCGCTATGGGCGGCTCATGGCGGTTTCGCCGGTTCGCGTCAACTCAAGCAGGCCATACGGCTTCAGGAGCTGAAGGAGGGCATTGTTTTGAGCAGTCTTGCCGACCACCTGTACGATGAGCGCCTCCATTCCTACATCGGCGATGGTGCAGTGAAAAGTCTCTGCAATAGAAATAATCTCCTGTCTCTGCCCAGGTGTCGCCCTCAGCTTCATGAGCATTAATTCCCGAGAGAGCTTGGGCGCGGCATCAAGCGGAGTGACTTGGATGACATCGATAAGCTTGTTTAACTGCAGGATCAGCTGATCACGCATTTGACGGTTGCCCGCAGCGACGATTATCATCCGTGACAAATTCTCGATTTCACAGCCGCCTACCGTGATGCTCTCGATGTTATAGCCTCGGCGGCTGAATAGATTGGCGACCCGCTGCAGTACGCCGGGATGATCGTTCGTCAATACAGAAATGGTATGCCTATCCATTCGTTATCGTTTCCCCCGTTATCATATCGCTAAGTGCCATCCCCTGCGGCACCATTGGGTATACCAGCTCATCCGGATCGACCACAAAATCGATCAGAACGGGCCCTGGCGTTTTCATGGCAAGCGCCCATGCCCGCTGGGCTTCTTCCGGTGTATGCGCCCGCAGTCCCGTTATGCCATAAGCTTCCGCAAGTTTGACAAAGTCCGGACTGCCCGACAAATCGATATGACTGTGGCGCCCCTCGTAAACAAGCTCTTGCCATTGTTTGATCATGCCCAGCGTGCGGTTGTTGATCACCACGATCTTCACGGGGATGTGATGGATGGCGCACACCGCCAGCTCCTGTGCACACATCTGCATCCCGCCGTCACCGTTGATCGATATGACCGTGCGTCCGGGATTGCCGATCTGTGCGCCGATGGCAGCAGGAAAACCGAAGCCCATCGTACCGAGGCCGCCTGATGTGATCAGGGTCCGGGGATGATTGAATCGGCCGTACTGTGCGGTCCACATTTGATGCTGCCCGACATCGGTCGTGATAATGGCTTCACCTCCGGTGGTGGCGGCAATCATCTCAATCACGTATTGCGGCTTGAGTTCCTGTCCATCTTGACGGTAGCGGAGAGGGTAATCCCTACTGAGCTGGTTTAATTCGGCAAGCCATGGACTGGTATGGTTAAAGCTGTGCGGTCCTGGATCCGTCCCCAGCACATCAAGCAGTGCACGGAGTACCGTGCCGGCATCCCCGTTAACGGAGATGGACGAAGTCACCAGCTTGCCGATTTCGGCAGGATCAATATCAATGTGTGCTATGACCGCCTGTGGTGCGAATCCGTCAAGCCGCATGGTCACCCGGTCATCAAATCGGGAGCCGACCGAGACGAGCAAATCGCACGCCAACAGCGCCCGGTTGGCGGCGTAAGTTCCATGCATGCCTGCCATGCCGAGCGATAGGGGATCATCGGATGGAAAACCCCCGATTCCCAGCAGCGTAGTCGTCACTGGAATGCCGAAGCGATGAGCCAGCTCAACCAGCGCGTGCTCGGCACCGGCATGGATAACCCCTGCTCCCGCGAGAAGGAGAGGTTTCTTCGCAGCCCGGAGTGCGGCCGCCAGCTTTGCGACCTGGTCCGGGCAAACATCGGGAACCGGATTGTAACCCCTTATGGAGATTTCTTCAGGGTACAGGAACACAGTCGTTTCAGCGGACACATCCTTCGGGATATCAACCAATACCGGTCCTTTACGTCCGGAATTCGCCAAATAAAAAGCTTCACGAAGTACCCGGGGCAGCTCTTGTGCAGATCGCACCAAATAACTGTGTTTGGTCACTGGTTGGGTCATGCCGACGATATCAGCTTCTTGGAATGCGTCTGTGCCAAGCAGTGTGGTAGCCACATTGCCGGTGATAACGACCAGCGGAACGCTGTCCATATGAGCGGTAGCAATCCCAGTGATCAGATTGGTTGCGCCTGGTCCCGATGTGGCCAGGCAAACGCCGGTCCTGCCTGTGGCGCGGGCATACCCATCTGCGGCGTGAATGGCTCCTTGTTCATGCCGGGTCAGAATATGCTTGAAGTCCGGATTACCGTGCATCGCATCGTATATATACAACACGGCACCCCCAGGGTAACCAAAGACGCATTCCACCCCTTCAAGCAGCAGGGTCCGCAGCAGGATTTCCGATCCGCTGATTCGATCCCTTTGTAACAATCGTTTACGATCCGTTGGATTCATGGCTGTTCACTCCCTTCAACTACACGGTAACATGCAGGTGCTGAAGCGAGTACTACCCATCCTGTTACTTTAATAGTATACTTTTGGCTAAGAATTTACCGGGAGCGGACCGAAGATGGAAACGATAAGAGATGTCATGATCAGGCTAGGCGCCGAGGAATTTACGGGAAGAAGCTTTGAATGCCGGTATTTTAGCAGAATGCTGGAGGCCGGGACCGAAGGAACGGCACGGATTTTAAATGTGCACGGTACAGGCGGAATTGGCAAAACGACGCTGTTGACGCATTTCAGACGTTTGGCGGAGACTGCAGGGGCGGGGTTTGCGCTGATGGACATGCGCGATTATATGGGTAACCCGGAGCTGTTTTTGAAAGACTTAGCATCCAGCTTGGGCGGGGAATTTGAAATAAGCACCGTGGATGCAGCTCGGTCTACAATGCTTGCGGAACAGATAATCGAGCATTTGAACAGCCTTACACAGGGGAGACGGATCGTATTGGCCATGGACCAATACGAAGAAGCAGGAAGTATTGATCCATGGCTTCGCGAAACCTTATTACCCCGTCTCGGGGCCAATCAGCTGATTGTCATTGCAGGGAGGTATCCGCTCGGCAGCCCCTGGAAGCTGTCTTCCTTATGGAGGAGATTGATCATCGACCTCCCGATCAGCGAATTTCAGTATGAGGAGGCAAAAATCTATCTCCAGCGACAAGGAGTTACGGACGACGCTCTGATCGACCGGCTGTGGCTGATCTCGTCAGGGCATCCGCTATCCTTGTCTCTGCTCGCCGTTAACGCGGGAAGCGGCCAATTCCACTACAGCGATAAAAAAGAAATGCATGCGGAACTGCTTCCATACTGGCTAGAGGAGGTACCTGACGAAACGCTCCGAGCTTTGGTATACGCGGCATCCATTCCCCGAAGCTTCGATCTCGAAATGCTGCAGCGGGTGATGGAAGCACCGCTTTCTGGCGATGTATTCGAGCGATTGATCAAGCTTTCCTTTGTCCGAAGCTCTTCCCGGGGGTGGCAGCTTCACGATCTGGTTCGGGACGCTGCGCGGCAAACGTTTCGGAAACGGCAGCCGGATACGTTCAAGCTGTATCTTGAGCGATTGACTGCTGTTCTTAACGAACGCGTTCGTTTAAAAATGGCGGAAGGATCGGCCGCAGCTCCGGACATATACGAGCTGATCAGCCATTCAGGCCATCCGATTCTACGCGCGCATTTTCGGCATAATCGCAGCTCGGCAAATTATTGGGAGCCGGTGACGGATCAAACCTTTCTGGAGATGGAGAACTATATCGAGCAGCGGAAAGCGGCGGCCAAGTCAGCGAGAATTATTTGCTCCGATCCGGACAGCGATCAGTGGTTTCGTTATGAGTTAACAGCACATGAGAGACTGCTTCGGCTAACCGGATGGGACACTGCCGAATTGGCCGCATTTGGGCTGGATTCGTTCCGTCTGCTTCGGGGACCGGACGGTGAAGTGCTCGGGATAGCGGCAATGCCGCCCGTTCGGCCTGAAACGCTGCCCTATTTACTTCGGAACCCGATTTCGGGCCCTTATTTCCGGAAGTTGACGGGGGAGCATCATCTGCAGGAAAGTGGGTTATGCAAGTTTATATTTGCCGTAGATGTGATCGACCCCGAAAGCCGCGATTTGCGCTCGGACAGTGTGAATCTGATTATGGAACTCGTTTTATCGGGAGCTTTGCTTATTGCCTGCCCCCCGGAGCTTCCTTTTTACCAGGATTCCCATATCAGCATGGGGTTTGAACCCGTAATCGGGATTGAGGATCCTTATATCTATAGCTGCGGCATTCAGGCATCAGCGTATCGTTTGGATACTCGCGGAAGCAGATTGGATGCGTTTCTTAAGAAGACGGCGAATTTAAGAGAAAAGATTGTCGCCATAGGAGAACAGCATCCTATGAATCAGCAAGCAGTGGGGGACTCACTGCTGAATCAGTTGACCCCGAGAGAGCTTGAAGTGGCCGAACATATTGCTTTGGGGGCCACCAACAAGGAAATTGCCAGCGCATTGTTTATTAGCGAGGCGGCGGTCAAGAAGCATCTGAATGCCATGCTGTACAAGACTGGGCTGAAGAACCGTACGCAAATTGCTGCGGAACTGCTGCGGTCGCGAACAGAATCGGGCCCTACCCGCCAACCTTAGAAGGAACCGCGAGATTAGTTAACCGAAGGTTTTATTTATATTGGATAGACAGGTATATATCAGAGGGGCTGACGAAAGACAAGGCGTTTTGTGAGTGCTCTCCATTTACGGGAGGAATACCGTTAGATTGCCTGCAGAATCGTTATTTTTGGAAAAGGGTGAAGGTTTATTGAAGAAGGCGCTGCATTCGCAGCGCCTTCTTTGTGCGGCTGGGGAGCTCCCCGCTCATTCGCCATCCCACGCTTGAAGGACCATAATCGCTGCACCGGTAGCGACAGCTTCATCGGTTAGAATCCCGGGTGTGAAGACCGGATTGTATTCAGGATAATGGTAAGTGTTCTTCTTGGCGATTTCCACGGCGTTGTCGAACACGATCCGGTGCGCGGTCATCAGCGGCCCGCCTAAAATAACGTATTCGGGATGAAGCGCATTGATCAGATTGGCCAGCCCGATCCCCAAGTATGCGGCGGTTTCCGAGAATTGCTCGGTTACGAGCGGATCCCCGCTCCTAAGAGCGTCGATCAGCGCAGAGAAGTTCACTTGCTCCGGCGGCATGCCGGACAGTATGCTGTAACGCCCGATTTTGAGTTGGGTACGGACGCGCTCTTCCAGCGCGGGAACCGAGACGAAGGCCTCCAAAGCGCCATAGTTGCCTTTATCGCGCAGGCGATGGCCGTTGGCCTGGATGATCATTTGCCCGACAGCCCCCTCGGTGTCAACGGCCCCGCGTAGAACTTGACCGCCCGACATGGCGGCGGACCGGATATTAACGCCGGCGTGCACGTAAAGGGCATGCTGTATGTTGTGGGCTCGAAGCGCCCAATGCTCGCCAATCAATGCGGTATTGGCACCGTTGTCGAGCAAGGCGGGAATCCCAAGTCTTGTCTGAAGCAGGTCGCAAATCGGAACGTTCTTCCACCTGGAAGCCGGGAAGAACTCCGGCTCGAGTATCAAGCCTTGGCTCTGATCCAGCGGACCGACCGCCCCGATCCCGATTCCGAGGACATCTTCTGCCGATATTCCGCGGGCGGCGAGGACCTTCCCGGCTTCTAATGCGACCAGGTCGACCAAGCGCTCCGGCGTCATGTGGTCGTCCATTTTCCAGCGTGTCACATTCAAGGTGTTTAGGTGCATGTCATATAGTCCGAGCGCGGAATGAATACGGGAAATATCGAGACCTAGCAAATACCGGTATGTCGGATTGGTTTGAAACAGGAGCGGCTTTCTGCCGCCGGTAGAGCTCCCGAGACCGGAGACGACGATCAGGCCCTGGGAAGTCATCTCTTCAAGCAGACGCGTCATGCTGCTGCTGGTAATTGAAAAATGATGCATCAAATCGACTTTCGAGGCAGTCCCGAGGTAGGATATACGATCGTAAACCTGCTTCTTAAGCGGAGGATTGGAATGAACCACCATAAGTATCGTTCTCCATTTCCAAGTTCATTAGTCGGGTATATCAAGTATAGCGGCATCGTCGTATTATTTCCAGACAAGACATCGGATTAATCGACTTTACATCATTTTGATATTATTACACAAGAGTTTCATATGATTTTTGATTCTATCATGATGATTGGCCAACATATTCCTCACTAAAAATAAAACTTAATACCAAAATGGAATTAATGTGCTATAATTCTAATATGACAAACTAAAGCATAAAGGGTGAGGCCGGATGAACGATGCGCAAATCCGAAGGTTTAAGCTGTTGGGGCAATTGTTCGGCGTTTTTATAAGAATCGGACCTTCCACGTTCGGTGGAGGTTATTCGATGATCACGATGATCGAGGAGGAAATCGTTCATAAAAAAGGGTGGATGAACGAGGAAGAGATGGGGGAGATGGTGACCATTGCCGGCTCCGCTCCGGGTGGGGTTGCCGTTAATTCCTCTGCCTTTATCGGCTATCGGCTTGCCGGGATCCTAGGGGCGGTTACGGCAGTCTTTGCAATCACGCTGCCCACGTTCATGATCGTATTTCTTCTGAGTCTCCTCAGCACGATTTTTAAGGATAACGAGAAAATGACAGCTGCGCTCCAAGGCATTCATGCTTCGATAGTGGCTCTGATTATCGTTGCTGCCTGTAAAATGTGGAAGTCCTCCATCCTGGATACCGCCACGCTGTTGATCGCGGCGTCTGCGGTGTTTCTCTTATTATTTACGGATATCCATTCGCTTTACCTCATCCTTGGCGGCCCGTTAGCGGGAATAGCGGTGATCTTGTGCAAACGCCAGCTAGGAATGGCCGTTCGAACGGAGAAGCCGCCTTCTGAAGATAAGCGGGAATTGCATTATCCGGAATATTATATTTGAAGGAGGACCCTTATGCTATGGCAGCTATTCATCGTCTTTCTTAAAGTCGGCCTCGTCTCGTTCGGCGGGGGATATGCTGTGCTCACGCTGATCCAGCGGGAGGCGGGAGGCAGGGGATGGACGGATCTCGAGGAATTCCAGGAAGTCGTAGCCATGGCCGGCATGGCGCCGGGTTCCATTGCGACCAATGCTGCGACATTGATCGGTTATTCGGAGGCCGGTATTCTGGGGGCTATCATAGCCACGGTCGGCATCATTTTGCCGTCGCTCATCCTCGTCATTCTAATTTCGTCATTCTTTTTGAGGCTGCACAACAACGCGTGGATCAAATCATCGTTTTACGGCTTGCGTCCGATCGTTACCGGCCTGATCATTTACGCCGCCGTCCATTTCGGATTCGGAAGACTCGGCGATGCGGCGCTGAGCTGGACTATGGTCGGAATGCTGCTGATCTGCGCGGGCAGTCTTGCTTTGGTGACGAAGTATAAAGTACACCCCTTTGCGGTGATTTTACTGTCCGCTGTTGCGGGCATAGTATTATTTTGACATCGGACTCGGCAGGTAAGGATAGCCCATAACGCGATTTAATAAAAAGATTGGGGGCAGCTCGAAGGCAAACCAGTCATAGCGAACAGCCCCCTGTTTAGTTTCCAAGGCATAAGCCAAGAGATTGCATTTAGTATAGAAGCGGTTTAGGCATGATGGATTCTTGGCATCGGCATCGGCTCTTTCCCGAGCTCAGCCCACACATATTTGAGCAGAAGCTCCGATTTCAGCCCTTCGTACCCCGGTTCGCTCCATAAGTTGCGAAGCTCCCCCGGATCCTCCTTCAGGTCGAATATTTCCCCATACGTTTGATTGTAATAGACTGTGATTTTATAGCGATCATCTACGTACGTTTTCTGATGAATCGTTGTCGGCTCGTGCCGGAACTCGCAGATCGCGTGGTCCCTCGCGCTTTCCCGGGAGCCAAGCCAAACTTCCTTCTGATCGACGCCGGCCATGGACGGTGGTATCGGCAGTCCGCAGATGGAGAGGAAGGTGGGGGCAAGATCAACCAGGGATTGGATGGCGCTCGATCTTCTCCCGGCGGGAACCCGGCCGGGATACCGCACGATGAACGGAAGCTTGATCAAATCCTCATAATGAAAACCTCCCTTGGCCTGCAGGCCATGTTGGCCGAAGAAATGACCGTGATCCGTCGTAAATACGACCAAGGTATTCTCGGCTAGACCCAGTTCGTCCAGCTTATCCAGAATGCTGCCGATATATTTGTCCATCAAGCTGATCATGCCGTAATAAACGGCGACCAGCTTCTTCTTGTCATATTCCGTCAGCCGTTCTTTGCCCCCGTATTCATAGTAATGATGGGAACGATAACCGTGGATGCCGAATCCCGTCTCCATCCATTCGGAGAAGTCGGGATTTTCCTCCTGGGTCATGCCGAAATGCGGTGGATTGCGGTCATGCTCACCAGGCACAAGCGCGGGGATCGTAAGCTTTTCCGGATCGTACATCGTATCCCATGGCTCCGGAGCCAAATATTCCGGGTGCGGATCGAAGAAACTCGCCCATAGGAAGAATGGGTCTCCGGTTTTGTTGTGCTCCTCGAGACGGGTGTTCGTACGCTCGGCAATCCACGCGTTGTAGTGGTATCGTTCCGGAATCGGCCACTTGTACGTTTGCTTGGGATTCATTGTGCCGGTAGGAGGAAGGAAGTGCTGGCGCCAGTTAGTACATCCATTCTCTTCCAGCCACAGTGCATAATGCTGTCCGACATGTGCCTCGTTCGTATGGTTGCGTGCTAGCTCGACGTGGTCGAAGCCATAGAACGGTCCATGGAACTTCCGCCAATATTCCAAGTCCTGCAAGACCGGGTAAGCTTCTTTCGACTCGTACTCCGGCGTCGATTTCAAGGGCTGAAAATGAGCTTTGCCGATCAACGTGGTTTTGTATCCTGCCGCACTGAAATCTTCCCCGACCGTATGGCGGTCCTCCAGCAATTTCGTTCCCAATGTCCATGCGCCGTGTTGGCTTGGGTACATGCCAGTAATGATGGAGGCTCGACTGGGCGTACAAGTAGGATTCGGACAATAGGCCCGCTCGAACGTCGTCCCTTCCCGTACCAGCCGATCCAAATTCGGAGTCGAAATTTCCGGTTGAAAGGCACCGATCGTATTCCAATGCTGTTGATCACTTGTGATCAGTAAAATGTTAGGTTGACTAGACAAAATTTATCCCCTCCCATTATGATAATATTGAATTATCAATGGTTTAGGAATATCGTTATGTTGTCTACATATTGTCATTTTGTTATCTAGATGATTTCATCAATACTTTCAGGAGGGTGGCAATCGATGATGCAGGAATATGATCACGAGTTTGCCGAGTTTATTTATTACACGCCCGGCTACCTCGATAAGGAGGCGCAGTTATGGCCAGTCCGGGGCGGCCGAAGCATTGCCAAGGCCCATTACAAGGTAGGACCGAAACGAATTGATTGTTACAGTCTTCATCTCGTTCTAGAGGGTAGGGTATGCCTTGATTTCGGCGACAAAAGGGTGGAACTCAGCAAGAACGATCTGTTTTGCCTGTTCCCGGGCAGAACCTATGATTATTACGCGCTTGCATCCGATGCGCCTCTGCAAATGAATTGGCTTGCCGTGGACGGCACCCGGGTCAAAGGGCTGCTGGGGCTTGCCGGGATCACGCCGGATCGACCATACGGGAAACAAATGCTTACTTCACCGGTCAAGGAAGCGGCGGCAAAAACGCTTGATAAGATGGCTGGCACCGAGCGCTGGCATCCGGCCGTCTCTTTGGCGCTTCAAGGGATGGTATGCGAGCTGATGTCGCTGCTCATTCCCGAGACAGAGCCGGTCCACTCAAGCGAACCCTCGCGGTGGATCCGTGCGTGTATGGATTTTATGGATCTTCACGCGACGGAAGGGATCACGGTGCAGCAAGTGGCCGCTTTTGCAGGCGTGCACCGCTCGTATTTCTCCAACGTGTTTGCCGGCCAAGTCGGGGTGTCCCCGCAGAAATATCTTCAGAACATCCGCATGGAAAAGGCGAAGCGCCTGCTTACCGAGACGGACGCATCCGTTACCGAGATCGCATTGTCCCTCGGTTATCCGAACCTCTACACGTTCACCCGAGCCTTCAAAATGTATTACAATATGCCTCCGCTGGCCATGCGAACCGGTGCGAAAGGTTAGCCGGAGCTTGTTTTTATTGCAAGCGCTAACGACCCATCTTGTTTTAATCATTCCAGCCGTATATTGGATGAATTAACCGTAAAAGAATGCGTTGCGGGGTTGGATTTACCGGGAGGTATCACGCTGAGGCGAAAATGATGCTGCAGAAACCAAGTCATAGCCTGCTAGTGTCAGTTTTCAGCAACTGAATCAACGAGGAACCTGGAGGCTCGAAAGGATTCATTGGAGCAGGATAAGAAGGCCGGACACCCCTCTCGGGACTGTCCGGCCTTCTCCGTCCTTATTCCAATCTTAAATCATCCTTACGCCCAATACCGACGAACGGAGCGCAAACGAGTATCCCACGATGACCCCGTTCGTGAATAGATCTTGCGGAACGCTACGAGTTCAACTGCACCAGCTTCCATTGCTGTGCGGCATTATTCAGGTCCTGCCAGATTTGCACGTTCGTCCCGTTGGCCGTGCCGCTGCCGCTAACGTCCAGTGCTTTCCCGCTATGGACGTTAATCAGTTTATAGAGACCGCCACCTTTATCGACGATCCGCCACAGCTGGTTCGCTCCGCCATGATTGTCCCAAATGGTCACATTCGAGCCGTTGTCCGTTCCCCATGCGTCGACTTCAAGCGCTTTGCCGCTATGGATGTTGATCAGGCTGTAATTCCCCCCGGAAGTCTCCGTGATTCGCCATTGCTGGTTCGCCCCGCCATGGTCGTCCCACAGGATCACATTCGAACCGTTCTCGGTTCTCCAGCCGTCAACCTCCAGCACTTTCTCGCTGTTCGGGTTCATGAGACGGTACGTTTGGCCAGAGGCTACCGTGATTTGTTCCCGAACGAACTCAACCCGATCCAGATCCGCCCACTGGGAAGAGGATGAATTCGACACGTAAAATCCGATCGTTGCCTTGCCGTTTGTCACTTGAATGTTCGATATCGTCACCGGCGTCCATGATGTTGTGACAGGACAGCCGGCTTGAAGCATGCTGCCGCCATAATCCTTCACTTCCATGACGCAGCTGTTCTGGCTCCCGCTGCTTCGCATGTGGGCACGCATCGTGTAGGTGCCGTTATCAAGGCCGGTTATCGTCTGACCGATATATGCAGTCGATGGCCCGGTTGTCCCCGCGAGCCCAACGAAGTAAGATCCTTCTGCTGCGGGCAGCCCGACACTGTCATTCACGCCGTGGATATGAATCCGGTTGGGGTAATCGTCGCCGTACGTGGTCCAGCCGGTTACATTAGCCGTTTCAAAGCCGGGATTGTTGACGAGATTCGTCTGCGCCGGTGTCACGGTATGACCAAAGCGCATATAGATGCCGTTTGCAGGGTACGTTGCGCTGGTGACTGCTGCGACGCGTGTGGAATCAATGGTCATGAGGGCGTTCCAATTGGAAGACTTCGTATCGGACACCGGAAAAACGTTGGTTTTATACTGCCATGTCGCACCGTTATCGGAGCTGATCATCGTATGCATCGAGGTGTAGGGATCTCCCGTATTGGCGCTGCTCTCATCGGTCTGGAATGCCGCCATCAGGTGGCCGTCGGCGAGCTTTACGACGAACGGGGCGCCCGCCTTTTTGCCGCTGCCGCTTGGCACGTACATCGTCTGGCGGGGGACTGACCAATTGAAGCCGTCCGGGGAAATTTTAAATTTGATAACAAAAGAATGGCCGGGAACGTCGGAGGCTTCGAATACGGTCATATATCGGCCGTCGTTCATTCGCGTGATGACCGGCATGCCGTCGCGGGAGCCGGCTGCAACTCCGTCGCTGACGGTGATGCGATTGCCCCAGCCGCTGCCGCTCCACGTTTTCATATATAAATTTTGCAAGCCGGTCGTTCCGACGGCCGCCGGGCTGTCATCCGCGTATAGCACGGCAATCGTGCCGTTGATCATTTCCAAGTGCGGCTCCCACAAACCTTTAAAGCCGGAGGCGGTTGAACTGCCGATCAATCCGCCGGGCAAATCGCTCCAGGTATATCCGCTGTCAACGCTCCGCCGGACGTTTAGCTGGGTCTCATAGGTCGAGCCGTTCTGCACGACGAGCCGGTAAGCCAGCCATATTTCTCCGCTCGGCAGCCTCAGCATTTGACCGTTCCCCACATTGCCGGCGGCGCTGGAGACAGCTGTGATCGGAGCACTCCATGTCTTGCCGGCGTCCTGTGTCCTGGAGACAACGATGCGCGTGTTGCCTCCACCGGCGTTAGTGTCGAAGGATACAAGCCATTCGCTTGGCGACAGCTTGAGGAGCCTTGGATACCATACGCCTCCAGAAGGCGGAGTATAAATGGCAGTCTGCTGCGAAGCCCATGCCATGCCGGTAGAAGCTGCATGGACCGGCGATAACGGAAATGCCGTTAAAGCAAGCGCAAAGATAACGATGAAGGCAAGCGATTTCTTCCATAAGCTTTGGTTCTGATTCATTGGCAAACCTCCCAATCCATTATAGAAAGCGCTTTCTAAAATGGATTGTATCGCAGTTAATATAAATTAAGATATACTAAATATATATTATTTTCACTTGGGACCGACGTAAAAGCGAGGTATAACATGGAGCATCCGTTATATAAACAAATTCAAAACGACATCCGCGGCCGCATTCGGAGTGGCGAGCTACAGGCAGGTGCCCTTGTTCCTTCGGAGAAGGAGCTTGCTCAGCAATACGGCGTAAGCCAAATCACATCCAAAAATGCACTGAACGGATTGGTGGAGGAAGGCTTGCTCGTGCGGTTTCGGGGGAAAGGCACCTTCGTGCGGGAGCATGGTTCTCAGGAAGGGCCGGAGCATGGGGCGGATACGAAGCGGACGATCGCGATTATTTTGCCTACAATGAAAACCAAGATTGATCAGCAGCTGCTCGACGGGCTGGAGCGATATTGTGCCGACAGAGGATATGACCTGTTGTTCCGCATTACGCGGGAGTCACCGGAGGAAGAGTCAACAGCGATTGAGCAGTTCAGGAAACGGGGAGTTGACGGGTTTATTATTTTTCCGGTGGAGCAGGAAAGCTACAATACCGCGATATTGCGCTTGTCGCTTGACCAAGTTCCATTGGTGCTTGTCGACCGCTTCTTGAAGGAGATCAAGACCTACAGCGTGAGCTCCGACAATTACGGCGGCGTTCGAGAAGCTGTATCCGGGTTGCTTGCGGCTGGACACACGCGCATTGCCTATTTGTCTCCGGAAATTACGAATTCGGTTACGGACGATAGAGCTAAAGGATTTGAGGCCGCCTTCATGGAGCAGGGCTTGCCCATAGACAAGACGCTGTGGTGCATGCTGGACCTGGAAACGATCGGAGAAGGGCGCGGCCAACAGGAAATCGAGCGTTTTCTGCGGGTACGGAGCGATGTCACGGCTGTCTTTGCCGTTAACGCGGAGCTGGCACGCTACGCCTATAACGCGATTCGCGAAATTTGGCAGGGAACGGGGAGCGCGCCCCTGCTGGCTGCCTTTGATGATCCGGATCTCGAAGGTATACCTTATGTCCATCAGCGATTGGATGACGTATGCCGGATTGCCGTCGATTTGCTCTCAGAACAGCTTAGCGGGACCTATGAGCCACGGCGTGAAGTCGTTCCCGTCCAATGGACGGACACGATGATTCCCAGACCTTGAGGGAAGGAACAACCAATCCAATCCATTAGCCCCTTACGATAACAAGAAGTCTGCGCCGGATCGGGTGCAGGCTTCTTGTTTCACGGGAACAGGTGAAGGGAATTTGAAAATGGTACAATGGCTGTAACGGTATTGGTAAAGGAATACATAAGGGGATAGTAAGGACCTGGTAATAGGTGATATAGGGGAGGATGGGATATGATGCGGCTTGAGACGAAACGATTGATCATTCGGGAGTTTACGATGACGGATATGGCGGATGTGCACCGCTATGCATCCGATCCCATGGTCACCGAGCACACGATGTGGGGACCGAATACGGAAGAAGACACGCTGCAATATCTTCGCATGGTTATTCAATACAGCGAACAGACGCCGAGGAACAATTATGAGCTCGCGATCACGTTGAAAGACGGTGGCGCCCTAATCGGTGGATGTGGCATTTATCGCATGGATACCAATGCCGAGATGGGATATTGCTTGAACCGGGATTATTGGCGGCAGGGTTATACTTTGGAAGCGGCCGAGGCTATATGCCGTTTCGGTTTCGAGACGCTCGGGGTACATCGAGTTTACGCTACCTGCCGGCCAGGAAACGCCGGATAGGCCGGCGTACTTCGCCGCATCGGCATGAAACAGGAGGGCCATTTGCGTCAGCATCTATGGTTCAAGGAACGGTTTCACGATTCGTATCTCTTCTCGATTCTGAAAGATGAATTCGCCCGATCCCAAAAGGAACAGTGGAGCGATAAGCGCTGATGTTAGGGGAGGACGGAAGCGGTGCAGTGTGCGGCGGGAACGAATGAGTGCTGTAGGATGGCGAGAGCGGGAGTGACGAACGTTGAACGGAGGAGGAAGCGATGTGAATGCCAAACATTTAGTGGCAAGTCGAAACGGCGTCTCCGTTTATTCGGACGGACATGGTAAAGTATATTTTACGAAGGACCACCCCGAATCGGTCGTCGTGCTGGCCAAGCAGGAGGATGAGTTTCTGCTGATCCAACAGCAGCGTAACCCGGTTAATGAGCTGGTCATCCAGCTCCCTGGCGGAGGCGTTCATCAAGGCGAGGATCCAGAAAGTCGCTGCGAGGCGTGAACTGCTTGAAGAGACCGGATACGAATGCGGGCGACTTCATTACTTTGGACGGATGTATCCCGCTTCTTGGCGCTGCAACGAGGTCGCGCATGTCTACTATACAGAAGAGCTTCTGGTTCGAGGAGAAGCCCGGCCGGAAGATCACGAGAGCATTCAAGTGATCCGAATCCCGGTTGAGGAGTGTCTTCACCGGGTTCAGCAGAACGAGATTCAGGATTCGGAGCTGGTATTTGCCGTTTTGCAATGCTTGCTCCGTGGAATGATCCGTCTTTATTGATGGGGTGATGTACTAGTTCATTGGGATCGAATTCTTGTTGGTTGATAAGAAAATATAAGGGAGATGCCGGAGATGGAAGCGGAGAAAGGCCATATTCTGCGTCAGGCCGAAGATTTTGCCCGCTCGGTGCATGAGAACGATGCAAGCGGTCATGACTGGTGGCATGTCAAACGAGTAAGCCGTCTTGCACGGATGCTGGCGGTTTTTGAGGGTGCAAATGCCTACTTATGCGAGTTGGCTGCACTTCTCCATGATTTAGTGGACGAGAAATTGAACGACTCGAAAGAAAATGCCATCGCCAGGCTTGAGCGGTGGATGAAGCAGGCAGGCGTAGATCGTGATGACCAAGCGCATATCCTTTCGATCATCGTGAATATGTCTTATGCCGGAGGAACGGGCGCCGAGATGACCACCTTGGAGGCGAAAATCGTTCAGGATGCTGATCGTCTGGACGCTCTGGGTGCCATTGGCATTGCTCGAACCTTTGCTTACTCCGGGTGGAAGGGCCAGAAAATTTACGACCCTTCAATCATGCCCCGTGAGCAGATGACTCGGGATGAATACCGGAAGGGCGAAAGTACCGCAATCAATCATTTCGACGAGAAGCTGTTTAAGCTTAAGGATCTGATGAATACGGATGCTGCCCGGCTCCTGGCCGAAGGAAGGCACCAAGGCATGCAATATTTCCGGAAGGCGTTCGACACCGAATGGGAGCTCGGAAACGAAGCTTATCTGAGGGAGTCGCCCATCTACAGAGGAAAAGTCTCGCGTGTTCATGTAGCGTTTGATGCGTCCACAGCCGGCTCGTTAAGGATTATTCTTCGTTCGCGGCCCGATGAGCTTGTCATTGTCCTGGACGACAATTTGATGGTCGGACCAATGCCGGACGATGAGCGCCTTTATGAAACCTTTTCGGAACGGACACGGTGGTTTTCAGAGCGTTATCGTGGATTAAGCTCGGACGAGTGGAAGCTGATTCAACTCGAGGCAGCTATCCGCTGGAAGGCATGGCCTGAGCAATTAACTTCCGTGCCGTGCCTAATTTGGGCCGGCGATTCCGCGAAAGAACTGCTCGGTCTGCGGCGATTGCTGTCACGTCTTTCCGGCCATCCCGAGCTTTACCGCGTAAATGCGACGAAAGTGCTTCAGGAACAAAATCCGGATATCCGATATAAAAATACGGGAGAGATAACGCCCTGCCAACTTAAGAATGCGCTGGATCTGCCTGATGGCATCGTGAGACTATCCGCGGAAGATCAGGAGCACGATCGGCAGGATTGGCTTCGGCTACTGGGCGAGAACGGCACGCTTCGCATTCTCCACAACGGGGAGCTTGTTACGGTTCCGGAGTCTTATTATGATGAAGAGATATTGAAGGCCGTTTACCGCGTGGAGGCCCGGTGCGGGTACTTTAGGAAATCAGCACGAGTTGTAGGTGAAGTGATCGGATCGGCAGAGATTGATACCGGCGATTCGTTTATCGAATATCGGGTACGCCATCTGATTAAGGAAGGGGTCTTGCTCTATGAAGGCAGCCTTGATGCGATGCGCAATTACAGCGTATCGCTGGTTGAGTCCGGCCCTCCCGAACAGCAAACGGAAAGCTATCGGCATCTTGCAAGGATCGTTAAGCTGAGAACGCTGCTTGGCGAACTGGCCGAAATTAAACTCCGCGAAAAGGGGATCGTCGAGCAGCTTAAGGGGATCGATTGGCAGGATCTCGGACTATCGGATTTGCCGGCTGATTCTGCCGACGCTGGGTTACCCGCCTTGGTTCAACAGCTGATGGACACCCAGCAGCCGCATGACCGGAACCGGGGTCAGCTTATCGAGAAACTCGCGCAAGCGATGCAGGCAATGATTGAAGAGATTGAAGATAAATAGATCACCAACAAGTATAGTCAACGAGCAAGGCACCTTTAAAGGAATCGGAATAACGGAGGAATCATCATGCTTTATACTCAACAAGTGATCGACGCAGTAAGACAGCATTCCCTTGAGATGGACAAGCACAGGAGTATCCCGAAGGAGGTGCTTGATTTTATTTACGATGAGCGTCTGTTCCATCTCTTCGTGCCCGATGAGCTGGAGGGAAGGATGACGGATCTGCCGGAGGCAGCACGTGTGTTCCAGTCATGTTCCCGGATCGATGGCAACCTGGGCTGGATGGTTACCATCGGTGCAGGCGGCGGTTTTTTCGCGGCTCTGCTGGAGCAAGGCGTCAGCAGGGAAATATTCGGGAAGCGAGATGCGGTGATCGCAGGAAGCGGGATGCCGACCGGAACGGCAAGACGGGTCGAAGGAGGGTATCGGGTCAGCGGAAAGTGGAAGTATTGCAGCGGCTCTACCTACGCGACCATGTTCACGGCCAATGCCGTCATCGAGTCCGAAAATGAAACGGCCAAAGCAAGTGAATCAGCTATAGCGGCAGAGGCTCAAGAGATTCGTGCCTTTGCATTTCAGCCGGAGCAGATCCGCATTCTTCCGGACTGGAACGCCTTCGGTCTTCGGGCGACGGCAAGCCACACGATGGTCGCCGAGGACATCTTCGTCCCGGATAACCGAACTTTCCTGTTCCACGAGATGAAGAGTTATGAACAGGAGGCAATCTACCGGTATCCGTTTCTGCCATTCGCCCAGGTATCTTTCGCTGCGGTTGCGCTCGGAATTGCCGAGCATTTCCTGGAAGCCGCCGAAGCCCTTGCTAATGCAAAGGGAAGCGAAACCTATGTGATGAACAAGCTGAAAGAGCACTCCGGCTTCCTTCGGGACAGTGAAGGCAATTTTTACGCAACGGTTGAGGATTCTTGGCAGGAGCTTCTGCAGGAAGGAGAATTATCGGGTGAGGCCGAAGCTGCCGTAACCGCCGCCAGCATCCGCGCAGTCAACACCGCGCGAGCCTGCGGTCAAACGCTGTTTCCGCTGCTTGGTTTAGCTGCAGCTATGGAAGACAGTGAAGTGAACCGGTGCTGGAGGGATCTTCAGACTGCATGCTCCCATTCGCTGCTTCGGAGCTATTCCTAATCTGCTATTTCTTCTGATTCATGCTTGCTAAACTAAAGCCTCTTTCATTAGCTCAACCTGTACAACAGAATCTCGGTTATTAAAGGATGATCCTGAGCTGCCAGCTCAGGGTCAGATTTTTATTCAAGGATATCTATTCATAGAGAGTGTATTCAAAGAATTGTATCCGCGGAAAAAGACCCGTAGACGGGTCTTCCGTTATCGAAACTTGCCGTAATCCTTGATTTTCACATGGATCGAGCATTCTATCTCAAGCTTCGGAATTTCCTCCCGCCACTTCATCTGCTGCCACTGCTTGAAGCCAACCCGGTTCCGGACATATCTCCCGATCCCCAGGTTATCCAGTTTATGCTCTTTCATAAGACTGACGATCGTATCTGCCCGCTTGCTAATATAGTGACTGACTTTATCCTCGAGCAGCCTTCGCTCCCGTTCGTTGCTAAGCTTCAGATCACCCAGGTACTCCAGCACAGATCCGGTTATATCCACTTCGATTTTGATTTTCTTTGCTCCGTCGGTTCCGGGGGCCACTTTGATTTTTCTCGAGCTCGTGATCGAGCTGAACATGACGACCTCCTTGGATGCCCCCGGAGCGGTCAGGTCGATGCTGATCTCACCTTCCCTGAATTTGCCTTTCAAAAAGGCAAACACCAACGAATCCTTTGGCTCGATCCTTGCGACATGCTTGTCGTCCCTGAATAGGGCGATGCCGTTGGTTGTTATGAAGCTGCTGTCTTGCTTTCGGATCATCGGCGCGATCGGGTCAACACCTTCGTCGAAGTAATCCCGTTGGAAGTTAAAGAGCGTCACCTTAGGTATCGTCTGCCCCTGGGATTCCTTCTCGAGCAGCATATCGATATATCTCCCGGTTCTTGGATGCTGTTCATAATTATCCCGCAGCAGCTCGCCTGCATTGCCGTCTACGACGCTAATTTTGATTTGGGAAGAGATGGATGGATCCCGGATCAACGCGTCCAGATGACCCTTGAGCCCGCTGCGGGCCAGCGACTCTCCAAACAGAACGTTTCGAATCTGTCCGCTGACGAGGAGCATGCCGGTCTTTCTCGACATGATCATTTTCGCTTCTTTGCTGCTGTTGGCTGCTGCTGACAACACTTCCCGGTCCGAGGAGGTTTCGGGGTCGGCTTGAGGGATCGATACTGAAATATCCAGCTGACCGCTCGGCAGCAAATCATAGCTAACGGTTTGGATAAGTCCCAGGTCCTCTAATACTCGCTGATCGCCGCAGGCATTTAGAGAAAGCATGATCAGCAGCAAGGGCATGAAGTACGGCATTTTTTTGCGTTTCAAGCGTTACACCGCCTTTTTCCGACGCTGCACCAGCAGCAGGATGATTAAAAGCAGCGGCATCGCATAAGCGAATCCGATCTGAATATAGCCGAGGATCATAATCCAATCGCGAATCGTATCCAGAACTTTCGGGATGAAGGAGACGATGAACGCAATGAGGGTTATTAAGAAATAATGTACATTGATTTTGATTCTCGGAAAAACGCGACGGGTGCTCTCCCCGGCGGCCCAAAAGTACATAACCAGCGTAATGATCGTTGTGAATAGAAAAAATCCGTAAAACAGGTTTTCGATCCGTTCGATGAATGGAAGCTTGATATACGCCAGCAAATCCAACAAAGGAAACAGCATTTGCTTAAGCAGCTCATGCCCGATGACCCCGAACGATACCAAGCTCATGATGACATATGATGCGGTGCGGATGAAATGGCCGTAGAGCGCTGCTTTCATCAATTTTGTCTTTTTATCGGCAAAGGGAAAGAGAAGCATACACAGCTCATATCCGAGAAAGGCGAGATAGATTTGGAAGAAGCCTTCGACCATATTTCCTCCATCTTGGAACATATAGGGGGTCAGCCGTTCGAGCTCAAATTCCCCGAAATAATACAGCATCAGCAGGTTCAACCATATCGTGGACCAAAAGAATACCGTGGATGCTTTGGAGATGTTGTAAAGACCTTTGGTTAACAGCAAAAATGCGAGAACGTCAATAAAGAACTTAAACACCATGGGATTGGTCGTCGGAAATGCAAACATCTGAAATATCAGCACGTACTGCTTGGCAACGAGGCACCCGATAAGGGACCATACGAAGCTGATTGCTAAATAGAAGGGAACGAGAATGAATTTCGGAATGCTTTGCTCCAAAATTTCAAAGATGGATCTCCCTTGACCGAGCCGGTAGACGAGGGAGATCAAATAGAGGTTCAAGCAGACCAGGATGGAGATCGGTATGACGCTGAGCCAGCCGTTGGTCCCGAAAAATTGAGCTTCGTCCCGAGCGATGCTGAATACATACACCCCGGTCTGAATCATATAGATCAGGATCATCGTATGGAACTGGGACAATTTTTCTCTCAACATGCGTCACCTTCTCATTTTTAATTTGACCTTATTCTTGGATCTTGCCTGCGACGGGCGTCTGCCAAGCATGCTAAAGGGCATTCTCAAAAAGACATCCCGCCAATCGTATGGCTCGAAGGGAGCAACCGGCGACAAATAGGAGGTTCCGATGCTCGTTAATCCGCTAAGATGGATTACGATCCAAGCCATGCCGATTGCCAATCCCAGGTTCCCCCATAATCCGGCCAAAATGATTAATAGAAACCGGAGAAGCCGGAAAGAAGCGCTCATCACATAATTGGGGATCACGAAGGAGGCGATTGCGGACGAAGCGACTGCAATAATGAGAATGTTGCTGGTCAGACCTGCTTGCACTGCTGCCTGGCCGATAACGATACCACCTACGATGCCGATGGTCTGGCCGATTTTGGTTGGGAGCCGCGCCCCGGCTTCCCTTAGTAACTCAATCGTCGTCTCCATCAATAAGGCCTCGAAGATCGGTGGGAACGGTACCTTGCTCCTTGACTCGGTCAGGGTGAGAATCAAATTCTCCGGAATCATTTCATAGTGGAACGAGGTCACAGAGACATAGAGTGCCGTTAACACCAGCGTTATAATGAGAGCCTGAAATCGGAGAAGCAGCGTCGCTGTTCCGATGCTCCAGCGCTGATAATAATCATCGGAGGAGGAGAAGAATTCGAAAAAGCTGGACGGGGCGCTGAAGGCGGTTGGACTTCCGTCCATCAAGCAAACAATACGTCCGGATACGAGCTTGGATGCGATGGTATCCGGACGTTCCGTGGTAAGGAACTGCGAGAACACCGAACGCGGGTGGTCATCAATACACTGGATCAGCATGTTGGTATCATGGATCGCATCAATTTCGACATCCTGGATGCGTTTGATCACATCCTTGGTAAATTTCGGATTGGCGATGTCTTTGATATACAGCACATAGACATCGGATTTGGTGACTTCGCCGACAGCCAGCTTGATCACCTTTAAGTGCGAGCTTTGCACTCTCTTGCGAATCAGGGATAAGTTGGTGTAAGCCTGTTCGGTAAATGCTTCATGAGGGCCGATAATCACTGTTTCCGTCTCCGATTCCGCAACGGTTCGGGAGGCGGGATAGATGACATCAAGCAGGAAGGCATGGTGATCAAATATAATGGCAGCCATACCAGATAAAATTCCTTCGACGCATTGCTTCGGTGCGGACACAGGCTTGTACATCGATTGGGCTTCCAGATGCTTCAGCGGATTTTCCGATTGAATCAGCGGCGGCAGGCAATCCCGCTCCAAGCGGTCTTCATTTACCAGATGGCTGAAGTACATGACATGCATCCGGTCCCCAAGGTAAGCGTTATGGACGAAATCCGCCGAATCATCGAACTGGTCAAGGATGTGCTGAAGGGTAAGAGGCTGCTGCTCTACAGATTGAAGCGTGTTGGGTGAATCCGTCTCCGAATCTTTCTCCGAATCATTGATCGATGTCAGGGGATCCTCCTCAATGAATATCGACTTCAGTCTTTCCTTCCATTTCCCCATAGGATCGTTCGCCTCCGCATCTTCTTACAATTTCTGTCCACAGTTTGTGTACCCGGACCGCTTTTTATCCAGGAGAGATCAATTGCTTGTATAAGATGAAGTTTCACGGGAATGTTAGGCATATGCCGTTGCTTCAAAGAGCCTATTTGCCATCATAGAGAAGGGAGGGGGAGGAGCAATGCTAGATCGAGTGATGATGGCCGTACTGCTGCTGCTCAGCTTAGAGCCAAGCGACGGGACGGATACGGGAGTCATGGAGCGATATCAGAACCAGGTGCTGGAATCGGGAGCACATAGTATCGTGGATGCAGTGAATGCTTGCCAGGAGCATTTCGGAGCAGGCCAAATCCCGCTGCCGATCGAGCTGCCTCCGGTTGAATTTACGCACCAATATGGCCGATGCCTCGATACCGGCAGCGTGGAGCCGCACCTGGACATCCAATACATCCATTCGTTGAAGCCGGAGAATGAGTACCGTTTGGAGGTCTATCCTGCAGGTAGCGGTCCGAAGCGAGCTTACTTGTCTTTCCGCGAGGTCCCGCTTGACGAAGACACCCGGGGGCGTTACTATCAAGGGCCTGTTCAATCCCTTCAATTACTGACATACACAAAAGGAAATTGGCAGTTTCTATTGAGCAGCTCATATAGGCCAGATTCGAAAGTTCAAGAAAAGCATTTAACTTCGATAGCAAGATCCCACATCCGTTACGTAAAGCGGACAGACCCTGCATATGCGCAGTGGGGAGCCGTTGCCATCAGGGAAACCGGGAAGAAATACGGAGCGGATGTGGTGGACTATCTTTATATGGGACGCAGGAGGCTGTCACGTGACTTGGCCGAAGAGAAATTCAAGCTGTGGCTCCGAAAAGAGAATCGGGAGTTCGGGGTGTATGTTACGGTCCGGTATCATCCTATAACAAGGCAGCTCGTTTCTATTGATTATGAAGAGGCGTGATGTCTTGAAACCGCGCAGTCATTGGACTGCGTTTTTTTATGCTGGGTGCAGGGAGATTGTTTTTTCTTCTGTTCATATGCGGATTAATGTTGTACCATATTTGGTGATAGTTTCCTCCGGGTCATCGTTCTTATTTGACATTTTATTTGCCAAGTACATCGTGTTTTAGGAGTGATCGACGTGCCGCTTATTGTTGTTCTTAAGCTCCTATTTATCCCTATCATCTCTCTATTGATCATGCTGTCTTCTGTTCTGATGGACTTCTCCGATCGGATCGGATGGATGATAACGATGGCGGTTATGCTATACGGATCTGTTATATTCGATCGAAAATTCGAATGGCTCCGCTTCATCCAGCCGCTGTTCCTCGGTGCCTTTCACCTTGCAACCCAATTGAACTGGTGTATTCTGCTCTACTACATACTGATGATTAATTTGATTCATAAGAAGAAGCATTTTAAGGAGATGGTCCCGGTCTGCCTTTTGATGCTTATTCAATATAGCGCGATTCGCTTGACGTATATGCCTTTTACTCAATACAACCTGCTTGTTTCCATCTTTGACGGGCTTGCGTCGTTTGTGATCGTCATCTCCTTCCATTTGGTAAACTCACTGGAGTCCGAGAAGAAACAGCTGCATTTGCATAACGATTATCTTACCTACCATGATCCCCTTACCGGCCTCTTGAATTATGACGGCTATCTGCACAAGGTTCAGCATACCATTGAGGCAAAAAAGCCGTTCCAACTCGTCCTTCTCGACATTAACAATTTCCAATCGCTGAATGCCCAGGACATCGCTACCGCGAATGAAATTCTAATTAGTCTTTCGTGCGAAATTCGTGCCCTGTTTGCAGGGAACATGCTCGCAGCCTCCCGTTATGCGGGTGACCGCTTCGCCATCTTGCTGCCGGAGGATGTCCAAATCGACAGGAGTCTGTTTAAATTTGATAACATCGGAATCAAGGTAACCTATAGCATTACTTGCTATCCTCATGAAGCGGAGACGTTTCAGGAATTGGTGAGCAAGGCGGAAGAACGTGTTTTTCAAATGCGGCGAAACTCTTGGTTAAGAAGCCAAGAGGAGCTGCTTCGTACCGAGAAGATGAAGACGGTCGGCGAACTTGCTGCCGGCATGGCTCATGAAATCCGGAATCCGTTAACCGCCATAAAGGGATTCATTCAGCTGTCGAAAACTCAAAATTATAATATCCAGCCCTGGTATGAAGTCATTATGGGCGAGATTACAAGGGTGGGGGAATTGACGGCGGAGTTCCTGCATTTTTCCAAGCCGCATGCAAGCAATATTAAGACTGAATCGCTGACGGAATGCCTGACACGCGTCTTCTCCTTGTGCGAATCGGAGGCGGTTTCACGCGGTCATGTCCTTACGATGAATTTACCGGATCAAGCGATCTCGATTCAGATGGATCGCGACAAAATCATTCAAGTTCTGATCAATCTGATTCGAAATGCATTCCAAGCTATGGATCAAGCCGGCGTGGTGAAGCTCTCTTTGATCGCAGCAGGCGGGAAGGCGATCATCGAGGTGGAGGATACGGGGAAGGGGATCGCTTCGGAAGATCTCCCCAAGATCTACGATCCGTTCTATACGACTAAAGAGGAGGGCACGGGATTGGGCTTGTCCCTCTGCCAAAAAATCGTGGAGGATCATGGGGGCAAGATTATGGTGCATAGTCAGTTGAATGTTGGAACAATATTCACCCTCACGTTTCCAATATCCTGAGGGGGATGTTTGGAACTTTATGCATCTGAATGAATTAGAGGCATTGCATTCATAATACATAGGTGAAGCAGAATAAACGGATGCATGCCAAGGAGATGCAGGAAGGATGAGTGACTTGATAAGAAGCGCGTGGGATGAATCTTGAAGTGGCTATCGATCGCTGCGATATTTCTGCTGCTGCAGGGCGGCCAGGATACAGATCAATTGACGATTATGAATGACGGGAATGTGGTATCGACTGTCAGTCGGGAAGAGCATGCGCTTGATGTGTTTCCGCTGATGGACATGGAGAAGTACGAAGCCTGGGTCGAACAAGTCGATCGGAAAATCTATCATGAAGCACAAAACGCCAGGATCGGCAGCAGCGGACAAATTATCCCGGGACAGAACGGGTACAGGCTCCACCGTGGAAAATTGCTGGAGCAGTATCAGGCTTATCGTTATGGCACTGGGCCTGTGACAATCGAAGCACCCAGACTTCCGATTTACCCCAAGGTGGACAGCGAGGTTCTGGCCTCCATCCGCGTCAAGCCGATCGGGTATTATGTGACCTATTATAACTCCCGCAATAAGAATCGTACCCATAATATCAACCTTGCGTCCCGTGCGATTGACAGCTTCGTCGTGTTTCCCGGCGAAGTCTTCTCGTTCAACCAGGTTGTCGGGATCAGAACGCCGGGCAGGGGGTATTTGCCTGCACCGGTCATCGTTCGAGGGGAACTATCGGAAGGGGTGGGCGGCGGGATCTGCCAGGTGTCCTCCACCTTGTTCAATGCCATTGATCGTGCCGGTCTGAAGATCGTACAGCGGTATTCCCACAGCCGTAACGTGCCTTATGTGCCTCCCGGCAGGGACGCAACGGTCAGCTGGGGCGGACCGGATTTTGTGTTTGAGAACGCGTACAACGAGCCCGTCCTGATTCGCGCTTTCTCCGGCGGAGGAAAGATGACCGTGTCGGTGTATTCCTCCGAGCACATCGAATACAAGCCAAGAGAGGTTCCGAGCATATCGCGGCGTTTGCCGGAAGAAACAAAGGATGAGCCTCAAGACCATGACCCTGTAAGCCGGGATTAAGTGATGTCGGAACGAGGGAGGACCTTCTTGGATCGGGGGGATGGGGAAGCGGATCTGAACCATTGGGCGCATAATGCGAACATCAGGACAAGCTCGACGGCCCCGCCCCCATAATACATAAGCATGCCGCCCTGCTCCGCCGCTTCGCGGGGCACTCCTGCCGGCGGATAGGCATAGATGGCTTTCGATAAGATTGAGTGCCCGGCTGCTGCGATTATTAAAGTAACCGCCCTGTTGCGGAAGCTGTGGCGCCGTGATGTCAGATCGATATAGAGGATGGATATCGTGAACAGATATCCGGCTGCGAATAGATGGAAATGGAAGACCGCGTACAGGAGCCGGTATTGGTGCATCAAATGGAATAAATCTGTCGTATAAAGAAGCCACATCCCGCCGATATTCCATATGGCTGCAAGCCATGGGTGGACGAACGCATGCACCACTTTGCTTCTGAGCAAGCGGGATAGCTTTCGTGCAGACGTCACCGGCAGCGTGCGAAGCAGCAGCGTTACAGGTTTAGCGTAAGCAATCAATATGGGGGCCAGCATGCCGAGCAGCAGATGGACCAGCATATGGCTTTGAAAAGATAGATGAGAGCTTCGGGCAAGTGGGCCCGTGACCGAAAGCATCACGCATAGAACGCCGGCGGTCCAGCTTAAATACCGATGCAGCGGCCACGTCCGGTGTTGGCGACTGGTTATGAGAGCGGCAGCAGTGTATACGCCAATGCATGCCAAGATAATGAGAAGCCAAGCCCAATCTACTGCAAAGCTGAAAAAAGCCGTATCGGATCGTGCTCCATGGTTATGTTGAGTGTTAAACGATCCTATACCGCCCGTAGGATAAGGGACCATCATGAATCAGCTCCTTCGGCATGCGTGCGGACATGGCGCGTCCTTAGGATCAGGATCAGACCGGCCACGATCATCAAGGCAGCTATCACATTCCACGCCCAGTCATAAGGGCGGATATCGACGTTATAGCGAATCTGATGCAGACGCATCAGCTTATGCTGGATAATGCCGTCGTAGAGCTGGAATACGCCGCCGCCAAGCAGAATGCCTCCCAGCCATTGTGACAGCCAAAAGGCATGCCGCCCATGAAGATCAGCCAGCATAAAGGAAGAGGCGATGGTCGCAAACCAGCTGAATGCATGGAATAAGCCGTCCGATACGAGGCCGATATCCTTGGTCGATTTGTCATAGAAATGATGCCAGTGCAGCAGCTGGTGAAATACGACTTCGTCAATAAAAGCGACCAGCCCCAGGCCAAACAGGATTCCTGTCCATAAATTGCGCGAAGCGTATTTTTCGCGTTCTTTTCGATTACCACGAGCAGATTCGATTGGCTTCATCCTTGTTTCCCTCATTCGCATTTGATATGTTCCATAGATTAAGAGTTTAGGAGACCTCGTCTATTTCAAGTTTAACCCGATTTTGAATCGGTTAATCCATGGAGGCCGATGCAGTCTCTTTCACTTTTAGACAAATCTTACCCACATAATGTTGATGGAGGGCTGCATGAGCCCAATTGGCCTCCTTCAGAGCAAAAACGTGACTGATATGAACGGTTAACTTATATTGAGTGATATAACGTTGAAGACGGGCAATAATCTCAGGGTCGGGTTCTCCGTTATAACCTGCAGCTTTGATTCCTGGGGGTATCCTCAGCTCAGGGCTTATCCCGTGAGGGAATACGAGTCGTCCGCCTTTACGGAGACAGCTGACGGCAGCATCAGCAGCCTCTCCGCCTGCGGTAAACATGGCGGTATCGAATCCGGACGGCGCAAATCTCCTTGCTATCGAGGAGATATCCCTATCTCTGCCGTTCACAACAGCATCGCAGCCAAGCTTCTTCATCAATTCTACCCCGTCTTCTCCCGAAGCAACCGCGAACACACGGGCTCCCAGAGCCTTCGCAATCTGCACAGCGATATGACCGACCCCGCCGCTTGCTCCGAAGATTAGGATCGATTCTCCACGTTGAAGCTGCAGTACATCCTCCAGCCCGCGCAATGCGGTAATTCCGACTCCGGAAATAACCGCCGCCTCCTGCATGGTTAATCCATCCGGAATACGGGACACATACTTAGCATCAACGGCTGCATATTCCGCATAGAAACCGCCATGGGGATTCAGAAAGGCTGGAGCATAGACTTGATCTCCCAAATCAAGACTAGACACCTTGTCCCCCCGCGCAATCACGATTCCTGAACCTTCAGAACCGAGAATATAAGGGAACGCAGGATCCATGTTTAGCATTTCGGCATATCCGCCTTGTCGTTCAAAAGCATCCCACTCTCCAATACCGGCATAAGCCACACCAATCAGTACATCTCGAGGACCGATCTCAGGCACATCCATCTCCTGATGGATCAACTCTTCCGGATCGCCAAACCTATGAATTACTGCAGCTCTCATTGTTTTAGGATGGGTATTCATGGTTATCCCTCCAATAATAAAATTCTTCTTGCAATGAACTTATCACAAAAACATGTCAACAGCTGGCATGTTATTGTCAAAGGTGACTTTGTAATAACCATCTCCTGAATCTACCTAAATTTTGGGGGAAGTGGCGAGTTGTAAAAAATGGTTTACATAATATATTTTATGTATATTTTAATTCGGGTCTGAGAAATCTAGCTAGCTAGCCTTCATGGTTGCGAAGACATTTTCTAATTCCCGACCCCCTATGACGGATCAGCCAGGCAGGTCTGCCCACGGTCTTTTGGTCTACTGACTCTGCGCTTTACCTTTGCTATATTGGTGATATCTTTAGAGGAAAGGGGAGCATTGTGATGAGAAACGTTTCCGGAGATCATGCTGCACTGCTGTTTCGCTTTTTTATCCCGTATGCCTTGATTTTGCTCGGATCTCTATGGGCCTTGTGGTTCGCATATGGCAAAACCTCCGCTGTGGTCGAGAATGAGTCGGTCAAAAGCACCCTGGCAGCACTGATCCAAATCCAGGAGGCGTTTGACGGACGTCTCGCCGAGATTGAGACCATTGCAAGGCAGTTGTCAAGCGAATCAAAAATTCAGGCGTTTCAATTCGTGAATGAGCCGTTTGGCGGAACCAGTCCCTATAAGCTGTGGGATTTAGAGAAAAGCTTGTTCAATTACCGGCTGGTGAATCATTTTATCGTGGATTATTACGTTGGTTACAAGAACAGCGGCATGATCCTCTCTCCGCGAAAGGTATACGCTGACCAGCAATATTACAACCTGATGATGCATTATGAAGGAATGAAGTATGAGGATTGGAGAGATCAATTGTTCGGCGAATATCATTATAAAACGTACATACCGGGGCGGAGCGTCAAGTATGAAGGAAATACGTATTCCGTGGTCACCTACATGCAGTCTTTTGGCGTGAAGGGCGGCGGAGGAGTTATCACCATGATGCTTGATAATAAGCAGATTCAAAATATGCTGCGGAAGCTTACGCCAGGACAAGGAGGATTCGCCTATATTGCAGACCCGGACGGGAGGATGATCAGCTCAATCGGTCTGGATCAAAGACCGGAAGTTTTGAAAGCGCTTCCTTTTGGAGGCGGTGAGGATGCTCATATTCGGCTGATGGGCCAGGATTTGTTAGTCACCAGAGCCGTCTCCCCGGCCAGTGGCTGGAGTTTTGTGTCCGCACAGCCGAAGCAGCTCGTGTTAGAGAAGGTCTACGAAATCAAACGGGTAACGATGACCGTATTCCTCTCAACCTTGCTGCTAGGGCTCGCGTTGGCTATTTATTTCGCTGACCGGAGCAGCAGGCCGATTGTGCGTTTATTGCGTCTCTTACCGAAGTCCCCCGCCGATTCCAAACGGTCTGCATCACAACACGCCGTGGAGTTTATCGGCTCAACGGTATCGGCCCTTGTCGCGAATCATGATTCACTGAAGCAGAGGCTTGCGGAGCAGGTTCCGCTTTTGCGCAGCGTGTTCATGGACAGGCTTTTGAAGGGCAGCTACCCATCGCAGAGGGAGATCGATGCGGCAATGGAGCATTCCCAGCTGACTCTTCGAGGGCCTCAATACACAGTTGCTTTGATACGAATACGGGGTTATGAAGGCCCGTTTGTGAAAGACATGCTAAGGGAGCTTGACATTGTAAAAATAAAGCTGCACGACTGCCTTCATGGGTCGTACGGAGATGAGGTCCTAACGCATGACCTTGGGGAGAACCGTATGGCTTTGGTATTTGGCGGTTCGGCCGAGGCTGGTGCCCATTCCGGCTTTGAGCCATCCTTACGAGCATGGATTCAGGAAGTATATGAGCGTCTGATCGAACTGACGGACACGGGGGTATGTATTGCGGTAGGAGGGAGCCAATCTCAAGTGACGGAGCTCTATCGTTCGTATGGAGAAGCACAGTTTGTCCTTCATCATGCCGAGTGGAGCGGTCATCGTCCTATTCAATACTACGATGATATGGAGTCCTCGTCGTTCTCTTATTACTTTCCTGCCGACGAGGAGCTACGTTTGATTCAGCTTGTGAAGTCCGGCAATTTGAACGAAACCCGGCAGCTTCTGGAGGAGATCAAGGAGAAGAATGGAGGGGAGCACCGGCTGCCGTTAGCAGTGGAACGGCTTCTGGCCCACGAGCTATGCGGAACCCTGATGAAATGCTGTCAGCACCAGCGAACGGATTATGGCCGATCAGAAGTGATGGAGGCTGTACATCAGGCCCTGGATCCTCAATCATCGCCTTCACAGGCCCTGGATGCCGTATGCCGTGCAATCATTCTTGTATGCATGAATTTTGAGGAGAGCAAGAAAAGTCGAAATGATCGATTGAGCCAATTCATGCTCGATTATATCGAAGAGCACTTTCGGGAATTCGATTTGAGTTTATCGTTGCTGGCCCGAGAAGCACAAACCTCGGAAGCGTACGCATCTTATTTTTTCAAGGAACAAACGGGCTGGACCTTCTCGGATTATGTGGAACACCTCCGGATGAATGAAGCGAAGCAGCAGTTGTCTTCAACGGATCTGCCGGTTAGCGATATTGCAGCAGCTGTCGGATATCTCTCCTTAAATACGTTCAGCAGGGCGTTCAAGAGAGCGAACGGCATCAGCGCGACGGAGTACAGACGGATATCCCGGGCTGGATCCGACGCCGATCTAAAGAAATGACGAGTCCTTGATTGGTGCAAAATATCGATTCTAAAAGGATGCACATCGCCTGAAAGATGAAGATTTACCGGACTCTACGCATTTATATATACTCCAATCACGGACCGGGCCGAATTCTTATATGGATGGGAGTGATTGGTGCTGACTGGTTGGAAAAGGCTGCTTCGAAGCTGGCAGCTCTATGCGCTGTTTTTGCCGCCGCTGTTGTATATTATCATCTTTAAGTATGTTCCGATGTATGGGGCTCAGATTGCTTTTAAAGAATTTAGTGTCACAAAAGGGATTAGCGGGAGTCCATGGGCAGGTTTCGATCAATTCGAGCGCTTCTTCCGCTCCCATGAATTTTGGCGGCTGCTGAGGAACACATTCTCCATTAGCTTATACACCCTCATCGCCAGTTTTCCGTTTCCGATCATGCTTGCGCTTGGCTTGAACTACGTAAAGAACCGCCGGTTCAAGAATACGGTTCAGATGGTTACATATGCGCCATATTTCATCTCTCTGGTCGTTCTTGTCGGCTTGATGCTGCAATTTTTGGATCCCAGGACCGGACTGATCAATTCGATATTAGGCTGGTTTGGATTGGGGCCGTACCACTTCATGGCGGAAGCCTCATGGTTTCAGTCGATCTATGTCTGGTCGCATATTTGGCAGAACGTCGGTTTTTCTTGCATTATTTTTTTGGCTGCGCTTTCAAGCATCGATCCGGCCCTCCACGAGGCCGCGGTTATGGATGGGGCTACGAAGGTCCAGCGTATGCGGCATATCGATATTCCGGGAATCAAGCCCATTGCCGTCATTTTGCTTATTTTGAACACCGGGCAACTGCTGGAAACCGGCTTTGAGAAAATATTGCTGATGCAGAACGCGCTGAATTTGCGTTCTTCTGAGGTCATCGATACGTACGTATACAAGGTCGGTCTGGTCTCTCAGGCGATGAACTTTTCATATGCCACCGCGATCGGATTGTTCAAGGCAGTGATCGGTTTCGTCCTGCTGCTCATCGTTAATCAATTGGCCAAGAAGCTGAAGCAGGAAAGTTTATGGTGAGGGGAGACGAAGGCATGCGTAAATCGGCTATGAAGGAATCCGGCGCCGATCGTGCATTTACGATTGTAAACTATGTTCTATTGTCCGTATTTCTAATTATGGTGCTGTATCCGCTGATTTATGTGGTCAGCGCTTCGTTCAGCTCCAGCAGCGCAGTGGTTTCCGGCAAGGTATGGCTGTGGCCGGTGGAGCCTACCCTCGAAGGGTACCGGGCTGTATTTAAAAATGCCATGGTTGCAAAGGGCTTTATGAATACGCTGCTGTATACGGTTGCCGGGACGGCCATCAACCTGGTTTTGTCCATCATGGCGGCATATCCCTTGTCTCGCAAGGATTTTCGAGGACGGGGCGTATTCATGCTCCTCTTCGTATTCACCATGCTGTTTAACGGAGGGCTCATCCCGACGTATCTGTTGGTCAAAGATCTAGGGATGATGGATACCGTCTGGTCCATGCTGATCCCCGGGGCGCTGTCCGTCTGGAATGTCATTATTATGCGAACCTATTTCCAGACCACGATCCCGAATGAGCTGCTGGAGGCTTCACAGCTGGACGGCTGCTCGGATATAAGGTTTCTGCGGAGTGTCGTTATGCCCTTATCGGGCCCGATTCTGGCGGTCATTGCGCTGTTTTATGCCGTTGGGCATTGGAATCAGTATTTCAACGCCATGATTTATTTAAAAAGCTCCAATTTATATCCGCTGCAGCTGGTGCTTCGCGATATTCTCGTTCAGAACGAGGTCAACATCGAAATGCTTGGCGATGCCAAGACTGCGGCCGCCAGACAAGGGCTGCGCGAGCTGCTTAAATATTCGCTGATCGTGGTTACATCCGTTCCGTTGTTAATTGTGTATCCGTTTGTTCAGAAATTTTTCGTCAAAGGGGTCATGATCGGTTCGTTGAAAGGCTAGTTCATCCCAATTATCATGGAGGTTGGTCAATATGGGCAAACGAGCAAGAATTATCATGAGCGCACTCGCTGCAATATGCGTTCTACTTGCAGGTTGTGCAGGCTCACCGAATCCAAAGGGAGCTGATGCGGATCAGGAACGCGCAGCCGAGCAAATTGAATTGACGGAGCCAGGCACCTATCCGCTGGTTAAAGAGAAAACGACGCTCAAGGTTATGGTGCGGGGAAATCCGCTTGTTGAAAATTTCGAAACAAATGAATTTACGAAGTGGTACGAAGAAAAGACCAATGTTCATATCGAATGGGAAATCGTCCCCGAGCAAAGCATGCAGGAAAAGCTGAATCTGGTGCTCGCCAGCGAGGATTATCCGGACGTGATCCTTGGGCTTAACATTTCGCCCGCGCAGCAAATGATCTACGGGTCCCAAGGTGCATTTCTGCCGCTCAATGATCTCATCGAGAAGCAGGGAACCCAGACGAAAAAAATGTTCGAGGACAACCCGAGCATTAAGTCGATCATTACGGCGCTGGACGGAAATATCTATGCGCTTCCGGAAGTGAATGAGTGCTATCATTGCTCGATGAGCCAGAAGCTGTGGATCTATGAACCGTGGCTCAAAAAGCTGAACCTCGACATGCCGGAAACGACGGAAGAATTCTACGAAGTGTTGAAAGCGTTTAAAGAACAGGACCCGAACGGAAACGGCATTGCCGATGAAATTCCGTTATCGATATCGCCGAAGTCATGGAGCTCCTCCATCGATGCGTTCCTGCTTAACGCATTCGTGTACAATCCGGTTTTTAGTTCCAATTATAAGCATATATTCGTAAAAGACGGCAAGCTCGACGTCGCCTATAACAAGCCGGAGTGGAGGGAAGGGCTCCGATTTATGAACAGGCTGTATGCCGAAGGGCTGCTCGCACCGGAATCGTTCACGCAAGACGACAACCAGTTGATTCAGATCGGCGAGAACCCCGATACCGTTATTCTGGGGGCGTCGACGGGAGGCCATCAGGGCGTATTCACCCAGCTTCTTGGCGAGAGCGGGCGATGGAAGGAATACAAGACGGTTCCTCCATTAAAAGGTCCGGGGGGTGTTCGTTATGCTGCTTTTGATTCAACCGGTTTGAATCCGGGAGCGTTTGTCATCACAAAAAAGGCAAAGCATCCCGAGCTGGCTTTACGCTGGGCCGACGGCTTGTACGAACGTGAGCATACGCTGCGCAGTGTTTATGGACGGCCGGATCAGGAATGGCGCGAAGCGAAGGAAGGCGAAATCGGAATCAACGGGGAGCCGGCCGATTGGTCCGAATTGAAATCGTACGGCACCGTGCAAAACGTGGCTTGGATCCAGACCGGCCCGAGCCTCCGTACGAACGAGTTCCGATTGAGCGCGGTAGCCAAGGGCGAGGATGATCTGGAGGTTATTCTATATAATGAAACGAAAAAAAATTACGAGCCGCATAAACCGACAGACGTGAGCACGGTTCCTCCATTATTCTTGAGTAATGAGCAGGCGTCCGAGGCAGCGGACCTGTCCAAGACGATTAACGATTATGTAGACGAAATGATGGCGCGCTTTATTATCGGGGATGCCAGCCTGGACAAAGACTGGGATGGCTACGTGCAGCAGTTGGAGGCGATGAATGTGTCCCGGCTGTTGGAGATTTACCAGCAGGCATTTGACGGAAGAAGTTAATAGGAGGGATAGCATGAGGGTTGGAGTCAGCACGTACAGTTTGCTCCCGGCCATCCGTTCGGGTGAGATGACGATACTGGATGTTATCGACTGGATCGCCGACAACGGCGGGAAGCATATGGAAATTGTTCCGTACGGTTTTACGCTGGAGGACAATGAGGAACTAGCGGATGCGGTACGTAAGCGGGCTGAAGCGGCCGGGATCCAATTGTCGAACTATTCCATGCCGGCGAACTTCGTTCAGGAGTCGGATGAGGCATTTGAGGCTGAGGTGAACCGGATCAAAAGCCATGTGGATACGGTGCACCGGTTGGGCATGAAGCATATGCGACATGACGTTACGGCCTTTACGCTGCCGCCGGAGAAGACGGGCATCGATTATGTCGAGGGTCATTTAGGGCAAATCGTGAATGGATGCCGCCAGATCGCAGATTACGCTGCCCGCTATGGAATTACGACGACAATCGAAAACCATGGCGTAAGCGTGCAGGCAAGCGACCGCGTCCAGCGGGTGCTCCAGGCAGTGGACCGGACGAATTTCAAAACGACCTTGGATATCGGGAACTTCCTGTGCGTGGATGAACAGCCGCTCGTCGGCGTGAAGCGAAATTTGCCGTATGCTTCGCTTATTCATGTTAAAGATTTTTATTATCGTCCTTATGACCAGGACCCAGGAGGAGGCCGATGGTTTCGGACGTCCCACGGCAATTATTTGCGGGGAGCGATCTTCGGCCAAGGGGACTTGGATGTCCGCCGCATTCTTCGGCTGATCAAGGAGTCCGGGTATGACGGATGGATTACACTGGAATTTGAAGGAATGGAGGACTGCCGGGAGGGAACCCGAATCGGCCTGGAGAATTTAAAAAGATTATGGGATGAAATCTAATCACGTGCTTGTCGGTATCAGATCCTTAATCTGATGAACTTCCTGCACTTCAGCTAATTCAAAATCGCCTGTTCACAGGGCCAGTCGGGAGATATCTCCGGCTGGCCCTTTGCATGGACTCGTGAATGAGCATTTACAGATGATTGAAAATAGGATACCATATATAACGTGGATAATTATTATCCGGTTTAGTCTTGGAATGCGAATAGAAGATAGATTTAGTAATATCAGCCAAGCGAGGTGATGTTCATGCATATGAAGACCGGCGTGGAACAATCGGTGTACGCGCTTCTTCTCCTTAATATGCTGCCCGACAAGGCTGTGCTTCCCGGCGAAGCGATCAGCCAGCAGCTCGGCGTATCGGCAACATATTTTCAGAAGCTGCTAAGAAAGCTGGTGTCGGCCGACATCGTCACATCCGTTCCCGGCATTAAAGGCGGCTTCAAATTAAAGAAGAAAGCCGAAGAGATTCGGGTATACGACGTCTATTTGGCGGTGGAAGGGCAGCAATCGTTATATTCCTCCCATGGCATCCTGGTGGACATGCTCGACTTGGAGAAAGAGGAAAGCTGTTGTTTGCTTTCGGATCTGATGGAAGAAGCCGAAGCCTCGTGGAAGGCAGTTCTGAAGCGTGAAACGATTGCTTCCTTGGCGGACGAGATGTGCGGCGAACGCTTTAAGGATAAAGTGTCCGCGTTGGAACGATGGATTCTGGACAAGATGGTTATATGATCGTGGAGAAGGGAAGGAAACCTATGAAATTGGGCGTACTGGACCAGGCACCTGTCACTAGCGGGAATACAGCGGCAGGAGCGCTGAAGAAAGCCGAGGAGCTGGCTATTCTAGCAGATGAGCTCGGCTATAGCCGGATGTGGATGGCGGAGCACCATGGCGGGCATGCCTTCGCAAGTTCTGCACCTGAGGTGACGGCAGCACGCTTGGCTGCCAAAACAGATCGGATCCGCATCGGCACCGGCGGCGTGATGATGATGCATTATTCGCCGCTAAAGCTGGCGGAAGTGTTCAAGACATTAAGCGCCTTTTCCCCGGGCCGCATCGATTTTGGGGTAGGGCGTGCACCCGGTGGCGACACCAGTGCCATGTATGCTTTATCGGAGGGCCGCCAGCTGATGCTGCATAATATGTTCGACAAGCTGGAGATCGCCATGCAATTGATGAATGATGAGGTGCCGGAGGATGAACTGTATGCCAAAAATGCTGCCGCGCCAACAGGAGTTGCCCTGCCCGAGGTATGGCTTCTGGGCTCCAGCGGCAACAGCGCACTAAAAGCTGCAGAGATGGGTGTCGGATACTCCTTTGCTCAGTTTTTTAACGGAGCGATGAGCCGGGAAATTCTCGATCAATACCGGAATCACTATCAGCCTTCTGTCTTCATGGAGAAGCCGTTAATCAGCGTGTCCTATATGGTCACGACAGCGGAAACCAAAGAGGAGGCCGAATACGAGGCACTCCCGCAGGATATTTTCCGGCTGATGATGAGCAAGGGGCGGATTGTCCCGTTGATGACGCCGGAGGAGGCGCATCAGATGCCGCTGACCGAAATCGACCGCATGGCCATTCAGGAAGGCCGGAAGATTCATTTGGTTGGCGCGGTGAAGGATATCGCAGCACGTTTGAAGGAAGAGCAGGAACACTACGGATTCCATGAAGCGATGATCTGCAGCATCCCGCATTCGCAGGAGAAACGGCTGGAGGTATACCGCTTGCTTGCTCGTGAGCTTCTGTCCTAGGGGAAAGCATGGTGCACGGACATAGGCTCCGCTTCATGCTAAAAATTTATGATGCGCTGCATAAAATAAATAAAGACAGATGTGGATTGATTCCACAACGTTATATTCGGACAGGCATGAGCCTGTCTTTTTACAAACAGCGAAGGCAGCAGCTATGGGGGACGATAGCCGCTGCCTTTTATATGCCATGGATCATGCATCCCGTGCTCGCTAGAGCATCACGTATGATCGTTAATCATGTTAAGCTCGCACGTAAAATTTCCGCTGCATCCGCTCAGTCTTTACGCGGGAGCCGCTTCATACCCGTGTGCTCCAAGTGTACATCGACCATGACGGATTCGAGGGACTGTTTGTTGATGATCGTGCCGGAATCCTGCTTCAACCTCTTCCAGGCAGCCGGGTCCTGCTTGAACACAAGGTGCTCAAGACTATATACGTCGGAACGCGTATCGATTCCTTTGTAGAAGGTAGCAAGGATCTCTTCCTTTACGGCGTTTGCCGCGCTTTTTTCCAGCTCGGTCTTGGATATATCTTGGCTGACTTCAACCACATTCCCGTGTAATTTAACGTGAATACGGAATTTCGGTTCACCTTGAACAAAGCTAAGCTTGGTCCGAATTTTTGGTGTAGAGAGTGCGACTACCGCTTGGATACCGCCGTCTGTTACGAGGAGCGGGGAACGTTTGGTCTCTTTCTGCATCCAGCGCAATCCGTCGAGGTCTGTGACGGTAAGAAAACCGCTTAATTTCTCGTTATAGAGGCAAAAACCACCGTTAATTGACATTTTCGGATCTCTTTTCTTCTGCGTGGACCATGTCTCGGTGTCGATCGACAAGCTTGGAAGCATTTCGGTGTAGCCCGGCTCGGTTAAATCCGCCAGAAAGTCGAAATAGCGGATCGGCGCAATAACCGACCGTTGGTTAAATTGATCGATTGGCTCATGCAGAATTGTAAATAAGGGGGACATGTTGAAGAATGCGGGGGTGTTAAAGAGCTCCTCAATGGAATGGCTGGTTCCGAACACCCAAGGCGTCATCCTTACTTCCTGGTACCGCCCGATCGAATCGAGCTTCGGCAGGACGGCGGTTTTCATGACCTTATCGCTGATGACGATACTTGAAATATGACTCCAGACAGTTCGTCTTTGCGAGGAATTGTACACTTGATCAACGGCCCAATTGATCGTCTTGCCTTTGGTTTTGGATACCCACACTTGCGCAGGTTTGTCTGATTTTCCGGATTCCGTTTTAGCGACTGTTGTAAAGTCTAACATTTGAGTATAAACGACATACTGACCATCCTCGTAATCGAGGCCAATCGCTGTAACATAATTCATGTCCTGAACTTCTTTTATATCCCAGCATCCCGTTACCGGGAGGATAAGTAAACAAACAGCGATGAGCTTGAGCACATAGCGGTAAGATTGCATTTTATTCCCGTTCCTTTGCTTGCATTGTCGAATCGGTCGTTTTCAGCATTTCCGGTCGCTGCTTGTTAAAGGTCCACGGCAATTTGATCAGCGCATTCGTGACATCCTTTAATCTCAGCGGCGAGATCGGAGCCAGGTAAGGGAGCCCGAAGGACTCCAGCACGGATAGATACGCGATAACGCTCATCAGGCCGATGAAAAACCCGAGCATGCCGAGAACGGACGACCATATCAAGATATATAGGCGGATCAGGCTGACCGTACCGCTTAATGTCTGATTGACTAAAGTAAAGGTCGCCACCGCAGTCGTGGCGGATACGACCAGCATCGTGGGGGACGTCAATCCTGCCCGAATCGCAGCGTCACCGATAATGAGTCCGCCCAATACGGCAATCGTCTGCCCAACGGCCTTCGGCAGGCGGATGCCGGCCTCCCGGAACAGCTCGAACATGCCAAGCATCAATAAAATCTCCATAGGGCCGGATAAGGGAAGCCCGAAGCGGGCTACCGTAACCGTTGCCAGCAGCGGGAAGGGAATCTGGTCTAAGTTGTAGCTGCTGAGCGCAACCCAAAATCCCGGAAGCAAAATCGCAATCAAAAGGCCAACCAGGCGAAGAAAACGCTCAAAAATGACAAAATGATAGGGAAAATAAGAATCCTCCGGCGATTTAAGGATCTCGAACAGATTGCATGGCCCGATAATCGCCATGGGAGATCCGTCCGTTAAAATAACGAAACGACCGCGAAGCAAACTTTGAACGACAAAATCCGGTCGGCCGATATAATCAAGAAGCGGGAAGAGTGCCAGGGAGGAATCGCCAAGGGCTTCTTCCAGCTCCCCTGTGCTGACCAGGGCATCCACATGGAGATTTTGCAGCCGATTCCTGGCCTCTTGGACAAGCGACGGACGGGTAATGTCCTCGATGTAGAGCAGCGATACAAGGGTTTGCGTTCGGTTGCCGATCACAAACTTCTCATTTTGCAAGGTGGTGGACGGCAATCTCTTGCGTACCAGGGCGATATTGGTGTTGAGATCCTCGGTAAAGCCGTCCCGTGCGCCTTTAATAGCCACTTCCGTGTTGGATTCCTCCGGCTGCCTCTTCGGAATCTGCGCAATATCAATGGAATACATGCACCTCTGATTGGTGAAAGACATGATCAATCGGCCGGTAAACAGAAGCTTCCCCATTTCTTCCTTCGCCTGGATTTTCGTCCATTCCATAGAGTTTTCCAGTTTTTCTATTATTTGATCCCAGGATTCAGCGTTCTCCAATTTACGCTCCAGATCCGGAATGACAAATTGCGTCATTAAAGCGGTATCGATCATCCCTTCACTGAACAACAGGAGTACCGGAAACGCATCCGCCCGCTTGTGTGGAAAGGAGCGGATCACGACATCCGCCGACGAGCCGAATATGGATCGGAGCTCCTGTTCGCTTGGCATATCGTCAGACATCGGTTGCTTCGTTTGATTCGGAGCCTCAGCTTGGGAGGAGGGGTTCTTCCTGCGGCGAAACATCTGGTTACGAGGCTTTTTTTGATTCACTGGAGCATTCCACCTTCGTTTTCGGCTTGAATGACACGGCGAGCGCAACAGCTAACGTAAATATCGTGAGAAACGAAAGAAAAGCTGCCGAGTATCTTCCAAACACGAATTGTTCAATCTGTTTATCGATCATTGGAATGAGTGTCAATGCTGATAGTGCAATCCCGAATATGAACAGGAACCAGCAGCGGTGTTTCGCTTTTTGGAAGGCCATTCCCTCGGCAATGATCCAAAAGAAGAGGGAAATGCGGATTAACGTTCCGGATATCCACTGGTAAAGCGCAAGGAAGTCAACGTGTGTAATGTACTTCGTAATGGTGACGAGCATCCATTGTTCATATGCGGGATATCTGGATTGCATGGCCGGGAAAGGACCGAAGGCGGCAATTGCTCCCATTAAAGGGCCCAAGGTCAGACCTCCCAGCAGTAATGCCAGGATGGCGATACTCAGATAATTCATCCGGCGCTTCATATGATGGGTTAAGTAGATCAATACGAACAGTTCCATAAAACCGCCGGCAGCCACAATCATACCGCGCAGCATCGGTTCAACCCCCTCGACAAATAAAGGGGTTAGCAAAGAGTAGTCCTTGTATTGCAAATTGGAGATTGCGACGAAATGGCCAAGCAGCCAGACGACCGGAAGCAGAATGCCGGATATGATGGCAATGGAGCGAATGCCGTTATTGGCGACGATAGCGCAGAGAAGGACGATAATCATGGATACGACGAGTTTAGGTGTTTGAGGTAAATACGTTACCTGAATCCAGGTGGTGGTTTCTCTTAAAATCACCATGGACATCCACATGAAATAGAGCGCCGTAATGGATGCGAACACGCCTCCTCCGAATTTGCCGAACCGCTCCCTAAACCGGTCGAAGATCGACTGCTGCCCGGTCCGTTTCATGATGTAGTAGACGATGTAAACCCAACCGACATGCAGAATCATGGTTAACAAGGTGCCAAACCATGCATCCCGACTCGAGAGTTGCAGGATCAAAGGGATCAGGATGACGTGATTGGTGATCCCAAGCGAAAGAAGCATGATGAAATATACGTTGATCAAGGAAATTTTCTTATTCATAGGTCTCAAAAAGTCTCCATCTGTACGGAATGCATGCTAATCCATTACAGTGAGTATTCACCAATCGGACCGTATTTTATGTACAGCTCAGCTGCCGGGGGAGAGGCTTACCTTCAGTTAATCACATCGAAAGTATGCACTGATGGCAACCGACCTTTCGACCATAAATATCAACTGATTATTTCTTGGGTAATCGCAAAAACTTCATGCATTCGACACAGCCTCTAGCGTTCCGCTCTTCATCTACGTGGGACCCCGTATGATGGGGCAATCCAAAGATACGTTGCTGTCATGGTCGGTTCCTCGGTAAAGAGATCGTGCAGCGACCTTGCAGAAGCTAGAGAGGGAAGAGGCATGGATAAGATAGAGGGAGACGGGCGCAGCTGACAGACGGTGGACAAAAACGATTGTATCTCTCATGGATCTACAAAAAGGTACCTATTCGAAAATCACCAAACAATTAACCCCATGAATTATTATTAGTTCATGTAATTAACTAATATATTTCATAGCATGAATTAAAGGAATGATTAACTGCATTAATAATATCAGATCGAGATAAACAGCCTTATTCTCTACGCTGGACGTTCATTGAAAACGGAAAAAGAAGCAGCGGTTAACGTTGATGCTGAGAACCGCTGCTCCGTATGGGTTTTCTTTATTTATTTACTTTTCTTCAACCCGTAGCTTTCGCGGATCAGGGAGAAGTAATGGTCCGCACGGACAACCTCGAATTCGTCACCTAAAGCTTCCGTCAACTTGACCGCATCGGACGGTGTCATACTCCAGGCGAGCAGACCGAGGGATACGAACAGTGGTGATTTGCCGTCCCAATTGGCTTTAGCCTCCTGGAGCACCTGCAGACCGTCTTGCGCCGTGCTGATGCCGCGAATGGTCGAAACCGGGAGACTGTCGTTCACGATTTCTACGCCAAATTTATCTTCGTAGCTGATAAAGAGGCCCGGAACATCGTATTCTTTCTCATAGGCGGAAGCCTTGAACGGCGTGAGCGGCACATTCTGGCTATCCAACCGGTTCAGCACATAAGGGATCGTCATGCCCGTCTTCTTAAGATACTGCTGCGTCTGGTTCAGAAAATCGACGAAGCTGTCGTCCGGCCATGCACTCGGATAGAAGTATCCTGCTCCGGAAGGTCCGGCTATCAACAGGTCGTTCTCCGTTGCGGTGTTCATATAGTAATTCAGAATCGCGGGCGCTCCTTCATGTAGAAGGGGGCTGGAGGTCCAGTTGATCGGAACCTTGCCCCGTGCCGGATCATCCCACATCACGCGCATCCGATGCTGGTTGTACTGGAAGTTGTCACCTTCCGTAAAGGTGTAGGTTACATAGATTTTGTTCTCAAGGGCCGGGCGAGGCGACTTCTTGGCGGGCGCATATTTTGGCTTCGTGCCCGAGAAAACAGTCAGGTTGCTGAACCAATCTGCCGCCAGCACGTAGACACCGTAACGGGATGCGATTTCCACGGAGCTGAACTCGCCTTCCACGTCATTGCTGAACCAGCCCAGATAAGGCGTCCCTGGTTCAACGTCGGACATGATCTTCTCGAACAGAGCGAGCTGCTCAGGCACGTTGGAGTCAAGCCAGAATACCATCGCTCGATTCGCAACGGCGTAATCTCTCAAGTAGGCATACGGCTCCCGCTGCTCTGCCGACAGCGGCTTAATGTTGCCCGCCGAGACTTTATATTGGTTCCACATATCAACCTCTGCGGTCAGCTGCTTCGTACCGGTTGGCGGTGTAAATTCATACACGAAATAGTTTCCGTTATCGGCAAAGCGATGTCCGCCTTGACCTTCCAAAAACTTTGAGTTTTGCCGATCATAGAGGTAGGATTCTTCTTCGGAACTGCCAGCAATGAAGCTGGCGATCGTCTGCCCGTCTGCCTTCACCGTCACTTCGTGAATGGCCGGGCCCCAGCCGTCCTGCGGAAAGGCGTCGTCGAAGCGGAGATAAACCGCCGATTTACCGAGCAGGGGGGTAAGGTTCAGGCTGTATACATCCCGATTGCTTGCGTCACGGATCTGCTCATTCTCCTCGGCAATCGTAACGAAGGATTCAGGGAGACCTGGAGGGATGCGGATCGCTGTATCGGGCGCTAATCCCACTAGCATCTGATGCGTCGTTTGATCCCACAGATGCTCATACTGCCAGTTATAGGCCTCGATCCGGCTGTTGAATTTGCCTCGCAGATCCTCAAGAATATTCATATGGTATGGTGCGGCGGACAATTTCTCGGCCAGCTCCGGACTAGCAACGACAGCATCCTTGAGTCCGGCGAGCGTTGTGGCCACATTGATGGTATCCGGAACGTCAGGATCATAAACGATCAAGCCGGCTGCCTCGCTGCGATAACGATCGAATATCTCCCAGTAGTTCTCGTGGAGCGTATAAGGCACTGCCAGATCTTTGAGCCAGGTCGTTTTCCCTTCCTCATCGGACTCAAGCAAATAAATTCGGGGAAGCTCACGGTTTACAAGTCCTTGAAGTGTTCCTAGCAGCAGCTTCACGTCTCCCGGAGCATCGTAAATATCGGCAGCGTCCAAATGCTTTGGTTTCTTGAAGCTTGGAAGCTCGCGATGTTTCGTGATTCCCGGTTTGGCTGCCTGCACTTTGGATTCCGATGCGAATGCGAATCCGGATGTTAGGGTGAATGAGCAAATAATCGCTAGACAAATAATCGAGAATTTACGGGCCATAGGTTTCACTCCTTGTCATTCATTTTTGGGGATCAGAGTGCGTGTGTCGGATCGTCATCATATCCCTCCTTTGCCATTAGCTCTCCATGTATTTTGACACATCACCACCCAACATATATTTAATATATACAACAATATTTTTACAAGAGGTTCGACAAAACTTCCTGAAATTCTTGCGGATTAGCCACTGAATTCGGTGATTATTATGGCTGCGATAAGGATGGGGCGCTCGACAAACGCTTGTTTATTGCGCATGGTTGTGTAAGGATATATTATATATTACAAATATCATGAATGAATTGGTGATGTGATTAGAATGAGTGTAAACGATCGTATTCCGCTATACCAGCAAATCCAGGATTACATTAAACAGGTCATCGCAACCGAAAATATGAAGCCCGGAGACCGCATTCCGACCGAGAAGGAGCTGATGGATCAGTTTCGGGTCAGCAAAATTACGGTAGCCAATGCTTTGACCGGCTTAGCAAACGAGAAGATTATCTCAAGGGTACCGGGCAAGGGAAGCTTTGTAGCCAAGGAAGCAGATGCGGTCCTCGCGCCGTCTGCCGGGGAACCGGCGGCGAGGTTAAACGGGATTTCGGAGGCTGCGGGCTTAATCGGCGTCATTATGCCCAGCATCCATGATTATTTTGCGATTCGGCTCGTCGAAGGGATCGAGCGCGCATTGATGAATGAAGGATACCGCAGCATGATCATATTGACCCACGGCAAGCTGGACAAAGAACAGGAAGCGATCAAAGAGCTGAAGTCGCTCGGGGCCGAGGGGCTGCTGATTTTCCCGATCGATGAGGAAAATTACAACGAGGAAATCCTTGGGATGAAGCTGGCGGGTTTCCCGTTCGTTCTGATCGACCGGTACCTGCCAGGGGTGGAAACCCACTATATCGCCGCGGATGGCCGGAAGGGAACACAGCTTGCCGTGGAGCATTTATGGGAGCTCGGTCATCGCGATATCGCGATCTGCTCGGATTCGCCGCTTCAAACGGTTACAGTCCAGGAGCGCATAGAAGGGTATATCGATGCTTTGAAGAACAAGGGCGCGCTGATTAATCCGGCGCATATGATCACTGATTTCAAGCCGCTCAGCGTGCTGAAAGACGCCGAGGCCCACCCGCTTTACCGGTATATCCGGAACCGGATGGTTACCGCGTATATTTCGCTGAACGGAAGACTGGGTGTGCAAATTTACCAGATGGCCCGGCAGGCAGGCCTTCGGGTGCCTGAGGATGTATCGATCGTAAGCTTTGACGATCCCACGTCCATCGTGGATGAGTTCAGCATATTCACGCATGTGAAACAGTTCGAGCGGGATATGGGCTATCGGGCGGCTATGAAACTGCTCGATGTGGTCCGCAACCGCGAAGAAGTAAAGCACTACAGCAAAATGCTCATCGAGCCCGAGCTTGTCGTCCGGCAAACCTCGGGCCCTGTTCCGCGTACGTAGCCGAACGCAGCCCGGATAGAAAGAAAGCCTTCTCCCAATATAAGGGGGGGAGGCATTTTTTTCGTTTTCTTGCGGCGACATGTTCTGCGTAAACCAGATAAGGCATGAAGACTAATTGAATAGACCTTGAACCGACAGAATATAGCCGTTGACTTTGAGAACATGAAAGATTATTCAACAAAAACATATTGAATATATTTATATTATATATTATATTCTAGAAAAAGATGTAAACGAAGTTTTGATCTAAGACGATAAGCGGACTATTAGAATGGCGAGGAGGGAAATGCTCGTGCAGAGAGACCGATCGCAAGAACGTACCGGATTTCAAGAATCAGCGCCGTATCATCCCGATTATGATCTGCAGACGGACTTTGTCATGGTATACGGTATTGACGATACGATGCCGGAGCGAATCAGGCAGTGGAAAGAGCAGGGTTATATCGTACACCTGATGACAGGAGTGGCTTGGGGGGATTACAACAGATATCTGGACGGCGAGGTGGACGGCGAACCTCATTGGGATGAAGCCCAGACGGATCGCAGCGGAAAGATGATCCTCCACGGGACGAAGCCCGTTATTCCTTATATGGTGCCGACCATATCTTTTGGCCGGTATCTTGCGGAGCGTATCCGTATCGCCGTGGACGCCGGTGTGGAGGCGATTCATCTAGAGGAGCCGGAATTTTGGGTGAATGGGGGGTACTCGGAGGCATTTAAGCGGGAGTGGCAGCTGTATTACAAGGAGCCGTGGATCCCGCCGCATACTTCCGCCGATGCGCAATTCCGGGCCTCCAAATTGAAAGCATTCTTATATACGCGGATGCTGGACCGATTATGCGGCGAGATGAAGGAATACGCATTGAAGCGATATGGCCGCGTGCTTCGCTTCTATGTTCCGACGCACAGCCTGATCAACTACACGCAGTGGCGGATCGTCAGTCCGCAATCTCGGTTAATCGAGCTCCCGGCCGTTGATGGTTATATCGCTCAAATCTGGACCGGAACTTCCCGAACGCCGAACGTGTATGAAGGGGTGCGAAAGGAACGTACGTTTGAAACCGCTTACCTGGAGTATGGCATGATGCAGGAGCTCGTAAGGGGAACGGACCGAAGAATGTGGTTCCTGCACGATCCGATCGAAGATAACCCGAACCATACTTGGGCGGATTATAAACAGAACTATTTGAAGACTGTAACCGCCTCGCTGCTGCATCCCGGCATTTCTCATTATGAGGTTGCTCCGTGGCCGCGGAGAATCTTTAAAGGGATCTATCCCGCCGAAGACGGGTCCGGCAAAGAATCGATCCCGCCGACGTACGCGACCACACTTCTCAATGTCATGCACACGCTTGGAAATATGGCGCACGAGGTGAATGAGACCGAGGGAGAGCCGCTTCAAGTCGGCGTTCTGATTGCGGATTCAGCGATGTTCCAGCGTATGAGACCGGAGGAAGGGGCACCGGATGCCGGAAAATATGACGGTACGGATCCCGATGGCTTTCAGCAGGAAGGGGATACCGAGCTGCTCGATTTTTCCCCCTTCTACGGCCTCGCGCTCCCGCTGCTGAAGCATGGTATACCGGTTCGGCCGGTACAGCTGGACAACGTAAGGCGATATCCGGAGTATTTGGCGCCATATCGGGTGCTAGTGCTGAGCTACGAATTCATGAAACCGGAATATCCGGATATCCACCATGCAATCGCCCAGTGGGTTCAGGAAGGAGGGGCTCTGATCTATGTTGGGGACGATTCCGATCCATATCACCGCATCTGGCATTGGTGGAATGATGGTGGTGATTATGGGCGCACCTACGGTTCTCCACGTGAACATCTGTTTGAACAGCTGGGACTGGTTGATTCAGGGCAATTGGAGTCGGGTGAAGACATCAGGCAGATGGGAAAAGGAGTGTTCGGGTGGCTGCAGAAGAACCCCTCCAGCCTAGCCCGGAGTAAAACCGGTGCGGGTATGCTTCGCCAGTCCGTCCAGAAGGCGATTACGCTGCTATCGGGGGATGGATCCGATTGGAAGCCGAAACATTACTACAAGATTAGACGGGGCCCTTACTGGGTTGCTGCCGTACTGGAGGAATCCATCAGCTCTGATCCGCTCGTGATCCGGGGGCCGGTGGTCGACGTATTCGATCCTCAGCTCGGCGTTCTGACAGAGGTCCGCCTGAATCCGGGTCAGCAAGCCCTGCTATATGATGTGGAAGCCGGACGGCCGTCCGAAGACGGAGTTGCTGTCATCTCCGCTTCCTCCCGAGTGGAAGATCTGACCCGGATGTCCAGCGGTTTTCGCTTTATTGCTCGGGGGCCGGCCAAATTGAAGGCGACCGCCAGAATATACTGCCCGGTCAAACCAGTGTCTGCAACGCAAGACAGGACGGCTTCCGTTGCCTGGGAATGGGATTCGGCCACGCGAACCGTGCTCCTGCGTTACGAGCACGGCAAGGGAAACCGCTCCGAGATTCAGGTTAATTGGGAGGCGCAAGAGCAGGGCACAAGCCAATGACGCTGCAGATCAGAGAGGAGAAGTGGGAGCATGCCATACGAACCGATAAGGCTGGAGCGGTTAAAGCACGTGCTAAACAAGCTCCGGGAAGCTATCTATGAGCCGGTTGCAGAATTGGAAATCACAGCTTGGGCGACAGCGGAGCCTGTACGTTATGAGGAGCGAATGACGGGGAGGCCGATGAAGCTGGCGCGCGGAGAACGTTGGGGTGAGCTGTGGGATTGTGCCTGGTTCCGATTTACGGGCCGGATTCCGTCCCGGACATTCGAAGCGAAGGAGAAGCTCGTGCTTCTGATTGACGTAAACGGGGAGCTCTGCCTGGTAGACCGGGAAGGATCGCCTTATCAAGGATTGACCACCGTCAACTCGGAATTTGATTTCACGCTCGGCCTTCCGGGCAAACGGGTTGTCGAACTCGGAGAGACGTTCGTTCAAGGCGATCAGATCGAAGTGTGGGCCGATGCCGGCAATAACGACCTGTTCGGAAAATATCGGGGCGGTACGGTCAAGGAAGCGCTCCTTGCCATCTGCCATGAAGAGGTACGGAGCTTGTATTACGACACCGAAGTGCTGCTGGAAACCGCGGAGCATCTACCGAGCGGCAGCGCACGCAGGGAACGGATTCTCCAAGCGCTGTATGATGCATCATTGCAGCTTTCCTTGATGACGCCGGAGCGCATTCAGCATGCGCGTCGTCTTCTCGAAGAACAGCTGATGCTGCGCGGGGGGGATTCGGTGCTGACGATCAGCGCCGTCGGGCATGCGCATATCGACCTGGCTTGGCTGTGGCCGATCCGTGAAACGATCCGCAAGGGAGCCAGAACCTTCTCCACGGCGCTCCGCATGCTTGAGCGGTATCCCGATTACGTGTTCGGCGCCAGCCAGCCGCAGCTGTACGAATGGATGAAGCAGCATTATCCGAAGCTGTACGAACAGATTAAGTTGAAAGTCAGCGAAGGCCGATGGGAGCCACAAGGAGCCATGTGGGTCGAATCCGACACCAATGTGCCGGGAGGCGAATCGCTCGTTCGGCAGCTTCTGTACGGCAAACGATATTTTATGCAGGAATTCGGGCTGGAGATGAAATCGCTGTGGATGCCTGATGTGTTCGGTTATACAGCAAGCCTGCCGCAGCTGCTTCGCAAAGCCGGCGTCGAGTACATGATGACCCAGAAGCTGTCCTGGAGCGAATATAACCGCCATCCGCACCATTCCTTCTTATGGGAGGGCATCGACGGATCGAGGGTGTTGATGCATATGCCGCCGGAGGATACGTACAATAGCCCGGCCGCTCCCCGGTCCATCGCCAAGATAGAACGGGAATATCTCGACAAGAACGTATCCGGCCATGCCCTGATGCTGTTCGGCATTGGCGACGGCGGGGGCGGTCCGGGAGAAGAGCATCTCGAACGGCTGGATCGGGAGAAGAATCTGCTGGGCCTTTCACCGGTCATTCAGGAGCCTTCCTGGCGATTCTTCGAACGGCTGCATGAAGAGAGAGGAAGGCTTCAGACTTGGCGGGGGGAGCTGTATCTGGAGAAGCATCAAGGGACGTTAACGAGCCAGGCGCGCAGCAAGCGGTATAACCGGAAGATGGAAAAGGCGCTGCGGGAGCTGGAATTCGCTTCGGTTCTTGCATGCACCGAGACGGGCAAGGCGTACCCTGCTGAAACGCTGGAGGCGATCTGGAAGGAAGTGCTCCTGTACCAGTTCCATGACATCCTCCCCGGCTCATCCATCAAGCGCGTATATGATGAGTCTCTGCAGCGGTATGAGGTGCTGCTCAGGCAGACGGAAGCCATGATCCGGGAAGCGTATGCCGGGCTGGCCGATCGGATCGCCGCAAGAGGTGAAGCATGCCGGGCTGTTGTCTTTAATTCACTCCCATGGAAGCGGGAACAATGGGTCGAGATCCATGGACATTGGCAAAAGGTACAGGTTCCGGCCATGGGCTATACTACCGTCACAATTCAGCCTGATGCTGGCGAAAAGGCAGAGGCGAGCCCTGGGGACTCCCGCGCTGCCGCTATGCAATTCGCGGCCGGATATGAAGAAGCCGTCCGGACATCCGCCGATGAACGAACGCTGGAGAACGATAAGCTGATCGTCACGTTTCTCCCGGACGGCACCATCCGTTCGGTTATGGATAAAGAGGCGGGGCGCGAGGTTATCCCCCCGGGGAAGGCCGGCAATCGGCTGCAAGTGTATGAAGATGAAGGCGACGCCTGGGATTTCCGCCATGATTATGCCGCTACTGCCGGACAGCCGATATCGCTAAAGGATGTGCAGGCTTATGACAACGGGCCGATAACCGGATGGATCTTTCGCTATCGTTTCGGCGAATCCGAGCTGACGCAGACCGTTAAGCTGGAGGAAGGGAGCCGCCGGATTGATTTTGAAACAATTGTCGATTGGAGGGAGCGGGGGAAAATGCTGCGGACTTCCTTCCCGGTGAACGTGAGATCGGAGCATGTCACGTGTGATATCCAATTCGGCAGCATCAGCCGTCCCACCCATCGCAATACGATGTGGGACTTCGCCAAAGACGAGATCTGCGCGCACCAGTGGATCGATATGTCTGAGCCGGCTTACGGCGTTGCATTGCTGAACGACTGCAAGTACGGCCACCGGGCCAACGGGAATGTGCTGGATCTGAATCTGCTGCGCAGCAGCTCCTATCCCGATCCGGATGCGGACCTGGCCGAGCATCGGTTCACCTATTCGTTGTATCCGCATCTGGGCAACCATGTTCAGGCCGAGGTGTACAAAAGAGGGTATGAGCTGAACATCCCGCTCCATATCGTGGAAGCTTCCCCCGATCCGCAGGCTGCGTCCTATGGGCTGAGGGATACAACATCGTTCCTGAGAGTGAGCCACCCGCATGTGATGGTGGAGTCCGTCAAGAAAGCCGAGGACGGGGACGATATCATCGTCCGCCTCTTCGAAATCTCAGGCTCCGGCATCCAGACGAGGCTGCATCTCGGGTTTGCGGCTGCGGAGGCTTGGACAGCCGATCTGCTGGAACGCAGGCTCGCCCGGCTGGATTTGGAGAACGGCGGACAAATTCCTCTTACCTTAGCGCCGTTCGAGATCATTACGCTCCGACTAAAGGCAGAAAAGGCATCATGACGCCAAGATTCCCGAGCAGCCTTATGACATCCATGATTCCTGGCAGCGCATGAAGCACACATGAAGCACTTAAAGAGCATGAAATGCATGAAGCCTAAAAGAGCATGAAATGCAGCACTTATGGCATGAAAGCATGCAAGCGCATGAAGCATGGTTTTTAAGAAAAGCTGAATTGCACGGATCGTATGAATTGCACGGATCGCATGAAACGCGTGAACGTCCATAAAGCACGAATCGTATGTACCGAATAAAGCCCATGAAGCATATGAAACCCATTAATTACATGCCCCTCTGTAGCCCCTGGAGCCGATCACATCGCTGAGCTGGGGGCTTCAAGGGCCCAAGACGGGAAAGGAGGTGTATACAAGATGAAAAATCGACTGGAAAACAGCCGATTAGGGAAACGCATATGGCAGCACAAGCTGTTTTACTTGTTTATGCTGCCGGGCATCATCTGGTTTTTTCTATTTTCCTATGTCCCGCTGTACGGAATTCAAGTGGCTTTCCGGGATTACACCTTTATCGGGGGCTTCACCGGAAGCCCTTGGGCCGGATTCAAATATTTCGAGCAATTTTTTAATTATTATCAATCCGGCGACATCATTCGCAATACGGTCATTATCAGCCTGATGAAGCTGCTCATCGGATTTCCGATGCCGATCATCCTGGCCCTTCTACTTAATGAGGTGCGGAAGATCAGGTTCAAGAAGACGATCCAGACCTTATCGTACCTGCCTTACTTTGTATCATGGATCGTCGTGGTGACTCTAATGCAGCGTCTTTTAACGCCATACGGCGGACCGGTAAATGATGTGGTGTCAATGCTGGGTGCCGATCCGATCCAATTCCTGAACAACCCGACATGGTTCTATCAAATGATTGTCGGCTCCGATATTTGGAAGAACATCGGCTGGAATTCCATTATCTTCATGGCTGCGATTGCGGGCATCGACCAGCAGCTGTATGAAGCCGCAAAAATGGACGGTGCCGGACGCTTTCGCCAAATGTGGCATATTACCTTGCCTGGGATCCGAAACGTCGCGATCATTCTGTTTATCCTGGCGGTCGGAAACCTGATGAGCGCCGGATACGAGCAGCTCCTTCTATTGAATGGCCCTGCAACCGCGAGCATAGGCAGCGTACTGGATGTACATGCCATCAACTCCGGGATCCGGGAAGGACGGCTCAGCTATGCCGCTGCCGTCGGCTTGTTCCAGAGCATTATCGGACTGATCCTGATCCTGACGGTGAACCGGATTGCCCGAAAAGTCAGCGATGTATCTCTGTTCTAAGGAGGTGACGATATGAAACGCAAGTGGTCTTTTTTCTCAATATTCAATTACACGGTTCTGGCTCTGGTTGGCTTTGCCATGATTTATCCGTTCATTTACATTCTGGCTTATTCATTGAATGACGGCAAAGACTCGATGATGGGCTCGATTTATTTCCTGCCGCGCAAATTCACGCTCGAGAATTACGCCCAGGTGTTTGACAACGCCCGAATCTGGCAGGCGTACCGGATCACCATTATGCGCACGCTGATCGGCACGTTCTTGCATGTGGTATTGTGCACGCTTATGGCGTATGCGCTGTCGAAAAAAACGCTGCCGGGACGGTCATTCTTCACGTTTTACATTTTTCTTCCGACGATTTTCAGCGCGGGATTCATTCCGTTCTTCATCACATTGCAAAAGCTGCATCTAATCAATACGTTCTGGGTGTATGTCCTGCCGATGCTGTATAACTTCATGCATATCGTCATTATCCGGACGTTTCTGCAAGGCATACCGGAAGAGCTGGAGGAGTCGGCGAAGATTGACGGTTACGGGGATTTTCAGATCTTCCTGCGGATCATCCTGCCGCTGTCCGGCCCTGTGCTCGCTACGATTTCGCTCTTTATCGGGGTCGCTCATTGGAACGACTGGTTCTCCGGGGCCTACTATGTCTCCAATAAAGAACTGATTCCGGTACAGACGCTGCTCCAGGAAATGCTGACCGAAGCCGAGGCGCTCTCAAACTCCATGCAGCGGGCATCTCAGCAAGGCGGGCAGACGGTGGGCATGGCAAGCGGAGCGGGAGCAACGCCCGAATCGCTGCGGATGGCACTTCTCGTCATTACGGTATTCCCGATTCTGTGCATCTATCCGTTCCTGCAGCGGTATTTCGTAAAGGGGGTCATGATCGGTTCCGTCAAAGGTTAAGATTTGTTTCCTGCTCGTGATTAGAAGCATGCATCGTAGAGTGGCTCACGAAGTTGATATCCATATTCCAGGAGGCGATTGGATTGAAAAGGATTTGGTCGAAAGGCGTATCCATTTTGCTTATGTCCGCCATGGTTGGAGGATTACTGATCGGCTGCACGAACACACCAGGAAAAGACGACAGCGGCGAAGGCAAGGAAGGAGAGACATCATATAAGCTGAAGATACTGCACAACTGGAACGGCTCGACCGGCTCGGATAACGGGATGACGCCGGTTGAGCAGGTGATTAAAGAGAAAACCGGCGTCACGCTGGAGTGGGAATATACAAAAGGCAGCGAGACGGAAAAGGTGAACCAGATCTTCGCGACCCAGAACCTGCCTGACATTTATACCGGACCTGCATGGGGCGGCGAGCTGGACGGCATCATCAAAGCTGCCAAGGAAGGCCAGCTGGTGGATATATCGGACAAGCTTAGCAGCTATCCGAATCTGATGAAGTCCATTGCGCCGGAGAACGTGCCGCCGGCTTTATATGAGAAGGCGATCGATGCCTATGACGGCAAAAAATATCTGCTGCTGCAAAACCAGCCGGCCACGAACGAGGATGGCATGGACTGGCTGTACGGCTTCTATGTTCGCAAGGACATCGCCGAGAAGCTTGGAGTCGATCCGCAATCCGTGAAGACGAAGGAGGATTTCTATAACTTCCTCAAGAAGATCAAGGACGCCAATCTTCAGGTGAACGGACAGCCCGTCTTTCCGCTCGGCGGGTTCAGCAACGGCTGGGCGGTCGGCATCGGCAACACGATGTTCTATTCGGGTGCCTCCTATGTCGATAAGGGCGACGGAACGGTAGAGCATAACTTTTTTACGAAAGGCTATGAGGAATACACGCTCTTCTACCGGAAGCTGATCGAGGAAGGGCTGCTGGATCCGGAGACGTTTACGCAGACGGACCCGATCGCCAAGGAGAAAATCAACCAAGGCCGCATCGCGATTCTGGCGGCGCATTATCCGGCCATTCTTGATGCGTCCAAGGAGTACGCATCCGCCCATCCGGGCAGCGAGTTCGTCCCGCTCGGTCCGTTGGAGCGCGCCGACGTTGAGCCGGACCGGCCGGTGGACCTGGCGATCCAGGGCAACAACGTGACAGCCATAACGAAGAACTGCAAGGGCGAATGCGTGGATGCGGCGTTGAAGTTCCTGGATTTCATGGCTTCCGATGAAGGATTCATGCTAGCGAGATACGGCGTAGAGGGCGTTCATTGGGAGATGAAGGAGGGCAAGCCGGTTGCGATTCAGGAATGGTTCGACAAATTCAGCACGGACACGAACATGAAGCTCCGCAAGAGCGAGGGCATCAGCATCGGTTTGGAATCGCTTACTGGACTGGACCGCATCAATTCGGCTGCCGGCGGCGACATCTGGGCCGATCAGGAGCGGGTAGCCGCGATGGAAAACGCGCGTAAAATCCTCCGTCCGAAAGGCATTCATGTGATTACGGCCTACAATCCGGGCGATGTGATCACGAAAGCGCCGGAGTGGGAAATGCTCAAGCCGTCGATGGACCGAATGGGCGATGCTTGGAAGGAAGCCGTGTTTGCCAAATCCGATGAAGCGGCGCTGAGCATCATTAACGAGCTTCGAGAGCAACTCCGAAAGACCGGGTATGACCAGGCGATGAAGTTTACGAACGACAATCTGAAGGGAAAAGAAGTCGTCACGGTTCAAATGCCGAACTAACCCATGGTTTGGTACAAGCACTCATTTCTACAGCTTGAGCGATGGACTCGAATACAAAAGGTCTGCGGGAGAAAGAACAGGCTTCGCTGTCCTTGTCATCAAGGATTGCGAAGTCTTTCGCATAAAAGACCGTTTCATTCAAAGGAAATTCGGATGTCATGCAGAACTGTTAGGATAATATTTACGCAGCAATTCGCATCTCCTGCTCGATGGGTTCATGTTGTATCCGTCAAAATATCGGAATAAAGGGAGCTGAAGTGAACATGAAGACAAGTTTAAGACCTCCGTCCGTGCCGCTGGTCACGATTGACCCGTATTTTAGCGCGTGGTCGGCAGCCGACCATCTGTATGACGACCATATCCGGCATTGGACGAATAAACGCTACGGTATGGTCGGCCTGATCCTGATTGACGGCAAACCGAGGAAGTTCATGGGACGGGTTGGATTGCAGGATGAGCCGTCCGGTCCGGCGGAGCCGGAGGTGCTGGAACAAACCGGGCTGGTCGTTGAACCGCTAACGACCCGGTACGCGTTCGAAGGTGAAGGCATCCGTCTGGACGTTAGCTTCACATCGCCGCTGCTGCCGGATGATCTGGATGTTTTGTCCCGTCCCGTCACCTATGTCACGTATCAAGCGATATCCATCGACGGGCAATCCCATCAAGTGAAAATCTATTTCGATGTTACCAGCGAGTGGTGTGTCCATACCCCGGATCAGGTCGTCACCTGGGATCGTCACGAGGAATCGGAACGTTTGTTCGCTTTGTCGATCGGAACTGTATCCCAGACGGTACTGCAGCGCGCCGGGGATGATACGCGAATCGACTGGGGATATATGTACCTCGCCCATTCTAAATCAGAGTGCATACGAACCGTCATTCATTCCGCAGCCGGAAGGGAAGCGTATCTTCGAACCGGCGAACTGCCGGCTGCCGATGATGCAGCTAAGCCGAGGCCTGCCGGGGAAAATATGCCGGTTCTCGCAGCCGAAGTCGATATGGGGCGCATCGGCGCCGAGCCTGTGTCACAGTTCCTGATGCTCGCCTATGACGATGTGCATTCCATTGAATATTTTCATCAGCCGCTGGACGCTTATTGGAAGCGAAACGAGGCGTCCTTTCAGGAGATGCTGCTCTCGGCTGCGGACGAATATGAGGATATCCTGCAGCGCTGCGAAGCGTTTAATGCAGAGCTGCTTAAAGAGAGCGCTGAAGCGGGCGGCGACGCGTTCAGCGATATCGCGGCATTGGCATACCGGCAAGCGATCGCCGCTCATAAACTGGTCACGGACGGATCGGGGCGGATCTTATTTTTCTCCAAAGAGAATTTCAGCAACGGCTGCATCGCCACCGTCGATGTCAGCTACCCGTCGATGCCTCTCTTCCTGAAGTATAAGCCGGAGCTGGTCAAGGGGATGATGCGCCCGATCTTCGATTATGCGGGAAGCGGCCAATGGGCATTTGATTTTGCCCCTCACGATGTGGGCACGTATCCGAAAGCCAATGGTCAGGTATACGGCGAGAACAAGCTGGAATACCAGATGCCGATCGAGGAATGCGGCAATATGCTGCTGATGGCAGCGGCCGTTTGCAAATACGAGGACAGCGGGGATTTTGCCAAGGAGAACTGGGAGCTGCTGTCCAAGTGGGCGCGTTATTTGCTTGCGCATGGGCTTGATCCGGACAATCAGCTCTGTACCGATGACTTTGCCGGGCATCTTGCCCACAATGCCAACCTGTCGATCAAAGCGATTGTCGGTATCGGCGCTTATGCCTCGATGTGCAGCCTGCTCGGTATGGATGAGTCTGCGGAAGAATACAGGGCAGCGGCCAAAACAATGGCCAGCGAGTGGCTGTCCATGGCGGATGCCGGGGATCACTACAAGCTTACCTTCGACAGCCCGGTCGAATCGTGGAGCCTGAAATACAACCTCGTGTGGGACCGGCTGCTTGCGCTCGGCTTGTTCCCGGAAGAGGTGGCGGTCAAGGAGATTGACTATTATCTGAAGCGGCAGAATCAATACGGCGTGCCGCTGGACAGCCGCGAATCGTATACCAAGGCGGATTGGCTCATCTGGAGCGCTTCGATGGGAACCCGTTCGCAGTTCGAACGCCTGATCGCTCCGTTCTGGGACTTTCTGAATGAAACGGAAAGCCGCGTGCCCATTACGGATTGGTATGATACGAAATCCGGCAAGCAGATGAATTTCCAGAACCGGTCAGTCGTGGGCGGCTTTTTCCTGCCTTTGCTGCTCTCGCAACGAACGGCGGCAGGCCGGGCGTTACATGAAAAGAGGTAACCGGCATGCAAACGTTCAAAACACAAGATGCCCTGCGGGATATGTCGCGACAACCGTTAGGAGAGGATTCACTGGAAGCACAGTTTCGGAATCCCGCTCCCATTTTCCGCCCCCAACCCTTCTGGTTTCTCAACCACAGGCTGGAGAAGCCGGAGCTGGAGCAACAGATTGAGGCCATGCATAAGGCGGGTGTCGGCGGAGTCGTGCTGCATGCACGGCACGGGATGCAATCGGACTTTCTTTCGGATGAGTTCATGGATGCGCTGGAGTTCAGTACGGAGGAGTGCCGCAAACGAAACATGGTGGTGTGGCTTTATGATGAGGATAACTGGCCAAGCGGAACGGTCGGCGGCAAGCTGACGCGGCAGTATCCGGAATATCGCATGCGGTACCTTCGGGTGGAAGAACGAAGACTTCCAGGAGGCGGGGCGGCAGCCTCGTTGAAGCTCGATTTTGCCTCTTACGAGCATCAAGCGCTTATCGCCATCCTGGCATACCGCGCGATTCAGCGGGATGGGGAGTGGCTGCTATGCAGCAATCCCGAGAATATTACAGGCTTCCTGAACCAGGAGTGGGTCCCCAAGACGGACGATCCCTACGTTATCCTTGCGTGCTGGTCCTGCGAGATTGCGGAAGGAATGACGTTCGCGCAAGGTTACTACCTCGATACGCTGAATCCGGAAGCGGTTCAAGCATTCATCCGGTTATCGTATGAGCCGCTGCTGCGATTGAAAGGGCAGTACGGGAAGACCATCCAAGGCGTGTTTACCGACGAGCCGGGACTCATGATTCATGACGGCTTCTTCGGCGTCGAAGCGATCCGGACGGACGTCCATAACGTGCAGGCAACGCTGCCGGGCATGGTGTTTGCCTGGTCGCATGGCATGGTTGAACGGTTCCGGGACGAGAACGGGTACGACCCGATTCCGCATTTGGGCGCATTGCTGTACGGCATGGCTGACGGAAGCCGGTCGTTTCGGCAGCAATATTATGAGACGATTACCAGGTGGTATGTCGGCGGCTATCATGCGGCGATCCGTACCTGGTGCGAGCGGCATGGCCTGTTATACATCGGCCATACCTTGGAGGAGCCCGTGTGGGGACAGGCCCGTTCCCAAGGCAATCAGACCCGCGTTCTGCAGCAGTTTCATTATACGGGCGTAGATTATTTAACGTCGGGTATAGGCACCAAGGATCATCCGCATCGGATCGTGTCCGTGAAGACGGCGGCATCCGTAGCACAGCTGGAAGGCAAGGAGCGGGTCGTATGCGAGTCCTTCGGGGCAAGCGGTCATGCCTACTCCATGCGCCAGCGGCGGCTGGATGCGAACTTTATGGCTTTTCTTGGCGTCAATCTATTCATCCCGCATGCGTTCTATTATTCCTTTGTTGGCTATCGGAAGACGGATTTTCCGCCGACGGAATTTTATCATGCCCCGCATTGGCCGCATTATCGGAGCTTCGCTGATTACATCGGACGTCTCAGCTTGCTTGGGGCTTGCACGAGAAGACGGCCTGAAATGCTCATAATGTCACCGATCCACACGGTATACGATCGTATGTTCGTGTCGGGTCTATCGGACAAGCATCCCGCATGCGACCGGTTCTTCTCTTTGCTGTCGGATCGTCTGCTTCGGCATTCGTTGGATTTTGATTATGTCGATGAGTGTCAGCTGCGCGAAGCGGAGATCGTTCAAGGTAGCGGATTTCGCTTTACGGGACAGGAGGACGGGTATCGGATACTGATTCTGCCGGGACTAGAAGTGATGTCGAGAGAAATTGCGGCACGGTTAGTATCCTTTGTTTCAGAAGGCGGAGTCTTGATTGCAGTAGGCGCAATCCCGCAGCACAGTGAATGCCAGCGGCAAGATCCTGAAGTCATGCGTCATATGGACGCTTTGTTCGGAGCTTCTCATCATGGTGTCGTTAACAATGTCGGGAAAGGGGCTGTGGCATATTTCGCCCTGGGCAGCGCGGACCTTAACGAGGCAGCTGGTTCGGGAAGTGACCGGAACCTTGAAGAAAGGTGTTTCGAGAACGTTTGTTCGCTTCTTCGGTCGATATTGAAAAGACAGCCTATTTTGTCCTTGGATTTGACGATGGGGACCCATGAGGATATCGTCATGGTGGAACGATATCGGGAGGATACGCCTTTTATATGGCTGTTGAATTGGTCGGATCAAGACGTAACGGTCCGGGTAAGCAGCAGCGACTCCCGCAGCAATGCACGATATGAGTGGGATCTGGAGAGCGGGGGCGTTGCTCGTATGACCGACAGTGCGGAGCTGCGCTTCGCCCCTGGCGAGCTGCGTGTGATTTCGCTGCAGCCAGATCGGGGCGAGGACTTGGCCGATGACCGAAACGATGTTAAAACCGATAACCGAACCGGTGAGCAACACGCTCCCGATCTGAGGATAACAGGCGAGCTGCCGCTTGGAGACTCTTGGCTGTTCCGAAGCCATGGACCCAACGTGCTCCTGCTCGACCGGTGGCAGGTCACGCTGAATGACCGCGAGTCACGGATGAATGCGACGATGCCAGGGCAAGTGAATACGTACCGGACGATCTTTACCGTATCTGCAGAGCTGATCGATTGGCTGCGGGAAGCACGTGGGCCAAATGCACAACCAAGCCAGACTATGTTGGATTCTGCACGATCGCCGACCCAGCCGTCAATCGAACTGATCCTTGACGATGTAGAGCAGCGCATCCCGTCCCATATCGGTTTTCTGCAGCGCCGCCGAAATATCGAAATTTTCGTCAATGGAGCTCGGCAGGAAAGCTTGCGCCCGTCCCGCTGGCAAGATCCGTATTACTCGGCAGTCGACATCACTCCGCATCTTACGGAGGGGGAGAATGTGCTTGAGGTGCTTACGGTTTCGTTGCTGGAGCCCATGCCTGCTGTTTCGTATCCGGCTTTTCTGATCGGCCCCTTTGCAGCCCATGGTCAACGTTTAACCGTTCAGCCGGAGCTTCTGTCAGGCGATTGGTGCAAAGCCGGTTATCCATACTACGCAGGAATCGGGGGTTACTCGCAGCAGCTGTCGATTACCGATATGGATCCGGCTACGGAAGAAGAAATTTGGCTGGAGGCCGAGGATATTCGGGAGACAGCGCGGCTCTACGTGAACGAACACGATGCCGGCGTACGGCTGTGGCCGCCCTACAGCTGGAACGTCACCTCTTATATAAAGCAAGGGGATAACGTCTTCCGCATTGAAGCCGCGAATACGCTCGAAAATCTATACGGCAAAAAGGCTCTGCCTTCTGGCGTGCTTGGACAAGTCAAGCTGGTGCGGCGGATCGCGGGGTCATCCTCGACATCCTAGTTACAAATGCGAGAAAGCGAGCATTGGAAGGATAGATAGTCCGTGATGAAAAAGGCGGAGGGCCTATCATTGGAAGATAGACAATCCGGGTTTCAAAAGACGGAGAACCTATCATTCGAGGATGCCCTTCCTGGATTCAAAGACAAGGACCTTATCGTTGAATCGATAAGGTCCTCTTTTTGAAGTTAATAGTTTACATAATATATTATATGTCAAACTATTTAATGACAAGCTCTAAAGATCTTAGACATCTCATACCGTTATATGTATCCCTATCCTTATCTCTATCCGTATCTCTATCCGTATCTCTATCTCTTTTTCTTTATATCTCTATCACTATCACTATATCTCTGTTCCGGAACATGACATCAAGATGGACAACTAACTGCCCATTCGATTAAAACGGGGATCCACAAACCGCCAACCTCCAGCAATCTGCAGATTTATCAATGGTTCGATAAGGATGTCTTCCCGTGAGCGTCGATATAAGGGGAAAAAAGAAACAAGCACAATCCGGAATCAATCCGGAATCCACCACATAACCTTGTACAGAATGGACAGGAAATCCTTGTCCGGCTGCCGGGCGGTAGATCCGGCGATTATATGAAAGGAGGAGGATTGGTTGTGTCATCCACCCCGGAGGGGAAGTGGCCTGCGGTTCATGGAGGCCTGCCCAAGCGGAAATTCCGGTTTACCCGCAATGATTGGATGGGGTATTTGTTCAGTGCCCCGTTGATCATTGGCGTACTGGTGTTCGCCATTTACCCGATGTTTGCCGCGCTGTTCATGAGCTTTCATCAGACGTCCGGGCTCAATCTGACCGGTACTTGGGTTGGGTTGAACAACTACAAGTACGCGTTAGGGGATCCTATATTCTGGCAGGCGCTTTCGAACACGTTCTTGATGGGACTGTGGTCGGTCGTGCTCGGCATCGCTTTTTCTTTCATCCTGGCGAGCTTGATCAACAACCTGAAGTGGAACCTGGGAAGGAATTTTTTCAAAGCGGTCTATTTCTTGCCGAACGTTGTATCCGGTGTGGCCACGACGCTGTTGTTTTCTTTTCTGTTCTTTCCGTCCAAGGAAGGGCTGATCAACTTTGTCATCGGATTATTCGGCATAGAGCCCATCGGATGGTTCACGAATCCGCAAGTGGCGCCGTACAGCATTGTGCTTATGAGTCTCTGGGGGGCGCTCGGCTATAACACCATTATTTTTCTAGCTGGACTGCAAAGCGTTCCGCGCGATCTGTACGAAGCGGCAGAGGTGGATGGAGCGGGTACGTATCGGAAATGGCTGTACATTACGATTCCTTATTTGCGTCCGATCTTCGTGTTCATGCTCATTATGGGGACGATCGGCGGGATGAAGCGGTTTACCGATGTGTGGTTAATCGGGGGGACCGCCGGCAATCCGGGCGGAAGCTTGATGACCGTGGTGCTGTATATCTATCGGAATGCGTTTCTGGCTTCCCAGATGGGGCTTGCCACCGCGGTATCCTACCTGTTATTCCTGATCATTCTCATTCTGACAGTCTGCCTCATGCTGTTGAACCGGCGTAAGGACAGTCTAGATTAATGCCGCCTAGCAGTGAACATATCATGAAGACAGGAGGGAGACCATGTCCGGTACAGCTGTCTCTAAGGAGCCTGTGCCCCGCAGACGGTTGTCGATCAATCAATTGATTCTGACGATCGTACTGTTCGCCGGTTCCTTCATAATGATCGTACCGTTCTTATGGATGCTCGTTACCAGCTTCGATTGGGCAGCGCGGTTGAATATTACGTTCCCGCCAAAAATCTGGCCGGAGGAGCCGTCCATTCGAACATATGAGGTTGCTTTCACGAACATCAAAATGTTTCTCTATATCGGCAATTCGGCGCTCGTCAGTGCTGGCGTCATTCTCATTAGCTCACTATCGGCACTAATGTCCGGTTATGCTTTATCCAAGCTCCGTTTCAAGGGAGCGAACATCGTACTGCTTCTTGCCCTGAGCACCATGATGATCCCGTTTGAAATGACGATGATTCCGCAGTACCTGCTGTTCAGCGAGCTCGGCCTCGTTGACAATTATCTCGCCTTTTATTTGCCGGCGATGAACTATGCGTTCGGGACGTTCCTGGCGAAGGCATTCTTCGATCAGCTGCCCAGCAGCTTAAGGGAGGCGGCCGTGCTGGACGGTGCCAAGGAATTCACGGTGTTCGGCCGGGTGTATCTGCCGCTGTGCACGCCGATTATTGCCACGATGGTGATCCTGCTGTTTCTTGGCGTATGGAATGATATGCTGTGGCCTCTGCTCATTCTGAAATCGGCAGCCAAATACACCATTCAGATCGGCCTTGCGATGTTTACCTACAATAACGGCATCAACCAGCAGCCATCCATCATCATGGCAGCGACGACGGCCAGTCTGATCCCGGTTATCGCCGTTTATCTGTTCCTGCAGCGCTATATTATCGAGAGTATCGCGCTGTCCGGCATCAAGCAGTAGCTCGACAGGGAAAGCTTATTCATTCGGAGGTGTCATGAAATGTTGAAGAAGGCTGTGCTGCTCATCTTATCCTTCGTGCTGGCGTTTACGCTGGCCGCTTGCTCAGGCGGTTCGAATACCGATGTGACGGGCGGCGTCAAGATCGAAAAGGTGTCGGACATGGAAGGAACAGTGCGGGTCGCCCTCGCCGGCTGGCAGCTGGAGAATGGCATCGACGCGCTGACCGGCAATCCAGTGATTGGTCTCAATGAATACCTGGATAAGACGTTCAAGATCATGTACCCGAACATCAAGCTCGAGGTGTACCAGATCCCGTGGGAAAATGTCAAAGCCAAGCAGTCCGCCATGCTCTTATCCGGTGACGCCGATGTCTTGTATACCGGCGGCGCGTTCGCTTCCCAGTGGTATCAGGATGGACTCCTGCGCGATCTGGATGATCTGATAGCCAATGATTCCTCCTTCGATCCAGGCATTTATCTGGAAGGAATCATGAACAATTCGTACAGCACCAAGTCGCCGGACGGAACGAAGCAATTTGGCATTCCTGCCGTTCTCGGCCGCAGAATGACGATTTACGATAAGAAGCTGTTTGAAGACTGGGGTGTTGAACCGCTCTCGGCTAAGCCTGGTCCCGATGAAATTCTCGAGAAGGCCAAGAAAATGACCGGGAAAAATCCGAAGACTGGCGAAGATAATTACGGCCTCTTCTGGAGCGGCAACTCGTTAAACGGCTCCACCTTTGTCGCATTGACCCTCGCGTACGGCGCCAAGGGAGCGGAAGGAACGCTGAAGGATGTTAAGAGCATCAAGTGGCATCTGAATTCTCCGGAGATGGTCAAGGTGCTGGAATGGCTGAAGGAAGCTGCCAAGCTGCCGCCGGCAGGCTTCGTGAATGCACAGGGCGCTGAAAATTTCGGTCTGGAGAAAAACAACATCGCGATTGCGCTCGATTCCACCGGAGGATCCACCATGAGCGAATACCGCTCAAAGCAGAACAAAGAGCTTCTGGACCGTTTCGAGCCCGTGATGAACATGGGGCCTGACGGAGAAGGATGGGTGGCGGTCGATCCGTTCGTCATGGCGAAGAATGCCAAGGATGTGGAGGCATCATGGGAAGTGCTCAAATTCTTGAGCGGTCATATGACGCAGAAATACCGATACGAGAACTTCTCCAGTACACCAACCTTGAAAAACGCCGATTTTGTTACGCCGGAGGACAAATATGTGAAAAAGGCGCTTGAAATCGCAGAAGTCGGCCATTCCGAGCTGATGGATGAAGCCAATCCGTTCTACATGAGCGACATCGCGCCGGCAATCAACGGGTTTATCAGCCAAGCGGCCTCCGGCAACGCGCCGGATATCCAGAAATTCCTGGATGATCTTCAGTCGCGCGCTGAGAAATGGTCCGCCAATTTGAAGTAACTTCCAATCATGGATAGACGGGCCTAACCATGATGAGTATATGAACAGCACATCATAAAATATTCCAATTTGTATGTACATTTAGGATTTCCGGCCGCATTGGCCGGTTTTTTTATGTTTGACCATCCTTTTTTGAAGCCGGCGACGGCTTCGTGCCCCCTTTGCGCATGGAAGAAAATATGCTTCTAAGCATTATGATCAGGGCGAGCAGAAGGGGGACATAAATTTGAAAGATGGGGAAATGGTATTTCAAATTTTGCTCAAAACCAATCCATAAATGATGGATAAGATTCGGCGAAATAAAGGAAATCGCATATATAAATCCTCCAACGGCCAGTGTGAGCATTTTATGGCTTATCTTGATCAGCTGCGAAAGACCAAGCACCGCCGCCATGTAAAAGGCCGTCATCTTGACGAAGATGCCGATATAGATCAGCATCATAATGATCGGATCCAGCCGCTCCAGGAAATTCGCAATCTGGATCAGGCGGACGCTGCGGAGCATCGGAAGCGTTGAGATGCTAGTTATGGTCGGGTCCAGAATGGCAAGGTTCAATATGCTGAAGATTAGCAGGAACACTCCGACGAACAGGTAAGACAGCACCGTTACCTTGGTTAACGGCTTTCGGTTGTTCAGATGGCTCCAGAACACGAGAAATACGACGATCTGACCGAACGGAAAGCTGATGACTTTCGGAATTGCCGCGTTGATGACGGGCATTACCCCGTTTTCAAGAATCGGAAGCAGTCGTTCGAGATGAATCAAATTGGTCGAGATGAACATCATAACGAGCAGAAAATAGCCGATCATGGTAATCGGGAGTAAAAACTCGACCACCCGAAAGAACACCTCGATTCCTTTGGACACGGCGTACCCGGACAAGACAATCATGATGAGCATTAAGAGGAACAACGGGGTATTCGGAAGAAAAGCCACATTGATAATGTCTCCGAATTCGCGGGTGTTTCTCATGGATTCATAGATAAAATAGAAGATATACGCAATGGCCAAGATTGTACCGATTAATCGTCCGAAATGATGCTTCAGAATCTGAAAAAGACCCTTTCCGGCATTCTGTTTCTGAATATAGAGATAGACGAAGAGCAGCAATAACCCGGCCAGCATCCCGGTGAGCATAACCAGCCAGGCGTCTTGGTTCACTTCAATCCCCAGCTGGTACAAAGGCGAGCTTCCGATGATGAATAATATGGTCATTGCGATCAGTTGATACTTATCAATTTTTTCCATATCCATATCATCCTTAAGATATTGTCCTTAGTCCTTGAAGAGATTTGCTGCATGATCCTACTTCTTGTTCGGTTCCAGCATATTCGAGAACGGCTGATAGAGCATATTGGTATTCTCGATGCTGGTGTTTATATGCAGACGGATGTCGATTTGCTCGAGCGGCCGCTTCGATTGGCTCAGCCTTTCCCAGGCAGCGGGCTGTTTTCGGTGAATCGCATTTCGGATGCCTGCCACATCAACGTTCAATTCCCTCATCTTGCTCCATGCAGCTTGGATTTCTTCCTTGATTTCATCCTCGATGACCCGCTCCAATCCCTTGATGACTTCCGGGTCTCTCAGTTTCTTTGGGCAGCTCATTTCATCGATTACGCCTTCGGTTTTTACACGAACATCCAAGGTAATCCCATCCGCCTTCAACTTTGGCTCAAGCTGGGTTGATGCTCGTATCACGCGGTAGCTCGAGAGCTGTGCTGGATTTTTCTCGTCGCACGGAAACACAATAATCATTCTTTTGACATCGTTCGATAACCAGGCGACGCCGCGGCTTTCCCGGCGATTCATCCAACCGATCAATTTATCCCTGCGGAATACGCCAAGATCGCCAAGCTTGATAACGGCCTCGCTTCGAGAGGATTTGAGCGCGTCCAGCGAGGATTGCGCCTGCTTATCGCCGGAAATCCTTACCTCGGGAACTTTGCCATCGGTGAACGGGTTGGCAACCATTGTTGCGAAGTCGATGAGACTAATGTTCTGGACCTGCGATAAATTGTCATGGCTTTGTTCGATGACCCGTTGAATGGCGTTGCCGTTTATTTTCTCAAGCGGGATGAACACCTCTAATAAATCGGAGGCCTTTTCCTTGGTCAGAAGGACCGACATCGTTTCCCGGCTTTCGATCGGACGCAGAAAGAAATCCAGAATCTGTTTAACCCCATCGGAGCGGGCTACGCTTTCATTCATGATCATGACCGAGTTATGACCGAAGAAAAGGGTTCGTGACGTCTCCAGGCTTGCGTTCTGCATGGCTTCACGGATTGTTCGGCCTCGTGTCGAGAAGATCGTGACCGGGGACTGGCTGCCTCCGACGCCGCCGCCGGTTTGCGTGGCAATGGCCTGCGGAATGACAACCTGGAAGGAAATGATCCATTGTTTTTGATCCTCGTCCCGGTCGATTGCCGTTGCGGAAACAAAGCTCAGGGAGTTCAATTCGTTGCTGTCCCAGCATCCGACCAGGAGCAGCGGGAAGATTAGCATAATTATAGGAAATAGCCGTATGCGGCCCATACGTCATCCACCTCTTTAGCTGCCGTGATGCTTGTTATTGATTGTCTTCCGATGGCGATGGTTTAAGATTTTTGCTTTGCCGTGTAACGTTCTCTGTATTGATCAATCTCGGTCTGCGCTTCATGGCCCACCACGGAACCCGGATTAAAGTGTCCTTCTGATCGGAAGGAATGAAGGGCGCGACTGGAACCAGATAGGGAATTCCGAAGGAACGCAGCCCGCTCAAATGGATGAGTACTGCGATCATCCCGGCAATGATACCGAATAAACCCAAGGTGGCGGCCAGGATCATAAAGCCGAACCGCAGCAGCCTCGCCGAGTTCGAAATACTGATCGATGGGGCAACGAAGCTGGCAATGGCCGTAAAGGATACGATAATGACCATCGCAGCCGATACCAAGCCGGCTTGAACCGCAGCTTGGCCAAGAACCAGGGCTCCCACAATCGAAATCGCCGAACCGATCGCTCTCGGCATGCGAACGCCGGCCTCCCTGAGGACTTCAAACGTAATTTCCATTGCGAACGCTTCGACCAACGCTGGAAAGGGAACACCCTCCCGCTGCGCGGCCAAACTGATCAGGAGCAGGGTTGGGAGCATCTGCTGGTGAAAGGTCGTAATCGCGATATAGAGAGAGGGCAGAAGCATGGATAACACGAACGAAACCATGCGCAGCAAGCGCAGAAATGTGGCGATGTCATGCTTCTGATAGTAGTCCTCGCTGGATTGAAACAGCTTGAAGATCGTGATAGGCGCGATAAGCACAAACGGAGTCCCATCGACCAGAATCGCCACTTTGCCTTCCAAGACCGCACCGGCAACCGCGTCGGGCCGCTCCGTATTCGTGATCGTCGGAAAAGGCGTGAAGGTCCGGTCCTGGATAAACTCTTCGATATATCCGCTCTCCAAAATGCTGTCCGTATCGATCCGGTCCAATCGCTGAAGGATCTCTTTCACGATCTTCTCATCGGCAATCCCATGCAGATACATAATGGATACATCGGTTTGCGTCTGGCGTCCGATTTTTCGGTTGATGATCCACAGGTCAGGACTTTTGATTTTCCGGCGAATTAAGGCAGTGTTCGTCCGGATATTTTCGGTGAAGCCTTCCTTCGGTCCGCGAATGACGGTTTGTGACTGAGGTTCATCCACACTGCGCTGTTCACCGCCGAAAGAACTCGCAAGGACGCCTTTTACCGAGCCGTTCACGAGAATCGCCGTATTTCCCGCTAATACCGCATTGAGCAGCTGATCCATGCTGTTTAGCTCGCTGACGGTTCCATTAGATAGAAACCGGTTCTGGATCAAGCCGACAATCTGAGAGGGGGTAGGGGAGGAGGCGATGTCCACAGAATTGGTCTGCGTCAGGGAATCCATGATGGAATGGTTGATGATCTGATCATTCACCAGACCATCAATAAAAATCACGGCCGCGCGGATTTCACATCCCACAACCTGGTCCAGCCTCCGTATGATAATATCCGGGCTGTTGCCTGTGCGCTCCCGGATAATGCGCAAATTGATGTCCAGCTGATCAGACAAAGCGGTCCCGTCCGTCAGTACTTGTTGAAACATCTGCTCTTCTCTGGTTTTGGATCGGGCGGCTGAACGGCTGCGCTTCTTGAAAAAGAACATCTTTATAACCACCTTAACCAGTTGTCGTATGCCTTAAGGGTTACCTATTTCCTGGAATCATAATCACCCGCACTTGCAGCTGCTCTTATGGCAAAGCCGAAACTTTATTATATAGGTACAACCATACTAGCGTTGGCTGGTACACAGTTGTTGGGTAAACGTTTCGGTTGGACCATCGTTACTCTGCCTTCATTCCGACTCTGCGGACTTTGGATGTCACATGAATCTCGAACGTAGATTTCTTATACAGCTCTTGCCACCGCTCGGCCGTCTGAACGTTCCGATTCCAGTACGTGGGCTTCGTGGCCCGAACGAGCTCCCCGAACCCGAAGATGTCGGATTCCTTCTCCTGGGTTTCCCGAAGCAGCCCGATGATCAGCTCTTTGACGGAATGCTCGTTCTCCGTGGCGATTTCCTCCAGAATGCGGGACGAGTTGATCGGGATTACCTCTTCGTTTTTCTCTTCGACGTTGACCTCGGTCATTGCCGTGATCGTAAAGTGGGGGAGGCCGTCCTTGATTTTAACCGTCGTTGTTGATTCCCGGTTGGTCGCATGAATGGTAACGATTTGCGAGTCATCGCCTAAATGAATGATCCCCCGGTAACCCGCAGGGCTGATTCCCTTAATGACCAAATATCCGGCAATTTCAAACGGCTTCGTCGTACCGACCATCCTCGCCCCCTTGAAGTAAGCGATCCCGCTGATTTGAACGTTCTCTCCTTCCATGATTTGAATATAAGGGAGGAACCCTTCCTGGCCTTTCTTCGAGGAATTGCTCCAGAACGTCCCAATGTAATTGGTCGGGAATTTCCCGTGTCTGACCGCATCATCCAGCGTGGACGCCAGGTACAGCGTCGGGACACGCTCCAGCTTCGGAGCAGCTTCCATCAGCGCCTTCGCTTTGCCCTTCGAAACCATCATCCATGCCATTCGGCGAACTTCCGCATTGCGATGAAGATAATCGTTTATATTTTGGATGCCTCTTCTCGCAATGTCCTCGGAAATCACGATGACCCGCAGGTGGCCGAAAAACAATTTTCCCGATATCTGCTGCTGCAAATTCATCATGGCATCATCGATCGTATGACCGACGACGCTGAGCACCCATACGGTTTCCTTTCCTCCACCGTCGTCGCTGCCACCGCTCTCGCCAGGTCCCAGGGGGATGCGTCCCGGAAGCGCGATTTGCACGGACAGCTGAATCATGCTTTGCTTTGGAGCGGGGTATTTTCCCATTAAGTGGGATACCTCGTCTTCCTTCTTCTCCGCATCCGGCCCGGCGGTGTCGATGGATATGCCTAAGACGACGGCGCGTTCTTCAAGCTCCATGCGATCCCAACACCCTGTCAGCAGCGAGGCGAGAAGAAGCAGGGTCATGATGGACCTCAGCTTGTAACCTGCGGATGCATGTTCTCTCATAGATATCTTCCTCCCCGGATACGGATCATAGCGTCACGCTCACCAAATGATTTTCAACGTCATCGCCCCCACAAAAATAACGATGCCCAGCACGATGTTGGTCCAGCCTAACACGCGCGACACTTTTTTCTCCTTGTCCATCTGCGATTCATCATATTTCCGGGTGTCGACCACAAGATTGAACAACCCTGTCAAGATCCAAATGGCAATGGCGACATACAGATAACCGCTGTAAATTTCTCCGATCAACGGGAAGCCCCCCTTTTCTTGCGCAGCTTCGCGATCACCAGCAGCATGCCTGGATATACGATGGTTATCAGCAGGCCGAACTTGGATATGACGGCATTCAACTCATTTAATTCAAGTAAGCTCTGGGGCAGCATCGCGAGCACGAACAGAATCGGCAGAATGAAGAAGGACAGCATCCCTTGATCGGCCAGCTTCAGCAGCTTGCTAATCGAATAAATGGTGAAGTAGTAGCAAGAGAACAGGGAGGTGAATACGGCCGTAACCCATACGGCAAGAAATACCGCGTCCAGGCGCTCCAGCACATTGGCAGGCAGGGAGGTTGCTTTGGCCAGCTCGAGTGTCGGCCACAGCAGTGTCTTCGTTTCTTCCGCGCCGAACAGGCCGACGGTTGCGATAACGATCAGCGTGTATAGCAGCCCCGTGACAAGCATTGCCCAAATGCTTGCCCGCATCGCTTTCTCGGGTCTGCTCATGGCGGGGATGACCATCATCATAATAAAATATCCCTGAAATACTGTTGAGAGCGTAATGATCCCCATCGGGATCCCGCTCGGGTCATTCCCCCATACCGGCAGCACATTGATGATATCTGCGTTCTTTAACGAAAGTGCCACGATCAACAATGCGGGAATAAGCATAAAGGGGCTGTAAAATAAATGAATGTAGGCAAAAGACATGATATTCTTGCGTGAGGAGAAGGCTGCCAGGAGGAGCATAACCAATACGGTTACTTCCAGCGGCGTATTCTTGAGCACGGCTGTGACGACCACCTCACCGAATTCCCTTGCCACCAGCGAACACAGAACGGCAAAGAACAGGATGGATATCAGGCTTCCGATCATGCCGAGCCACCTGCCCATGATAACTTCGCTATATTGGATGTACGAATCATTGGGAAAGCGCATGCCCAAGCGGGTCATAAAGAATAATCCGATAAACGCTAACAGCATCCCCAAAAATGTGACAAGCGGAGCTCCGGCATCCGCTGCCCGCACCGCGGCGAGTGGAAGTGCAAGGACGCCTACCCCCACGATCGTGCTGATTGTGACCGCAGATGCCTGCAGCACGGTTATCTGGCGCTGATTATTCATAGCTTAATGCCCCTTATCTCCGTTAGGATGGGTGGAACTCATGATGTTATTCGAAGCATGATCGACTTGGTCGATCATATCGCCGCCCAATCTTGTGGTGTCCTGCGGATGGAGGAAGGACGGCCTGTTCTTCATTTTCCAGAGTGGTCCGCGGGTCAGCAGATCGCGCATGCCCTGCACATTGCCGGGAACGAACGGACTCAGGTAAGGAACGCCAAACGATTTGAGCGACAACAGATGATTGGTAATGAGAATAAGCCCGACCATCACGCCATAGAGACCGAACACGCCGGCCAGAATAATTAACGGAAACCGGAGGATCCGGAGTGCCAGCGCCGCATTGTATGCAGGGGTAGCGAATGACCCGATGGTTGTCAGAGCAATGATGACGACGGTGATCGGGCTGGAGAAGCCTGCAGCCACCGCAGCCTGTCCAATGACCAGCACACCAACGATCGATAAAGCCCCGCCAACCTGCTGCGGCAGACGAATCGTCGCTTCCCGCAGCACTTCCATGGAAATTTCGATGACCAGCACTTCAATGACGGCTGGAAAGGGCACGCCTGCCCGTCCGCCGGCTACCGCCACGGCAAATTCGGTCGGGATCAATTCCGGATTGAAAGAAATGATCGCTACATACAGTGAAGGGAAGACCAAAGAGAAGACAAGGGCAACGAGCCGGGACATCCGGATCGCGCTCATCAGAACATATCGTTCGGTATAGTCCTCCACGGTCTGATAGAACTGGCTGAAGACCGTCGGTACGATTAGAGCCATCGGCGAGCCATCCACCATAATCGCTACTCTTCCTTCGAGCAAATTGGCTACAACTTTATCCGGCCGTTCCGTATATTGGATTTGCGGAAACGGGGACCAATGGTTGTCTTCAATAAATTGCTCGAGATAGCCGGCATCGAGCACGGCATCGATATCGATGGAGGAGAGGCGTTTATTTACTTCTTTTACGATGCCCGGGTTGGTGATTCCCTCCATGTAACAGACGGCAACCTTGGATTTGGTCTTCGTTCCGATCTGCATGGATTTCACCCGAAAATCCGGTGTCTGCAGTCGGTAACGAAGAAGGGAAATATTCGTCCCCAAGGATTCTATAAAGCCTTCGCGCGCCCCTCGAATGACTTGTTCCGTGGCGGGCTGCTCGATCGATCTCTGGGCAAGCTTCCGGGTTTCGATAACAATCGCCTCGTTCAGCCCGTCGATAACGACGACGGATTGCCCGCGCAGCAGACTGTCGATCAGAATTGAAATATTTCGTTCAGCGAATCCTTCGCTATGATATAGCGTATCTTCTAATAATGTATCCCTCAGCGCATGAAGCGGGATGCTCTCCACATCGATATGGGGAGGACCGTATTTTAGCGGCTTCAATATTGTATTATTGATCACGGCATGGTCCGTTATATCCGTGAAATAAAACAGGACCGCAGCATGCTGTCCGAATATCTGGAAGGAATGGACGATAAAATCGTCGCTGCCCCCAAGAAGCTCCTTGATGCTTGAGGTTGTTTCTTCCAGACTTTCGGAAATGTCCCGCCCCTCGACCTGCTTTGTCACCGGTTTGTCAGCGGAATTCCCCTTTCTTGACCGGTTTGAACCCTGCCATTTGGAAAAAGACATGGATGCTCACACCTTTCCCGATTTAACGGTGCTCATAGCTACTGAATATTTTGACTCAGTATTTCCTCCGATTGTAATTTTTATCAATTGATAGCGAACCATTCGATAGTGGCATGAACCTTACATCCTCATTTGAAAGTTTTTTGATGCTTGTTATTACGCTGCCTGGCCGAGCCTGATCGAAAGCGTCGTGTGGAGGAGGTGCAGCAGATACGTCGAATGAATATAGGGAGAGGAGAGGTTACACCCGGTTGTGGAACGGCAAAAATAGAAGTGCATATTACCGTGCTCCGCAAGGAGACGGTCTTGGAGGTTATTTTTATGAAGACACTGGATTCGTTAACGTCATATGAACTGCTGCAGCATCAAAGGCTGCACGATATACAGTCCGACGGAGCTTTGCTGGAGCATAAGCGCAGCGGGGCCAGAATCATCCTGCTCTCTAATGACGATGAGAATAAGGTGTTTACGATCGGTTTTCGGACACCGCCAACCGACAATACGGGGCTAACGCATATTTTGGAGCATGCCGTGCTGTGCGGATCGCGCAAGTTTCCTGCCAAGGATTCCTTTGTAGAGCTGTCTAAGGGCTCCCTGAACACCTTTCTGAATGCGATGACCTTCGCGGATAAAACGATTTATCCGGTAGCAAGCCGGAATGACCAAGACTTCCACAATTTGATGGATGTCTATATGGATGCGGTTCTTCATCCCAACATTCATCAAGAAGAAGCGATATTTCTTCAAGAGGGCTGGAATTACAATCTGGAATCGGCGGATGCAGAGCTCAAATATAACGGTGTCGTGTACAACGAAATGAAGGGCGCCTTTTCCTCGCCTGAACGGGTCGTATACCGGTCCGTGTTGAACTCGCTGTTCCCGGACACGATCTATTCCTTGGAATCCGGCGGACATCCGGATGATATTCCGAACCTGCAATATCAGGAGCTGCTGGCTTATCACTCGAAATATTACCATCCTTCCAACAGCTATATTTATTTATATGGAAGCATGGATATGGAGGAGAAGCTAAAATGGCTTGACGAGACATATCTCGGTCATTATGACCGGGCGGATGCAGCTTCCAATATCATGCTCCAAGCTCCGTTTCATCGACGGGCGGAGGCGGTGACTTCGTATTCGATCGGAGGCGGAGAATCGGAGGAGAACCGCTCCTATTTGACGTATAATGCAGTGATCGGAACGAGCCTGGATGCTGAGCTGGCGATCGCTTTTCAAGTATTGCACTATGCGCTGCTGGGATCGCAAGGGGCTCCCTTGCGACAGTCCATCCTGGACCAAGGGATCGCGAAGGAGGTGTATGGAACCTATCAGAGCCGAATCTATCAGCCGGTCTTCAGCATCGTTGCGAAAGGGAGCAACCAGAGCGATCGGGATCTATTCGTTGATACGATTACGAATGTCTTGAATGAACTGGTAAGCAAGGGCATCGACAGGGATTCTCTGCTTGCCGGCATCAGCTTCTACGAATTTCAATACCGGGAAGCCGATTTCGGCCGTTACCCGAAGGGCTTAAGCTATGCGCTGCAAGTGCTAGGGAGCTGGCTTTATAATGATCATGCGCCTTTTGTGCATCTGGAGAGCCATCATATCTTCGAACGACTCAAAGAAAAGATGGATAAAGGGTATTTCGAGGGGCTGATAGAGCGGTATTTGATTCGAAATACGCATGCATCCGTTGTCGCTGTCGTTCCGGAAAAAGGGCTGGGCGCCAAAAACGAGCAAAAGCTTAAAGCACGTCTTCAATCCTACCGGGATCAGTTGAACCCGGATGAGCTTCAGCAGCTCGTCGATCGCACCAAGGCTCTTAAGGCATATCAGAACGAACCTTCGACCAAGGAGCAATCGGCAACGATCCCCTTGCTCTCGCGGGAGGATTTGGACCCGCAATCACCAAAGCTCGGCCTGGAGCTCGATCGACTGGATGATACCTCCATTTTATATCACAAGCTGTTTACCAACGGGATCGGTTATTTGCGCCTATGCTTTGATCTGAACAAGGTTCCACAGGATTTGCTTGCCTATGCCGGCATATTGGAGGGGGCAATCGGATCCGTCAATACGGAGCGTTTCAGCTACCATCAGCTTGCCAATCGGATCAACATTCATACAGGCGGGATACACACGAGCATCGAAGCATACGGCAGCGCAAAGCAGGTCAATGGCTATAAAGCCGTGTTTGAATTTCAAGCGAAGGTGCTGTACAGCCAGCTGAGCTCCGCTTTCGAATTGATCCAGGAAATGATCCTGTCCTCGAACTTCGATGATACGAAACGGCTGTATGAGTTGATTGCTCAGCTCAAATCCAGTGAGCAGCGGAAGCTGATTTCATCGGGTCATCTGGCGGCAAGGGAGCGGGCTTTGTCCTATCATTCCGCCGTGTACGCGTTCCGCGATAGGGTCGGCGGGATTTCCCACTATCGGCTGCTGGAGCATTTGGAAAGCCATTTTGACGAGGAGAAGGACGCGCTTATCCATCGATTGAAGGAGCTGGCCGGCTATATCTTCAGGCCGGAAAATCTGCTGGTAAGCTATACGGCCGAGCAGGAAGGCCTCGCAAGTGTCAAGCCGCTGGCGGCTGCGTTTAAAGAGAAGCTGTATCATCACCCGGTGCAGCGGGTGCTTGTAGAATTCACGCCGCAGCTTCGCAATGAAGGCTTTAAGACGTCATCCGAGGTTCAATATGCGGCGCAAACCGGCAATTTTATCGATAAGGGATATCCGTATACCGGTTCTTTGCGGGTGCTGAAAATGATTCTGTCCTATGATTATCTGTGGAACCAGATCCGGGTGAAAGGCGGTGCTTACGGCTGCATGACCGGATTCCAACGGGACGGCAACAGCTATATGGTATCCTACCGCGATCCGAACCTTGCTCGAACGTATGAGGTTTATGCCCAAATCCCGGATTATTTACGGGGCTTTAAGGCGAGTGACCAGGAGATGACCCGATATATCATCGGGGCGATCCGGGAACTAGAGCCGGCGAACAGCCCTGCTGCCGCTTCAGCGAACTCGCTGGTCTTGTATCTTTGCGATTATGATGATGATGATTTGCAGAGAGAAAGGGACGAGGTGCTGAATACAACGGCGGAAGACGTTGCGGGTCTTGCTCCGCTAGTCGAGTCGGTGCTCGAGTTGGGCAGTAAATGCACGGTTGGGAATGAAGACAGCGTAGAAGCCCAGCGACATTTATTCGGGGAAGTTCTCCCTTTGTTTGAGAAGTAATTGGGGCGGTAGTGCCCGTTTAACGGGCCAAAACGCAATCCCGCTTCACCTGCGGCCATTCAACCGCACGTTGAGATCGGAGTCGACCAAAAGTCGCCAAAAACCGGCGGCTTTTGTGATTTTATGCGATAAGTTCTTGTCCCTAGCTTGAAATCGTTTATAATTATCAGATAGTAGTAGATATTTTAATCTATAAATATTTATAATAGACTAGAATGATATGGTGATCATTACAACGGAACTGGTTCTTTGTTGAGGTGACGTTTTGCTTAGGTTGGATAAGCGGCGGCGCCTACTCTTTTTTTGCAAATATAGTGGATAAGGAAGGATATCATGAGCAGCATTCAGAAAAAAACAGACGTCATCTTAATTGGTGCCGGGATTATGAGCGCGACATTGGGAGCTTTACTGAAAGAGCTGGCGCCTGAGTGGGAAATCAGAGTGTTTGAGAAACTGGCAAGTCCGGGGGAAGAGAGCTCCAACGAATGGAATAATGCAGGCACGGGACATGCTGCGTTGTGCGAGCTTAATTATACAACCGAAAAACCTGACGGAACTATAGATATCAGCAAAGCGATTAAAATTAATGAGCAATTTCAGCTTTCGCGTCAATTCTGGTCTTATCTGGTTAGCAGCAATCTGATCCGCAATCCTCAGGACTTTATTATGCCTATTCCTCATATGAGTTTGGTGCAAGGGGAGAGCAATGTTAGCTTTTTAAAGAAACGTTTTGAAGCGCTGTCAAACAACCCGCTGTTTCAAGGAATGGAATATTCCGAGGATCCGGAGAAGCTGAAGGAATGGATTCCGCTGATCATGGAAGGACGGACTTCCAGCGAACCGATGGCCGCCACCAAAATTGATTCCGGAACGGACGTTAACTTTGGTGCTTTAACGCGCATGCTGTTCGACCACTTGAAGAGTCACAACGTTGAGGTTCACTACAAGCATATGGTGAAAGATATTAAACGGGGCAGCGACGGTTCTTGGAAACTTAAAGTTCGTAATATCGACACCGGTTCGGTTGAGGAGCATACGGCGAAGTTTGTCTTCATCGGCGGAGGCGGAGGCAGTCTGCCTTTACTGCAGAAGACCGGCATTCCTGAATCCAAGCATATCGGCGGTTTCCCGGTAAGCGGCCTGTTCATGGTATGCAACAATCCGGAGGTTGTCGAGCAGCATCATGCCAAGGTGTATGGTAAAGCCAAGGTTGGAGCGCCTCCAATGTCGGTTCCACACTTGGATACAAGATATATCGACAATAAGAAAACCCTGTTGTTTGGTCCTTTTGCCGGTTTCTCGCCGAAGTTCTTGAAGACGGGAAGCAATCTTGACCTGATCCGTTCCGTTAAACCGAACAATCTGCTCACGATGCTGGCAGCCGGCGTTAAAGAGATGGCGTTGACGAAATATCTGATCCAGCAAGTGCTGTTATCCAATGAAAAGCGCATGGAAGAGCTGCGTGAGTTCATCCCGAACGCCAAGAGCGAGGATTGGGAAATTGTCGTAGCAGGCCAGCGGGTACAGGTTATCAAGGATACGGACGCCGGCAAAGGCACGCTCCAATTCGGTACGGAGGTCATAAGCGCTTCCGATGGCTCGATTGCTGCATTGCTCGGCGCTTCTCCAGGTGCTTCTACGGCCGTTCACGTTATGCTTGAAGTGCTGCAAAAGTGCTTCCCTCAGCATATGAAGGAATGGGAGCCGAAGATTAAAGAGATGATTCCTTCCTATGGCGTTTCCCTCGTGGATCAGCCTGAGCTGCTGCAAGAAATTCATCACTCCACCTCGAAGACGCTTGGTCTAAGCGAAAAAGAACTCGTCCATAGTTAATTCTTTAATTATATTGATGAGATCGATCTCTCAATTTTCATTGATGATCGGTTCACAAAAGAACCTTAATCCGCCCTTGGATTTGAGGTTCTTTTTGCTATTTGTGATAGAGGACAAAGATGTGAGCAAAATCCGAACAATAATGTGAGCAAAACCCGAACAATAGGCGGATGGATTTGATCGATGGCTGGACTTCAAGGTAGTATATTCCTGAAGGCATGAGGAGCGATGAGAGGAGCAAGATGACTTTGGTACCGGTACAAGAGCATGAATTTGGTCTGGAACGGCTTAAGCTTGAGGCGGCCCATTTTATACAAGCATGTTACACCGAATTACATAAACCTGAAGCTGAAATGAAACAACGCCTGGCTGAAGTACAAACGCAAATCATGGAGTCGGGTACATACGAGCATACCGATGAGGAGTTAACCCATGGCTGCCGGATGGCATGGAGAAACAGCAATCGCTGCATTGGCCGCTTGTTTTGGGAAGGACTCACCGTGTTTGATGCCCGGCATGTCACTACCGATGAGGAGATGGCGGATGCTTTGTTCAAGCATATAGCGTACGCTACGAATGGCGGTCAAATTCGTCCTGCAATAACCGTTTTTAGACCGGCAGATCCTCTGAAGCATCATCCCGATCCGCGAGTATGGAATCATCAGCTTATTCGATATGCTGGCTATGAGACGGATCATGGGATGGTCGGGGACCCGGATTCGCTTGCGCTGACATCTTTATGTCATTCACTCGGATGGGAGGGAATGAGAACGCCATTCGATGTATTGCCGCTGGTGATCAGTGCACAGGGAAAGAAACCCCGTTGGTTTGATATCCCCAAGGAGCTTGTGCTGGAGGTGCCGATCGAGCACCCGCAATACCCGCAATTGCGTAAGCTCGGCATTCGGTGGTACGAAGTGCCGATTGTGTCCGACATGCGGCTTGAGATTGGCGGCATTTCTTATACGGCAGCTCCTTTCAATGGTTGGTACATGGGAACGGAGATTGGCGCTCGCAACTTGGCGGATGAGCAGCGGTATAACTTGCTGCCGACACTAGCCGAGATTATGGGGCTGCCTACAAGGCATGAATCTACGCTATGGCGCGATCGTGCGCTTGTTGAATTGAATGTGGCTGTTTTGTACTCTTATAAGAAGAATGGGGTTACGATTGTAGATCATCATACAGCTGCTAAGCAATTGAAACGCTTCGAGTCGAATGAGGAGAAGAGAGGCTGTCCGGTAACAGGGGATTGGACATGGCTAATACCGCCGCTGTCGCCCGCCACGACACATATATTTCATCGTTCATACGACAATCGGATCGTGACGCCTAATTTTTTCTATAGAGATTCGGATTCAAGCTTGAATGAAACCATGCTCTAGAGAATCTGGCGATAAACTCGGGACTAAGGTCATTTGTGGAGCGTATTGGCAATCGCAGCGTTTAAACATTTATAATGAATGATTGTTATTAATTTCACATAATAAGTCAATAAAATAAGGAGGGGGGAAATCATGACAGAGTCTTATATATCACCAAGCAGCACATGCACGGAGAAATGTCGCACCCTGGTGTGTTTTATTGCCGGGATCCTGACGTACCGGAATAACTTTGAAGACGCAGCCAATGAAATTGCGAAAAGGTATCGTCATGCAAAAATTGTGATGATTTTCCCCTACGGTTTGGCCAACGGCAAGCAAGGTTCTGCTTTATTCCGGCTGCTGACCCGTCAATTGAGTCAAGCTGGCTTTGACTTGGTTCGTGATCAATCGCGGCGAGTTAAGGAAGCATCACACATCATACGTGCGCATGCAGCCGATGTGGAACGGTTGATTCTGATCGGTCACAGCGCAGGCGGCGTGATCGCATACCGGACTGGGCTTGAGTTGCAAGAACACTATGGGGCTCAGCAGATTCGAGTGTTTGGTGTAGGTTGCCCGAAATTTTATTTGAAGGACATTCCATATAATGAGGGTTTTACGTATATAACAGGCCAAAATCGAGACCGAATCACGCAAATCGGCAGCTGGCGCAAACCAGGCTCCAAAATATATAAAGGAAAGCCTGGACGCGAAATTCAACTGGATTTTAATCCGGATCATCAAGGCTGGCGGTTTCACGCATCTTATTTTTTGAAATCGTCTTGGGCCGACGCTAATGAAACGTTCCGAACGAACTCTGAAGAATTGATCGCCAAGATTTATGAATTATGTCCGGATCATTGAGCAAGAGAGGTATGAAAGTAAGAATGAATATAGATGATGTGTATGGATGGAATTGACTGTGAAATCACTTAAAACGCTCAGGGGCGTTTTTGAAACTTGTGTCTGTTTCACAAAACTCGTATTTTGTACATATGTATTACTCGAGGAACGCATCCCCGCATACGAGACTTGAATAGCGGGGTTTTCAATGAAATCAAGAACTTTATCCTTCGCCACCCAGCGACTATCGGTTGTTTCCTCAGTAACAGCTAATAACTCCCCACCATACCATTTAAAAATCCCTGTATTTGAATAGACACCAGCAATTCCACTTTCCTCTTTGATTTCGCGAATCAAACCATCTATCAGATTTTCTCCAACTTCCACTTGTCCACCAAGGTATACCCAACCACCGTCACGAGTTTTTACTAAAAGTATATTTCCTTGCTCATCTTCTATAAATCCACCTGTTGCAACGATATGCGTTGGAAATGGCATATTACGACCTCCTTATGCAGTAATGTTTGTATATTTATTCCACAGCTTTCTCTCACTACCCTGCCCGTAAGTTTAATGAAATTTCTTTGAAACATAGTTAGATACTCATCTAATCGGTAATCGGCTTATATTATTGTCCTTTACGGCAATCGGAACAAGTTCTTGTCCTCGACTCGGAACAAGAACTTGTTCCGATAAACCTAAAAAGTCGCTAAATTAGCGACTTTCTATGGGCTTAATGTTCTTGTCCCTCGACAAGTCATTTATGCAGAACAGGCTTGATAGGATAAATGCCTAAACCCTTTACTATTACGCTGATAAGTTGTCGTATAGACTTCAGCAGTTCAGATGGCTCCCTCCCCCAGAGATTTGCTTTGGTCTATGGCAGCCTCCAGATCGACACCCACTTTCCGACCGACTCCGTTGCATACCGGGCACATCCCTTGTGTAGTATTGAAGGAGAAATGGTCGACATTGCCTACTTGCGGCTGGCCCACACGCTCGAATAACAAGCGTAACATCGGAGCAATATCGCTGACCGTGCCGAGTGTCGATTGCATGCCTCCTCCAAGCCGCTTCTGGTCGACCACAATCGCCATGCTCAGGTTCTCGATATTGTCGGCTTGCGGTTGCGAGGCAGGAAATTAAGTGCAAACTGAAGTTATCGTTCAACAGCGCCTGCGCTTCTGCAGCGATGGTATCAAAGACAATCGACGATTTACCAGACCCGGACACACCGGTAAAAATTGTGATTTTACTAAAAATGACTGAATCCAAAATGATGAACTGCTTCATGAGTTTGACGTAACTTGTGTTTTTCAGCGTGGCTGCATCGACGATTTGGGTTTCGAGCGCTACTACCAAGTACAGGTTCTTATTCGTCCCACGTCTGAAGATTAATGGCATATTTATACAGAATAATTGGTGGCGAATTGTTTGCTGTCCCTGATATCAGTGATGAAGTTCCTCAGAGGCTGCTTTTGCTGGCAGCAAAAGCATGAGAGCAGCCGCTATAACATAACATGCAATTAGCCAGGGAAGAATAAAGGTCAATGCATCGCCATAAGCAATCAATTGATTTTCTTCAACGGTAAATGAAGAGTTTAACCTAGAGAAGAAAAGGACACCCAGGATCGCAATTCCGATGGAGTTGCCTATTTGACCCATCGTAGTAAGAACGGCACCGGCAGAACCAGCATCTTTGCCAGGGACCCCAGCAATAATGACATTCACCAGAATAGGCGCAGTAAAACCGATCCCTAATCCGCCGATAAACATTGGCAAGGCGAGCGCCCAATAAGATGGATCAACACCATCTCTGACATTTAGCAATAGAATTCCCTGAGAGATCGCAAGAAGTAAACTGCCGAACACAAGCATGGCGCGACCGGCCCGGTTTGCAAATTGGACACCGATGCCAGATGTAATGATAGACCCTATCGCGTAAGGAAGAATGGCCATACCCGTTTCAAGCGCATCCCGTCCGGTGCCGAATTGAAGGTAAAGGGCAAATAGGAAGAAAAATGAGCCTATACCCCCAAAGAATAACAGGGAAGCGGAAAGACCACTTGTAAATGCTCTTATACGCAAAAGCGCCGGATCAAGTATTGGTTGGTCGCCGCCTGCGGCCAAGCGGCTTTCTCTCATAAAAAAGAGCGCTATTAATGGGATGGATAAGGCAAGCATTACGAAGCCCCACCATGGCCACCCCCACTCACGTCCCTGTACTATAGGTAACAAAATTAATATCATCGCAAATGAAATTAGTACTGCGCCACCCAAGTCAAGTTTCATTGAACCAGCTCCACGAGATTCAGGTATATACCTGAATCCAAGAATAAGACCGACGATACCGACTGGTACGTTCACCCCAAAAATGGTGCGCCAACCCAATCCCAAAAGATCAGCATTAACAAGTATTCCTCCAAGCAGTGGCCCCGCCAGGCTAGCTAGACCTAAAACAGCACCATAGGCTCCGAATGCCTTAGCTCGTTGAGATGGCGTAAACGCTGTGCGAATAATGCCAAAAACCTGGGGTATCATTAAACTTCCAGTTAACCCTTGCGCAACACGTGCAGCGATTAAGAAAGCCGGACTAGTAGCAAGCGCACATAATAACGAGGCTAAGGTAAACCCCATAAGTCCTATTAAGAAAGCACGTCTCCGTCCAAACTGGTCACCTATTCGTCCGCCCGTTATTAATCCAGCTGCTAACGCAAGTGTGTACCCTGCCACCGTCCATTGGAGCTCTGCTTCGCTGGCTCCTAACGATACGGCTATCGAAGGAGCAGCTACACTGACAATCGTTGCATCAAGCAATTCCATGAAAACCGCAACTAAGACGACAACTAGAGCAATTAGTTGTGAACGGGGACTTACTAATCGACTTTTCAATTTAAATACCTTCACTGTAAAGTATCTTTATGATAAAGCTTTATTATTATACAACATTATCGAATTATATTGTCAAGGGAATATTTCCATTCAATATAACCAATACAACATAAATCCGTTTACGCCTTTACAGTCGCTTTGAAGTACATTAAGATAGTGGTGATTAAGCTAGTGTGATAATCTAGAGATGATATATTGATATTAATCAAGGAGAAAGTATCCATGGATAATCCAGAACTTAGAGACGTCACTGAACACCGCGAGCAAATTGTAAATGAACTTCGACGGTTTGGTGCGAATTACGCCGAGCTTTCACACCGATTTGCAACTTCGCTTAATTTACATTCTACTGACGCTATTGCATTAATAGAGATTTTCTACGCGGAGGATATTGGTTCTCCATTATCGCCTGCACGGTTAAGTGAGCGTATTTCGTTATCGTCGGGAGCAACCACTGCATTGCTCAACCGTCTTGAACGTGCTGGGCACATATATCGTACTCGCGAAGCTACCGATCGACGGATGGTTACTCTACATAGCGGTCCTAATGTCCAAGCACATACTGCACAGTTTTTTGGACCTCTCGCTAACCACGTAGATTCAATGCTCAGAGAATATACGGACTTGCAGTTGAATCAATATGTGACTTTTTTAAACAAGTTTAACTCGACTATGAGATTAGTCCTGGATGAACAACATCAAGAACCCAATTCAGAATAAAAAAGCACTGACAATGGCTTCTTTTCCCGGAATGCTGTCTACCCTCATACCAATAGCTTTCATTTTCACTTCAACAGGATAGCTAACTCTAGTTGCCGACAAAAAAACACCTCCAAGATGATCTCCATGCCCTACGACATGGTTGCATTTTCTTGAAGGTGTTTTAATTTGTCTTACATTAAGGGGGCGGTTCCCCTCCCCGGTCAAGGCCTTTTATTTTCAGCTCCAACTGCTTGTTGTATCATTCATGAAGAACTGAAATGTAATGTTAAAATGATCTTTCACTATTCCGAAGCAGGGACTGAATTCAGTTTCTTGCAACGGGAATATAACTTGTCCTTTTTCACTGAATTTTTTATACATTTCTTCAATCTCGCTTTGTTGCGTAGCTGTAATGCAAATATTTACCTGATCTCCGATTACAATAGATTTCCCCGGAAAGATGTCAGCGACCATCAAATCATTTTCACCGGTTTGCAACACAGCATGGGAAATACGAGTCTTCACTTCATCAGGCAAACCATCGGCATCCGTGCCTTCCCCGTACGTAGTTTTGAACAGTAATTTCGAGTTCAACGCTTCCCGGTAAAACTCAATCGCTTCCGCAGCTTGTCCATCCAGCATAATAAATGGTGTTGAGCGCATTGACATATAAACAGCTCCTTTTACTTGAAATTGTCCAATTTGTTATTTGGACTTCATTAGCATCTTATCGTACAATAGTGACAAAACTTGTCATAAATACAAGAAATGGAGTTTACAATGGCAAAGTCGAAAAGACTGATCGAGATTATGATAATCATCAACAGATAGAAATCCTTTAAGATCTTGCCAATTTTGCGACCTGGTTAGATTCTATGAAGGCTACTCTATAATGTAGTCACATTTGAGTCAAAATCCTATAGTGTGGCCACTTTTCTGCATTTTTTGATGACACAAATTATTCTACATAAAAAAAAAGCCCGGCAAGCCATCCCAATGCTCTTCCAGCAGCTTGCTGGCCCAGCGGTATACTTGCATGGTGATGTTAGACGGATCTTCCATCTTCATTTGTCTAGAGAAGCCGGTGGGCGATCAAAGTCCGCTCCCATACACCCGATCAAAGAGTTGTTCCATAACAATGTGAAAAAACTGTCATGCATCATGGTGTTATTGAAGGTTTTAACTACATATGCTTATTATTTAGATGATCATCTATCGGTAATCGGACTATGTTCTTGTCCCCCAACACTCGACATTTTTTCATTTGTTCCGCTTAAGTCTTTGTTTCGCACGCTTCGCGATCTCAACTGGCTAAAGCCGCTAATCAAAAAAGCCCGCTATTTATGCGGACTTTTAAGCGTACATGTTCTTGTTCCTCGACAAGTGGAGATCAAGCTTTCGGCTTAATTGTAATGCCCAACTTCTTAAAAAATGGTTGCAACTGCTGTTCCACTTGCTCTATATTCGTTTGATCTTCCTTTGATAGCCGTTCAATATGAACACTACCATCCGGATCAAGTGTTTTGGCGTCATAAGCCATTAATTCATTTACTAATTTTTGAAACTCATTAAACTCTTCTTTGCTTAATATTTGCCCTGCTGATCTAGCACTTCATTCCAGAAAGTAGTGCTATCTAAAAGTTTAACTTCTCTCTTCGTTGATTGAACTTCATTTAATTTACGAAAGAGTGGCTCTAGCTCTGTTGTTAACCTTCTATAGTTTTTTTTGCTCTCCTACGCTTAATTTCTCAAAATTAAAATCCCCATTTGCATCGGCAACTTTCAAATTAAGGGTGCCCAATTCTTTTAGTAAGGACATCCATTTTGTAAACTCCTCTTCACTTAGGTTTTGTTTAGCGGTCTGCAGCTTTGCCTCCAGCTCATCATATTGTTTTTGAGTTACTCCGATATTTTCCCTCGAACCATAGATGGAATCAGCTATGTAGCTATAACCGGCAAAAGCACCTGTTGGGATTAACAATGTAGCGGCCAAAATACATACAACGACCCATTTTTTCATTTGCCTTCCTCCTTGAATGTGTACGACTTTGTTTAATATTTTTTCCTTGAGCTCCGTTGGTGCGTTCCATTCTTTGGTCTCTTCCTTAAAAGCAGTTTTCAATCTTTCATCGAGACTCATTTAGCTCCTCCACCTTCCCATAGCCAGAATGCTATTTTTCTTATTTTTGCGCATCTTTTGTAGAGCAGCAATAATCCGCGATTTTACCGTACCAAGAGGGATTTCTAATGTGGCTGCAATTTCTTCTTGCGTGTAATCATTCATATAATGCAGAATAACTACTAGCTTCAGCTTATAAGAAAGTCGATTTACGCATGCAAGTAGCGATTGATTCGATACTTTGTTGACCACCTCACTTGAGAACTCGTAGACCACGGCTTGGTCAATCCGTTCAGCTTTTTTGATGATCCGCACATGTGTCCAACTCTTTCTGCGGTAAGCCTGAACTTGCCGCATGACCACTCCCATTAACCAAGGCCGAAACGGCCTGCTTACGTCAAACTTTTCAAGAGACCGGTATACTTGAATATAAATCTCCTGAACGACATCCTCTGCATCTGATGGTTCCCGTAAGGAAATAAACAGTATTGTACACGTCCTTAATGGTTGCTTCATATAACTCACCAAACGCATCACGGCTCCCGGCCAGCGTAAGCGAAATAAGCCTTGCATATTCAGATTGATGATTCATCTGCCACCTCCCCCTTCGGTCTTACAGTATATATTGGTAATATTTATTGATATCGTTCGAATTATTTCAAAATATAGGACAAGTATTCAGCTGTGACCGGAAAATGATTTATTTCTGCATATCGGCATATCCGTTGGCGTTATTGTTAAACCAAGATGCCTTATAAGAAAATCTGCCGAAGTTAAGGAGAAATTTCTTATCACAGGCTTTGGACAAAAGATTATATTCATAAATCAAAAGGCCCGCTATTTATGAGGACATTTATGCGTATATGTTCGTTGCCATAAAAAAGCGGGCCCTCTCTTTCTCTACAAGGGGCTCGCTTTTGTAAATCATCAGCTGAGCAAAGTTTAACTAACGTATCCCGTTAGTTCAATCATTGAATGCTGTAGTATACGATCGAATTGTTCTTTGTAGTAAATGAGAAGATCTCCATCTTGTGGCTCGATTTCCACGGGTATCTTGATTTGATCGTACACATTTTCTTGCTCATTCATCCATTGGGCATGAAACACATCGTCTCTGTGTCTGGCCCTCCAGACTTCCCTCCATTCGAATTCAGGAAATGAAGTTAACTTTTCTTCCTTACCGATCTCATGGTAATCCTTAAGATCGTTTAAATGAGCCCGTTCCTCCTCGGTCGTCGATTCGTACCACTGGGGGGTAATGGTTCAAAAACAGAGCATGGTTACAATGGAAAATCTGGATGTCCCGTTGCCGCAGTGAACGTACTAATGGCGTTAGTGTTTTTTTTCCAGTCGATAAACTGGGGAGCGAAATTTCAACGGCAGTCCCTTCATTGGTCCTGCTTGTGACCGAAATGTCGCTCTGATGCGCTAAAACCAATTGTTTGGCATTGGCCATGCCCAGTCCCGTTCCCTCGGACTTTTGCTTCGTCGTGCTCCCCCGATAATGCGCATCGTAATTCAGTTCATGCTTGCTAGCCCGGGGATTATACCCCACATCCGCCGCGATCCGCCTTACAAAGTCGACGATGTCGCCGCTCGTCGCGGACAGCGGAATGTTCTGATGGTCCATCTGGAAGGAAAGGTTCAAATCCTGAATCAGCACTTCCAAATGTTCGGTCTTTTGCTGGATCTCCCACAAAAATTTCGTTTTTTCCGAATCGTTCCAGCCGTATTGCGGGGATAGCAGCATGGAAGCATAGCTTTTGATATACGTTAGATGCGTTCTCAAATCATGCGATATGCCGGCTCCCCATTCCCGCTTCAATTCGTCCATCCGATCCCTTTCCATGGCATGTTTTGCAGGTTTGCCGTCAGTTTGCGCATGTGCATGATGAGGCCTTTCGTAAAAATGATAGGGGTTTATCAGCTTTCCATTTCCCTTGTAAAAACTTCGTTTTAACGGAGGTGCTTCATACTTGTCACCCGCCAAAAGCGTGATCCATTTCATCAGATAGACGAGCGGTTTGTTTGCTGTAAAGATACAAGCGATCCCTGGTACCGTCAAAATGACCAAGATCCGCGTCTTATCGTCTCCGAGATAATCCGTCTGGTTCAACTGGGTATGCAGATCATACTTATAATAATGGCTAGAAGAATGAGAATAGCCCGAGCCTCGGCAAAATCCGTGCAGATTGCCTCATGAATCAATGCTAAAACGCGTCAAAGCTTCCCAAAACAGCACCCAACGCCGTTCCCTCTCACCCATGGAACTTGCGAACCGCCATCACTGCCGCTGGACGAACGCGACAGTGGGAGGTCGCCACAATCGGATTAAAGCCTTTCAGCGTCGTCATTATTTCATACGTGTCTGTTTTATTGCTTGCCCGCGGCGGATCCTATTCCATTTGCAGACTGACTTCGCATCGAGAGCGATATTATAGCTGGGAGGAGTGCGACTGCAACACCAATTGCGCCTGCCACGCCGACCGACTGCAGTGAGAAGCTTTCCACAACCACACCGCCAACAACAGCTCCCACCGCAATTCCTGACTGTATGAAAGATGTATTCAAGCTCAAGAGAATTCCCGATGCGCTTGGTGCCAAGCTAATCATATAAACTTGCTGAACGGGCCCCGTAAACCAGGCAAAAAACGACCATAACAGAAGCAACGGAAAAACAGCTATAGAAAAATGAGCAAATATAGTCATCAGGAGCAAAATACCAGCGTGGAGGATCAGGCTTCCATTCAATGTACGTGGAATACCCAACTTATCTGCACCATATCCTCCAGCCTGGGCGCCAAGCAAACTTGCTATGCCGAAAGCAAATAGCGAAATGCTCACCATACTATTGCTCATTCCAGTAATGTTCAGCAGAAATGGTGTAATAAACGTGTAAATAATCGTGTAACCAACCATCCAGAAGAAGCTGATCGACAAAGTTAATAAAAGTTGGGGGTTTTTTAACAGGGCAAGTTGTTCTCTAAGAGGCACACTTGCATCTCCCTTGGACTTTGGTATAGTGATTGAAATGACCAGCATCGCGATAAAACTAAGCAGCCCGATTCCGTAAAAAATCACTTTCCAGTCGTAGATGCTCGCAATGACCCTTCCCAGAGGAACACCCAAAATAAGCGATAGATTAAATCCCATCATAATCGTTGCTATGGCAGTGCCTTGTTTGCCAGGTCCAGCAATCTGAGCAGATACAGTTAGCGCAACCACCGTAAAGACACCGGTGCTAAGAGCTAAGATAACCCGAGCTCCAACAAGCATCGTATAGCCGTTCGTGACCACTGTGATCAGATTTCCAATAAAGAATAGCGCCAAAGCAGCCAACATGAGTTTTCTTCGGCTTATTTTTGAGGTAGCTGCAATGAGAATTGGAGTGCCAACCGCGTAAGCAATCGAATAAACCGAAATGAGTTGGCCAGCAGTAGCAATTGTTACGCCTACATCTCTGGAAACCAGATCCAATATTCCGGCAATTATAAATTCCGAAGTCCCCACTAAAAAACTAACAATAGCTAAAATATAGATTTTCCACGATTTAATCATCTTATTGTACCTCTTTTCATTTCTATATATCTAGATATATAGAATTAAAATTTATATAGGTTTACATTTTCTTTAACTACGTACTTTCTTAATGCCTGGCCAGCTCCTTGCGTACAAGGGGCGCCACTTTCGTACCAAAAAGTTCAATCGTTCTCAACAAATCACGATGAGGCAATGTACTAAAATCAACGTATAAAAGAAAACGAGTCAAGCTCAGTTGATTAGTTGCACGCACGATCTTTTCTGCTACATATTCTGGATCTCCAACATAAAGCGCCCCACGTGGACTTAACGCCTCCTCATATACGCTTCGTGTATAAGTCGCCCAGCCGCGTTCTTTTCCAATTTGATTCATTTGGTCTGCCATGATGGGATAATACTTTTCTTTGGCTATTGCAAACGAGTTTGCAATAAAACCATGCGAATGACAGGCGATCTGTAAGGCACTGGGATTGTGTCCTGCTTGTTGGGCAGCTTTAAGATATATCTGCACTAATGGAGCGAAACGCTCCGGGAAACCGCCAATTATGGAGAAGACCACAGGAAGACCAAGCTGACCGGCACGGATTGCCGACTCTGGACTGCCGCCATTAGCAATCCACACGGGAAGCGGAGACTGTTGCGCACGCGGATATACGCCCGTATTGTTAAGTGGAGCACGGTGCGTGCCATTCCATGTTACTCTCTCTGAAGATCGTACTTTAAGTAAAAGTTCCAGTTTTTCTGTGAATAATTCCTCATAATTTTGCAGGTTATAACCGAAGAGTGGAAAGGATTCGACGAAAGAACCTCGTCCAGCCATGATCTCGGCCCGCCCATTCGTTAAGTTATCCAGGGTAGCAAATTCCTGATATACGCGGACTGGATCGGACGAAGACAGTACCGTTACGGCGCTAGACAGCCGAATATGTTTTGTAGTGGCAGCAGCAGAAGCCAAGATAATTGCTGGCGATGAGCTTGTGTAGTCCATGCGATGATGCTCACCGATAGCATAGACGTCAAGACCTACCTGATCAGCCAGTTGAATCTCTTCCATGGCTTGTCGCAGTCGTTCGCATGGCATAACGCCTCCTTTATTGGGGTTGGTGTGGAGAAATGTAGAGATTCCAAGTTCCAGTGTTGAGTGGTTTTTCATATTTGCTCGCTCCTTTCGTTTCTATATTTCTAAATGTATAGAAATGATTATCAAAAAATTTACGCCAGTAAATATGGCGCAAATTTCTTTGCCACTTCTTGATTAACACTGTAGTGAATAAATGAACCGCTCTTTTGCGACTGGATTAAGCCCGAATCCGTCAGTTGCTTAAGGTGATGAGATAATGTTGAGCCAGCCACGTTTTCAAGCTTTTCACTAATCGCAGTAACACACTGATTGCTTTCATTTACCAGCATTAATGCAATTTTTAATCGTGTAGGTTCACCTAGAGCCTTGTATACTTTAACAGCTTGCACCAGTTCGTGATCAACATGGTCCATTTATTTATATTCTCCTTCCCATCATCATTTCTATACTTTTGGAATTATAGAAATGATGATACCACCTAATCGCTGCGGTGTAAAGAGAAAATAATGCCGTCGCCAATTCAACTGAAAGACCAATATAGCGCGTTTCTATTTATGTTTGGCAGGGAAAGCATGTTTCTTCGAGCTCCACGCAATATCTTGTCCTTTACGGCAATCGTACAAGTTCTTGTCCTTGGCTCGTGACAAGAACTTGTACCGATAACATAAAAAAGCCGCTCAAATAGCGACTTTCAATGGGACCATGTTCTTGTCCCTCGACAAGGAACGACCTCCCTGCGTTTCCAACTCATATCTTGTTCCAACTTTTTGATCAACTGCTTCACTTCTTCATTATTTTGTTCAGCGCTCGTACAACTCCTCTAGAACCAGATGCGCTGGCTTCTGATTAGGACTGTAAAGGGAAATCCCCATATTAAATCAGCACTGTGCGAAGCTGCATGAGCTGTTTCAAGGTGTAGGAATCGCTGGTTAGCAACGAAAAACTGGTCAATAGCTGCAAAAGAAAAAAGCACTCGTAGCTTTATCGCATCGAATGCTTCGGATTATTTACTCCATGCTCATCAACAAGGAGCCATTTTAAGAAATGCAAGTTAATTAATATAACCAAAAGCAAATAGATTTATACAAAGATACCCTCCAACAGGTGGTGGTAGCTTAGTTTTCTTATTGGCTTTTTTAGCTTGTTTATAAGGTTTCCCAGCCTGATCAAAAATAATAACTGGGTGACCCAAGCATTTTTATTTTCACAGAAAAATAAAGTCCTAGACTGTTGCTGGTTTATTGGACTAGCGTAATCAATTGTCACTTATCATTATTGGCTACTTTCAGTTTCACATTCATTGTTTTCGTCTTCCATACCGTTATCCCGAATATCGGCATAAGCGACATAACTGTATCCTATTTTGCTCATTCTTAGCTCCGTGTTATGTTTAGCCTGCTCCTCTCTCTTTGACGAACAACCATAATCCAATTGCAAAGAAAAACAAAATATAGGAGATATCTATCGCTAACGACATAGGTAAACCAACTAATTCCGATTTATATTGTGATGTGCTCCAATAGACACTTAAATCATCATGATGAATGAATAGAATGTGAGTCCATGATGTAGATAAGAGACTACTTCCAAAAATTATTTGAAGAAAGTATAGCACTAAACTCCCGCCTACTGCGATAGCAGCTGATCTCGTCCACACACCAATCAAGGATGCTAGACTTGCATAAAGGCAGCATTGCAATACGAGTGCTCCGATAGAGTATATAACATCCGTCATATCGCCCCATTGCATGTTTTGTGGAGCCATCAGAAGATTCAATAACAAAGAAACAATGAATATACTAACAACACCCGTAACGATGAGCAAGATCATCGCAGCAATTTTGGCAACATACAACCGTGAGCGCGAGGACGTATGCAGGAATAGTTGTTTCAGAGTACCATAATGATACTCATCCGTCCAAATAAGAGGTGACAAAACGATCGCCCAAGGTAGAATAACAAGCATTCCCGATAGGCCAAGCAAAGCAGCTACCATTTGGGCCACCGTAACATCAGCTTTGAGATTACTGATGTACGACCAAGACAACAGTACCGTCATCACAATAAAACCAATGTGTGAAAGAATAAAAATTCTTTTATTCACTATCTTCAAACATTCATTCCATAACAACTTAACTCACCTCACTGCGCGCAGTTGTCCATTCTAAAAACTTATCCTCTAGACTCGTATGTGTCGGCAACACCCGATGAACTTCCACCCCGGCATCACACAATGCTCGAATCAGCTTTGGAACTTGACCTTCATCAATAGCTACTGTCATAGTATGCAAACCGTTAGATAATTTCTCTGTCTGCATATAATCCAATGCATGATGATCATCCCCAAACAAGTTAACCACAACCTCGCTTGTAAGCTCAATATTATCAATGTGAAGAGTAATACAGAAGTTTCCATCACTTAACCCATCATCAATCCGCTGCTCTCTCACTAAGCGGCCATTCTGTATAATAACCACTCGGCGTGCCATCTGCTCAATCTCAGACAGTTGATGACTGGAGATCACAATTGCTACGCCCAAATCTGCCGCAATTCTATTTAAATAGTTCCGGGTTTCACGGACACCAGCAGGATCAAGTGCATTCATCGGCTCATCTAACACAAGCAACTTTGGTTTTCGCAGTAGTGCTTGTGCGATTCCCAAGCGTTGTTTCATTCCCATGGAGTACGTGCCTACTCGCTGCTTAAGCGCATGTTCTATCCCAGTCAGACTGGCTACCTCCAGCAACCAATCCTTATCCGCATTTTTGTGCAAACGCTGATATTGACGTAAATTTTCGTACCCACTCAAATAAGGATAGAATGCAGGTGCTTCAATCACTGCCCCTACATTGGAGAGTGCTTTAGAAAACTGACTCTTAATACTGTAGCCTGCAATCCGCACGTCCCCGTCACTTATTGTGCTTAGACCAACTATCATCTTCATCGTGGTTGTCTTGCCCGCTCCGTTCGCACCAAGCAGTCCAATAATCTCTCCCTCTACCACATCGAACGATATGTCTCGCACAATCAACTTGCCCTTGATTTCTTTCGTTAGTTGTTGCACCGATAGTACCGTTTTCAATTGTCCCACTCCTTACATTATAAGTGTAGCCTCATTTCATGAATTCATTAAAAACAGCCTGAAATAAAAATCAGCTACGAGCTCATTTCTCAATGGCTTAGTGACAGGGTTCTTGTTCTAGCCCGCAAAATTATCCCCAGTATATGTATTTTTAGGTTTAGGGAACGTACAAAACAAGGATGGGAAAAAAGGTTTAAATGGGACTTAACTACTTCTTACTATGTGAATGTACTGTTTTTTCTCTAACATGACGTTTTCACTTAAAAAATATGCGGCATACGTACGTATATTTCGACTAACGTTTTTAAACGCGAGCTGAGAAAATGTCATCTTCCGTCCGCTCCCCCGCTTTTTTTACTTTTTCATAAAAATAGGTATCACCATGAGTAGGACATTTCCTTCTTCTTTCTTCATTTTCAATATAATTTAAAAAAAAGGAGGAAACCATCGAACTTTCTTACAAACCTTTCGTTCAAACTAACAGTTTTGTCACTTTCTCGTCACTTTGTAAATGTGTTCATCGCCTTGCCTTTCGCTATTTTCAAAAACTCTTGTAATTCTGGGTTTATATTCGTCTTTCGGGATGCAACGGCTAGTTCCGCAACAATTTTAGAATCACATATTGCTTTGTAGACAACTTCTGATTGATATAATTTATTTGCAGACACCTATCCTCGTAAACAGAAATAAACAGCAGTAAGAACTTATGCCGATAAAACAAAAAAGCCGCTAAATTAGCGGCTTTCAATGGGACTATGTTCGTATCCCTCGATAATTGGTAAGAAACTGCAGTCGATCAACTGGTCGGCTGCAGTTTTATCTTTAGTGAGCTATCGTTTCCCGTTAGTTGAGCATAAGCTAACCTTAAATCCACTCTTTTCCATGTTCTCGAATGAATTTAATATCGTTTTGATAATGTTCAAGATGCCCCTCATCCATCATCTTTTGAAAAGCGATGTCACCTTCACTGCCTTTCCTTATGATTGTTTTACATAACCCTTCTAATCGTAGCAAAACCATTTCCAAGTAATCTTCTTCCTTTCCTTCACCGTACGATTCAAAAAACAATTCAACTCTTCGTTTTATACGGTTAGCATGCTGTAATGAATTATAGTAAATAATTTCACCTGTTTCGGAAAGATAACATCTGCTTAAAGGGACGCAAGTATAAAGCGTATATGCTATGTCCCAAAGTCTTGGACCAGGTCCAGCAACATCAAAATCAATAATACCTATTGGTCTTTCTTGATTAAAAACAATGTTGTATATTGCAAAATCATTATGGCACAATACTTCAAACTGTAGAGGGGTATTATCTATCGATTTCCAGCTCTCATCAAATGAAAAATCACTCACAGAATCATGATAAAACCTGAGCATTTTCGCTATTTCTATTAAGACATCATCAGACCACATGTATTCCTTTAAAGGATAAATACCAGCTTCTCCTTCAATAAATGATAATATCTCTCTTCCTTTTTCATCGATACCTAAAAATTTAGGTGCATAACTGAAACCTTTGTTCTCCAAATGCTTTAATAGCTTATGAATTTTGTAACTATCTGGTTTTGATTCGCGTCGTACAGTATCTCCCGAACGATACACTTTAGAGACATTCCCTCCTGTTAGTATTACTTCATTTTCATGGTTTGACATTAAAAATATTCCTCCCTGATATGACTTACTTTAGACCGTAAAACAATCCTGTTTGTTCAATTAGCTTGGAAAAGGCAGCCGAACGTTCGGGCAGGCTGCCTTCGTGTCGATTATTGATCGTTAGCTGAACTGATTTGGTATCGCAGTGTGATTTGAAATAGAATCGATTATTATATCCCAGTCGCCATAGTGAAGCTCATGTCCAGTACCTTCCAATGTCAATAAAACCGCACCTGGAATTTCTTTAGCAAGATTTTTTCCATGTTCATAAGGGATAATCGGATCTTCAGTGCCATGTATAACCAAAGCGGGCACGTTTATTTCACCCGTCCTAGACAAATAGGATTCTCCACCTGTGAGCATGCCATGATTATGGATGCTGGCAATATTTTTGCTTCTTTTTATTTCTTCTTGTGCCAAATGATAAACTTTTTTCTCATCAAGAGGATGCTTTGAACCCACTAGGATTCTTGATCTATCTATTGCAAATTCGACTACCGATTGTTCATTATTCCAATCTATTGCCCCCACATTCGAGAAAAAATCCATAATCCTTTCCTCCATCGGGGGGAGATCCGGAGCAAAATTGGACGTTGATAAGAGGGTAATGGTTAAAACTCTTTCTGGATGCCGCAGAGCTATCATTTGAGTCAGCATACCACCCATGGACAAGCCTACGATGTGTGCCTGCTGAATTTTATAAGCATCCAATACTCGAACAGCATCATCTGCCATATCTTCGAAAGTATAGCCCGGTTGACCAGGTTCGTAAGTTGTTGAACGTCCTACATCGCGGTTATCATAACGAATGACAAATCGTCCTGTATCTGCCAGGCGCCGGCAAAATTCTTCTTCCCACCAAATCATTGAGGATTGGGCACCCATAATCAGTAATATTGCCGGGTTACCTTGTAGTCCGAAACTGTCGGTACATATTTCAATCCCATTTACTTTTATTAATCGTTCGTTCATGTAAATTCCTCCAATATTAACGTAGAAATAAAAAAAACACAGGCTATCGGCCTGTGCATGCAGTAATCGAATAAAGAAATTGAAAATGAACGTAATTAGATGATTACCCTATGATAGACTCGCAGTCCCCTCACCGGATAGATCAAAAGGGTTCATTACATTTTCTTAAATCCAGTCTATACGAACATGAGCTTAGAGTTACCCCTGTCTCCAATCGCATAGTACTAAACTAGGTTACCGTGGAAGGTAAACCAATCTTCGATCACGATGCACGCAAAACAAATAGCCTTAAACCACTATTTAAATTCATTTGTGCAAGGAATATCGAAGAATTAGTTTAACACACGTAACCCCTCCGCTCTTATCAATTATTGCAATGCTAACACATGATGAATTTCTATGTCAACACCTGGAAAGTGCCTTTCAGGCTAACCGCTCAGTTCAACGCTAATCTGCCCGTTAGTTTAACAAAGGCAGCCGATCTCGATAACGGCTGCCTACTTGTTAACTAACTTCAAACTCCTTTTAAATCTTAATTTATAGCGGTTTTTTTCGGTGTTAATATGCAACTGTTGAGGACCTTCGTGAAAAAATTTGATCTACATGGCAGGAGTGCCATCATATCTAACATACTCCTTTGCCCCGATGTTATCTTTCGTTTTAGCTATACATTTTTCTGGGGAAGTTCTACGATTTCGACCGCATAAGGAGCCATCGTTAGTGCTGGGCCGATCTCTCTACTGCCGAGAAGACTTCGAAACGTACCATCAAGCAGCATGGTCTGTTGCTTACGCGTAAGATTCATTAGGAACAAATATCTCGTAGACCCTTTCACACGTGTCGAAATCTGAATACCTTCTGGCAAGTCAGGGATAAAGTGCAGGCCCGAATTATCTGCTACATCCCGAAAGAAGTCCAAATAGAATGCCTCCTCGGGAACCGTTCCCAAATAGTAAACCTTGCCCTCGCCAAATTTATGAACAGTCGCGGCTGTCTCACCTGCGAAGAAATCGTCTTCATACCATGCCACTGCCTCAGCACCTTTAGGTGATAGGATATCGCACCATTGGCTGCAGGAGTAAGCTTTATTCTGCCAGCGGATGTTGTGTACATCCCTCCCTATCGGGTCATACTCAGCTACAGTGACCCCCGCCGCATTGGAAAGCGGTCCGGGCAACGGTTGGATCCAGCATACGTTATTCTGGTTCTTCACGCCCGTTCGAGGCATCAATACCAGCGTAGCTCCGTTCTTGACGCAAGTCTCTAAACGAGACGCAATCTCTGGGTCGAGCAGGAAGAGCGAAGGAGCCACAATTAACTTATATCCGCTCAGATCATCTGTCTCGTTTAGTACATCCGTCATGATGCCGAGCTTAGTGAAGGCACGATGGATCGTTTTCAGATTATCGAAATAATCCATACCTTCTACCTGGTGTTGAATCTGAAACGCGTTATATTGATCGTGCGAATGAAGAATGGCCACTTCGCCCTGCACTTCCGTCCCTTCCAACAGCGGAGCAAGCTTCCGGACTTCATCGCACAACCCGCGGTATTCCTCGAATCTCCTGCCGGGCACGTTACTGTGATCGATAAGCCCGTGCCAGAATTGCTCTGCTCCAGATGGAGCGCTTCGCCAACGGAAGTGTACGAGTGTACCTGCGCCACGTGCGATGCTCTGCCAAGCAAAGGCACGGATAAATCCAGGATGAGGCGTACGCCACATCGGCATCCAGCACCCCGGCGGGCCACTAATTGTCTCCATGATCCAGAAATTCTGCCGTTTAATTCCACGGGCTAAATCCAATGTAAGTGCTCCGCTGTATCCGCTCGACTCCGCTTTCTCCGGACTTGTGCTCGGGTAATAGTCGAGAGAAACGAAATCTAGATTCTCGCAAAGTTTGTAATAATCCAGCGACATCGGATAACTCCAGATGTTATGCGTAACAAAATGATTTGGACAATGCTTCCTCAAAATGTTCAATTGCAGCTGTTGGAATTCGACTACGGAATCAGTCTCGAAACGTTTGTAATCCAATACATAGGATGGGTTCTTATGATTGGTTCCCCCAAGCGGAGTTGTTATTTGCGACCAATCGCTGTACTCCCCGCTCCACACGACGGTACCCCACGCCGCGTTGATGGATTCGATCGAATCATACTTATCCTGAAGCCACATCCGGAACCGCGAATTGCAATGCTCGCAGTTGCATTCATTCAGACTAAACTCATTATCAGTCTGCCAACCAATAACAGCTGGATTATTCGCATAGTGAAGAGCAAGCCTTTCCACAATTAATGCCGAATAGTGTCTCATGGAAGGACTGTTATAACAACGGTGCCCCCGAATTCCCGGATAACGTGGATGCAGCTTTTCGTCTTGTGGTAGCACATCGGGATACGCATTCACGAGCCAATTCGGCGGCGTGCAGGTCGGCGTTCCGATGACCACTTGGATACCATGTGTTGCAAACGTATCTATTGCATCATCAAGCCAAGTGAAATCATAGTTGCCTTCAGTCGGTTCAAGTCGTGACCAGGCGAATTCGGCTACCCGAATCAAACTTACGCCTGTCTCTTGCATGAGCTTAGCATCTTCTTCCCACATAGAGCGGTCCCAATGCTCCGGATAGTAATCCACACCCATTCTCATATTTCGATCCTCCACTTTATGTATTATTATTTTGCTTGCGTTTATAACAACAAAATAATTATATTATTTAAAAATGGAGTGATAAATCATTCATTTTTGCTCGGTATATCAAAATTATGCTATTCGGGGTGACATTATTGCGGATAAATCACTTTGTTCCGAACCCGCGATTCGAACGCTTTCTCTGTTATCCAGAATCATTCGGTCACTATATCGATGAGACAGAACACCATGAGAATAGACCCAACGGATTAACAACCTATAACTGGCATCTCGTTCGCGCAGGCAAGGGATACGTGTGGACCGGAGAGGAATTCGTGGAACTTCGAAGCGGCTCTGGGTTTCTTTATGGGCCCGGCGTTCCGCAACGATATTACGCTGACCGTATCGACCCATGGGATATCAGATGGATTCATTTTACAGGGCGCGGACTAGGCTCACTTCTCCAGGGGCGTGGGGAGCGAGACGTTTGGATCTTCTCGTGGGAAGGTGTTGCGCGACTTGACCAGCTTTGGTCAGAATTGCTAGACTGCAGCATGCCACCGTTTCAAGAGGGATCAGCGAGATTATCAGCCATCACTTATGAGATGGTCGCCTTACTCGTCCAGCATGCAGAAGCTATCAAGGGCATCCCTAAACCAGGGATGCGAGACAGGCTAGCCGAGGCGGCGGAGTGGATACTCTCCCACTGCCATGAGTCGCTCACGCTAGAGCAGATGGCGTCGCAGGCGAATTGTAGTCCTTCACATTTCAGCAGACAGTTCCGCCGCTTAAATGGAAAGACTCCGATTGAGTATTTAACAGAATGTCGTATTCTCAAATCCAAAGCCCTACTGGTATCTTCAAATATGACAGTGAAGCAAATTGCGGAGTACAGCGGTTTTTCAAACAGCACGTACTTCATACAGTGCTTCCGAAAGTCTGAGGGGATGACTCCTGAACAATTCAGAATAATGCGAGGTATAGGCAGCAACTAACAACATAAGGCGATTATCATGTTAAATACAACCTCTTCCTCGTCTCCCTCTCGAAGTGGATAGACCAGATAGCCGACTACTCGGTGGTCAGAACTGGTGGCGAGCTCAGCTGCAATGCCTGCGTATCGCAATTAGCTTTCTTGATCACTCGTAGACTGGATGCTGTGCCGACTCAACAAGGTATAGTCGATACGCATACGCTATCGAAATTTTCAATGACGAGCTCCGGATACTTGTCAGCACTTATCTTGTAAATTCAATAAACATGGCCGGGTAGCTAACAGCGCCCGGCCACTATTCTTCTGTCCTTACTATGAATCCATCAAACTCTTGGCGAAGACTAATCCTTGTGCAGGATCAACGGAAGGAAAAAACTCTAAACCGAAATAGTTCGAATACCCCGCACTGCGCAATGCTTGAATTACGTTAGCATAATGGACTTCACCAAATTGCAACTCATTGCGCCCCGGGCAACCGGCAGCATGTAAATGGCCAATACTTTGAAGATTGCCCAGCATAGAACTGATTATATTCCCTTCTGTGATCTGTTGGTGATAAATATCGAACAACACTTTCACATGATCGCTACTGACTTGTTCGATAATGTCGAATGCCTCGCTAGAACTGGTTAAGAGATATCCAGGATGATCCACTGCCGTGTTGAGAGGCTCTAAAAGAAGTGTAATTCCAGCTTCCTCTGCTATCGGAGCTGCCAATCGTAACCCCATTACTACGGATTCGATTTGACGTTCACGCGGAATACCCGTCCGTTCATTGCCAGTTTGGGTTATCAACGTGCTGCAGCCAAGTTTCTTAGCCACACTAATTGATTCCTTGAGACCTTGCAAGAAATCCTTATGCGATTCCCGATCGACCAAGGTGCCGCCATCCGTACAAAAAGTTGAGACCGAAAGATCTAGTCTTTTCATTACGTTCGCCATCAGATTTATGTCTTTTTGTCTCCAATTCCAAAACTCGAATGCGTCAAAACCCGAAGATTTTACGAGTGACAGTGCCTCTTGCATGTCCATATCCCGAAATACGGAATCAATGCAAACTGAGAACTTCATAAGTTTACCGCGTCCTTTATATTCTTATTGTTCAAAGCGGAACCCTTTAAAGTCGAATTGGTTCCCAGCTAGGAAGATGAACGCCACTATCCTTCAAGTCTGTTATCCTCTCTAACTCAAATACTTGTTCTTCATAGCCATCAGTTTTCATGAATTCTACAATTTGTCTGTTCTCACCATTCTCATTACTGAATTGGATGTGATTCGTGTTCTTATCAATAGGTGATCTTCCGCAGATGACCAACCTCGTTGTACCTTCACTTGTAAAATCCATTTGTGAAAATTCAAGCGTGACATACACTCGTTTCCCCTAGGATAATGTTCCAGCCCTTTTGCTCTCAAACGCTAAAAACTTTCTAGCCGATTAATCCTCCTAATCCAATTCATGGCCAATATTGCAGTTGCTCCTTAATAACCCGTTTCCGCAATTTTTTCACAGTTGTAGACCAATCAATCGTACCGTCAAAGGTAACCCGTGTTGGGCATAACTTCAGTTATTATTATATAAATGTGGCACCATCAACCAGGAACCCGTACATGGGCATCACCTGGATAATCGCGATAGGGATGTTCCGTCCTCCTAAGTATCAAACCCGATAATAGGTATTCTATGATGGCATTGAGCAATCCTGCCCGCTAGCTTAATGAAATTGCACGGAAACATAGTTAGAAACTTATCTAATAGGTTATCGGCTCTTGTTCTTGTCCTCGACTAGGGACAAGAACTTGTATCGAAAATATCCTCTTTTAGAATGTGTGGTTGTGCTTCCTATCACCCCTACCGCTTTCCCCACACGTTATCCGTTGACCTCCCTTGATGAATACGTTTCAGTGGTTGGAAAGTTGTTTTATTGTTTTCCGATCGTTTAATCATATATAACGCACTAATTCAATTAACTTCCTATCTATTTCGGCGATATCCCAATCTCTGATGTACCATCCCAAAGGATGATTGAGGAAGCTTCGTCGTTTTCAACAAAATCATCAAGTTGATACAGTTCACCCATAAACAGAGCCCCATATTATGTTCGTTCAGCTCCATGAAAACTTGGCTGAAGTCTAAACTTCATTAGTCCCTTGAACTCAACCGAATCAATATTTAGATTGGTTTCTTCAAATAATTCTCTAATTACACATTGTTGAGCATTCTCTCCCGGTTCAATAATACCTCCTGGCAGTTCCCAGTTCTTTCTCCACTTATTATGCAAGAAAAGGTACTTTCCTTGGTACTTCACAACAATTAGAGCATGCCTTAATGGAGCATCCAGTCAATATTTGTCTCTTATACGATTCCGAAGGTATGGTAGTTGCGCAAAACACTGCCCTTTAGCGTAACGACGACAGCAGATTTTTCTTGCCGGCTGCCGTCGTTGGTTGTTGAGCTATCGTTCCCAGATAGTTCAATCATATTTAGAGTTATCTAAATGTTTCAGAAGCAAGATTCGTGTTTCCTCGAAGTTCCTATACTCCTGTCCAAATTCTTATAATCGTCAATTTTTCCTCAATAAACTGGGTACTGTGGGAACCAATTCAAGAACGACAGTTGTAATTTTTCAATCTGCCTTAATAACCTAAGCTCCCCCTTCTCAGGGGAACCTACAGCACTTCATGACACTGCCAGTCTTGGTAAAACGCACAGGCGCGTTCTAATTGTGAACTCCATAACCAACGCATGTTTGTGCGTTCTTCCGGATTTATGCACCATGAAGCTGCGATATAGAAGCACTGCAAAGCTGATAACCTGTAATCGGACAATGCCATTTCCCACGTGTAGTCCTTTACTCCAAATTCAATTAGCGAATTGTAATATGCGCTCAGCACGTCATGCTCAAGCATTCGACGGTACTCCGGATCCCACCACAAGACCATCATATAAGACAAATCACTCGGTCCGACCCAGTTTTGTAGCGACCATTTGAATGGCTGTCGATCAATTAAATAAATGCCCTTAGACGAGTCGTCCTTCTGAGATAATATGTTACCGGGATTAACATCGCCATGGATCAATGTGAGTGGTCCGCCAGACGAAAGTCGTCTCGCCATCGCATCGGGATGCCTTTTGAATACGTCCGACACGACATCTCTTTGGGGCGCTGTTCCGCTGTCATCTTGAAGTTCTTCGAGCAAAGGCCTTAACCCTACACTCATATGCTCCAAATATCGTGCCAACTGACTTTGGTCGACGGCGTCATACCCTGCACTTTGGAGGCGGTCTGTACCCCAGTAATAACTGTGAAGTTTTGCCAATGCTCTAGCTGCCGTCTTACCATACGCTAACGTAGGAGTAATGCCCCAATTATTTCTATGGGTGTTCGTCAAGTCTTCCAGTAAGAGATGGTAGGAAGAGTGCTCGTAACAAGCATCATAACAAGTCGGAATTGGGACTCCGCACAATCCTAAGTAGTCTTTCGTGTAATAGTCGACTTCCGAACGACCAAATGCGCCTCCGGTGCACAGCTTCAAGAATAAACTTTCTGGAGAGTCACCAACAGCGTCTTCATATACCAAATGAATCCGATACACCATTGAATTGTCAGCACCGAGCCGTTCCAAGCGGTAGTCGGTCAGAAGTGCTTCACGCTCGAGACTGCCAGCGCGATTTAAGCAGGAAATGATATAATCGAGATTTAATTGCAAAGAATCTGTAGGATCGGTAATTACGCAGTTTGTCATTTTCTCACATGCTCCTGGTTCAGATTGGTAGGGGGAGGCGTTTTTTTATTGCCGACGGACGACTAAGCTTAACGCTAGACTACCTCCAGTTTCTTTTAATTATAAAATAAAAGACAGCAGAGTATTTGGTAAATAACGATTATGATTAAACTATCCTGCCCGTTAGTTTTATGAATAATCGGAGAGATTATGACCAATTAGATATATGTCTAATCGGTAATAGGAACATGTTCTTGTCCCCCGGCATGACCTATTTACTTCGGTAATAAATTTATTATAACAGTATTGCCCGCTAGCTTAATAAGCAGAAATTCCTAACTTATAACATAACTACACAATCAGGCTCATGGGCTGGATATGTCTGCCAAGAACCACTGTGAGAGATTCGACCAGTGGAATCACTGGCGCATGAGAATGTGCTTGTGGAGACAATGGAAACGGGTACGCACCCACCTCCTTGAGCTCCGGGCACTGGGTGTGCCCGAGTGGGCAGCGTCCAGTTGGCCAACTCCTGTAGAGGTGATTGGGAAATGTCCCGCAACACGAATAACGCCCTTCCGAACTTCTATTAGGAAGCGAAAGGGCTGAAAAGTTTATTATCAGGCATCATTCTGACAATACTAGGTCGAGCCAGGATTTCGCCTCATGGTACAGAACTGGATTGTTTTCTGGCGTGTAGTAAGCCAGCACTGCCACCGCCTGCGATACGACCCATCCGCGGGCTCTTGCCCATGTAGCGTCATCCGTAGGAAGATATTTGCGGAACGCGTCACGTGCTGCCGGAGAGTGTAACTTCCATGCGACCATGACATCGCAGGCAGGATCGCCAACGCCCATTGTATCCCAATCAATCACACCGGTGATTCGTTTATTTCGCACAAGCCAGTTACGCATGTCAAGGTCGCCGTGATGCCAAACTGGTGGGCCGCTCCACGGAGGCGCGGCAAGTGCCGATTCCCATACATCAGACACCGCAGCAACATCGCCATCGAACTGTGCCAACCAGTAACGGAACCCCTCATCCCTTTGAGCCAAAGGTATGCCGCGTCCCTGCGGCCCACCCGATGAATCGATTTGTTGCAGCGCTGCAACGAACTCCGCAAGATCACGAGCTGCCTGAATCGCGTCAATCTCCTCTATCGGTACCGTCTCGCCCTCAACCCATGTGTGTATATACCAAAACCACGGATATTCGCTATTCGGGTGCCCTAGAGCGACTGGTACAGGAGCTTCCAGCGGAAGCAATGGAGCAAGCTTAGGCAGCCAAGTAAACTCGGGACTTTCTGGTGTCGTAGGCCCTTCCCGCCGCGCGAGCCGGACTGAATATTCGTTGCCTAGCCGAAAGATGGCGTTCACTGTGCCAGCCGGCTCAATCCGTCGCAGGGATAGATCCGCCCAATGGGGAAACTGGGCAACAAGCAGACGAGAAACGAGCGCTTCATCAAGTTCCTTTTCGTCGACGTGCATTTTCTCAACCATGAATCGCTACCCCCTCGGTGTTACCATCACATATTTAACAGGGTATCAAAGAAATAATGAAATAGACAGATAATACCTAATTATAGTTAAAGTATACCGCTAATCAGCGGTATCATTGGCACGTAAAACAGCTAGTTCTACTACTTGAATCAACGTTATAGAAAACATTATTATGTGAGTGGGGAGCGCAACACCGATCTCCCAATATAATACAAGAAGACATATGACAACGGTCTGTCATACATCTTCATTTCAATCGGGTCAGATGGGCACCTGTCCGTTATACAGTTCCTTCTACTCCATCACCCATTGTATTTCCCTCAAACTTTCCGAACAGATGGCGAATAAAATACGTCACTATGCATATGCAGAATTCTGTCCCAGTTGCCGGGATTCGTTGTGTCTGGAGAGCGTTGTTCTAGAATGTCCTGATATAGGGTTGTTTTTTCCTCCAAATGGGCAACGTGCAGTTTCGCTTCCTCGAGCTTAGCAAGCGCCGCCTCTTTATGCTCCATCATGAGTGTGTAGCGCTGAGGAATGGTCGAATCCCCTTCAAGGCATAAATCGACGTACCTTTTAATGAGTTCAATTGGCATTCCGGATTGCTTGAGGCATTTAATGCCATGCAACCAGTTGATCGATTCTTCATCGAACATCCGGATATTATTCTGATTGCGCTGTACGCTTGGCACCAGACCCTTATCTGTGTAAAAGCGCACGGCATGCTCGGTGAGCCCTGTTATCTGGGCGGCTTCTTTAACTGTATGCATGTGAAATCCTCCTAGAAAAACAATTCTTAAAAAGAAGCTTGACTTCGTGTAACACGAAGGTTCTAAGCTGATTGTAATGCAAATCGGCTATAAACGGAATCTCTGTTCTCAAGTACCGTCCCCGGGATTTGCAGCCATTTGCAGTTATTCATTTGAACAATAGGAGGAATCACAATGCAAACCGTAACGTTGAACAACGGAGTGAAAATGCCGATCATCGGCTTTGGTGTCTACCAGGTTCCTGATGCCGAGGAATGCGAGCGCGCAGTATTTGAAGCACTAATGACCGGTTACCGCCTGATCGACACCGCCGCCGGCTATCTGAACGAGGAAGCGGTCGGACGCGCGATTAAGCGCAGCGGTGTACCGCGTGAGGAGCTGTTCATCACGACCAAACTTTGGGTTCAGGATGCCAGCTACGAGAGTGCCAAGCTGGCGTTTGCTAAATCCCTGAAGAAGCTGCAACTCGACTATCTCGATCTGTACCTTATTCATCAGCCGTTCGGCGATTACTATGGTGCTTGGCGTGCAATGGAGGAACTGTACCGCGAAGGCAAAATTAAAGCTATCGGGGTCAGCAACTTCTTGCCCGACCGTCTGATGGACCTCATCGTGCATAATGAAATCGTGCCCGCCGTCAACCAGATTGAAACGCACCCATTCTACCAGCAGATGGAGACCACCGCTTTTATGAAAGAGCAGAGAGTTCAACACCAGTCGTGGGCGCCGTTCGCTGAAGGACGGGGCAACATGTTCGGCAACGAACTGCTGACCTCAATTGCTGTTAAACACAACAAGTCCGTCGCCCAAGTCGTGTTGCGCTGGCTTGTTCAGCGCGAAGTCGTTGTCATTCCAAAATCGGTACACAAAGAGCGGATCGTAGAAAACTTCGATATTTTCGACTTTGAGTTAAGCACGGACGACATGGAACAAATCTCGACCCTCGATACTCGGGAAAG